>NZ_JANXMI010000102.1 GCF_025354735.1 Rugamonas sp.
AAAACCAGGCCACCGACCGCGCCTGGCGCATCGGCCAGGACAAGCCGGTGTTCGTCTACAAGCTGATCGCCAAGGGCACGCTGGAAGAAAAGATCCAGATCCTGCAACAGAAAAAGGCCGACCTGGCGCAATCGATCCTGGCCGAGGGCGAGTCGCACAAGATGGCGTTGACGCAAGAAGATTTGCAACAGATCTTTGCGCCGCTGCTGGAATAGCGCGGCTATACTAGGTGCATGTTTTTTCATTAACGTAAGCAACCATGCACACCGTCCCGCAACTGCTTGCCGAGCTTGAGGAAGCGCGCCGCGCCGAGGCGCGCCTGCGCCTGCTGCTCGAACACAGCGGCGAAGTGAGCTGGATGGCCGATTGCGCCAGCCTGCGCCTGACCTATCTGAGCCCGGCCGCCGGGCGCTTGTTCGGCTACGATCTCGACAGCGTCCAGCCGCTGGCCCAGGCGCTGCTGCATGACTTGCCGGCGCGGCTGGCGCGCTACCGGGGCGGCGACGCCAGCCGCCGCACCGTGCGGCGCGAATTCGACCAGGCGCATCGCGACGGCCGCGTCATCCCCGTGGAAATCGAGTCGACGCTGATCGATGCCGACGACGGCGGGCCGGCCACGCTGGTCGGCGTGGTGCGCGACATCAGCGCCCGCCGCGAGCAGGCGGTGCAGCAAAAGCGCTTCGCGGCGATGGTGTCGCACGAATTCCGCACGCCGCTGTCGACCATAGACGGCGCCGTCCAGCGCCTGGAAATGACGGGCGCCGAGCACGACGAAGGCACCCGCAAACGCTACCGCAAGATCCAGACCGCCGTCGACCGCATGCTGGCGCTGCTGGACGAGTACCTGTCGCCGGAGCGCATGGCCAGCATAGGCCGCCAGCGTCAGCCGGACGAAATCTCGCCCGAGGCGCTGCTGGAAGCGGCCGCCGAGCAGGCCCGCGCGCGCCGCGACCACATCATCGTGCGCTGCGCCGGCCTGCCGCCGTGGTTGCGCTGCGACCCCAACGGCATGCGCCTGGCGTTCGACATCCTCGTCGACAACGCGATCAAGTACACGCCGGACGACAGCAAGATCGAGCTGCTGGGCAGAAATGCGACAGAGGGCGGCATCGAGTTGCTGGTGCGCGATCATGGCGCCGGTGTTCCGGCCGACGAGCTCGACAAGGTGTTCGCGAAATCCTTCCGCGGCCGCAACGCCGCCGGGGTGGCCGGTTCCGGCCTCGGTCTGTATATGGCAAAGTCGGTGGTGGACGTGCACGGCGGCATCCTGAGCGCGCAAAATGTTTCTGAAAGCGGCGCAGAATTTCGGATTTGGCTGCCATGGTCCGCCGCCGCCGGGAAAAGCCTTGCGCCCGGCGGTGGCAACAGTGATAATTCCCTGACGCAAGTCCTCACGGGCGGCGCACAGGGCTGAGCGGGCTTGCTCGATAATCTTCGTAACGAATGGCGCATCAATGACGCAAATACTCATCGTGGAAGACAATCTGGACTTTGCCGAAGAGATGGCAGAGTTTTTGATCGAGCTCAAACACGAAGTGCACACGACGAACAATGCCGGCGACATGTGGTCCGCGCTGAGCCAGGGCAATGTCGGCGTGGTGGTGCTCGACCTGGGCCTGCCCGACGAGGATGGCTTCAACGTGATCCCGCGCATGCGCCAGCTGTACCCGCAGATCGGCTTGCTGGTGCTGACCGGCCGCGTCGCCTTCGACAACCGCATCCTCGGCCTGCGCCTGGGCGCCGACCATTATCTGACCAAGCCCATCAAATTCCAGGAGCTGGCCGCCCACATCGAGGCGCTGGACCGCCGCGTCGGCCCGCAGGAAACCGTGCCGCTGCCGAGCAAGTGGACGCTGAAAGTCAGCGCCCGCCAGCTGGAACTGCAGGGCATGGCCATCACGCTGACGGAAAAAGAGTGCAATTTCCTGCACTTGCTGACGATTAATACCCGTCCCGTGCCGCGCCAGGTGATCGTGGCCGGCATCGGCGGCGACGATCCGGATGCCGGCCGCCGCGTCGACATGCTGGTCTACCGCCTGCGCAAAAAAGCCAGAACCGGCCTCGGCCAGGACTTGCCGCTGCGCAGCGCCTACGGCGAAGGCTACAGCCTGTCCGCCAGCTTCAACCTGTCTTGAATAAATAGGGACGCGGTCGAAGGCGTCGGCCTTGCCGTGGAATTAATCGGGGACAGAGCGGTAAAAATTGGGTAGTATCGGGCTTCCACCCTATTGTTTACGCCATGGCCCGCCTGCCCCGCCTCATCGTCCCATCCCAGCCGCACCACGTCATCCAGCGCGGCAACAACGACCAGCAGATTTTCCAGGACGCCGAAGATTACCGCTCCTTCCTGGGCTGGCTGCGCGGCGCCGCCAAAACCTATAAAGTCGCCGTTCACGCCTACGTCCTGCTGCCCCATCATCTTCATTTGCTGGTGTCGCCGTCCGATGAAACGGGGCTGGCCCAGATGATGCAGTGGATAGGCCGTTATTACGTGCCCTACTTCAATCAAAAATATGGCCGCAGCGGCACTTTGTGGCAGGGCCGCTACAAAACCTCGCTGATCGACGCCGACAAATACTTCATGCCGTGCTGCCGTTACATCGAATTCAATCCTGTGCGGGCGGGATACAGCGGCGATGCGGCATCGTATCCGTGGTCGAGCTATGCCCATCACGCCGGTTTGCAAGCGGACAGCCTGATTACCGATCACGCCCAGTATTGGGCGCTGGGCAACACGCCATTCCAGCGCGAGGCGGCGTATATCGCGCTGACGGAGCAAGCGCTCACACCGGCGGAAATCGACACCATCAACAAGGCGGTGCTGAAGGGCTGGCCGCTGGGCTCGGATAAATTCAAGACCGAGCTGCAAAACCGCGTCAAGCGCCAGGTATTGCCGGCGAAGCGGGGCCGTCCGTTCAAGGTGGCCGGCTGAACCATTGTTGACTGCGTCATTTACAAGGTTTTCCGATACCTGGTGGGGATCACGATCACTATGTCCCCAATTAATTTTTTGAGCGACTGTGAATTTTTTAATTCGACTCCGACCCTAATTATTATTATTGAACTTTCTGCTGCATTGCACTACTCTGGCTTTTCGCTCAAAAACGCAGTGGAGAAGTCATGGAAGCCCAAGGTCTGTACGATCCGTCAAATGAACACGATGCCTGCGGCGTCGGTTTCGTCGCCCACATCAAGGGCAATAAAAGCCATTCCATCGTGGAACAGGGCCTGCTGATCCTGAAAAACCTCGATCACCGGGGCGCCGTGGGCGCCGATGCCTTGATGGGCGACGGCGCCGGCATCCTGATCCAGGTGCCGGACCAGTATTACCGCGACGAAATGGCCAAGCAGGGCGTGGAATTGCCGCCACCGGGCGAATACGGCGTCGGCATGGTGTTCCTGCCGAAGGAAAACGCCTCCCGCATCGCCTGCGAGCAGGAAATCGAACGCGCCGTGCGCATCGAAGGCCAGGTCGTGCTGGGCTGGCGCAATGTTCCCGTCGATTGCGACATGCCCATGTCGCCGACGGTGCGCGCCAAGGAGCCGGTGATACGCCAGATTTTCATCGGCCGCGGGCCGGACATCATGGTCACCGACGCCCTGGAGCGCAAACTGTATGTGATCCGCAAATCGTCCGGCCACGCGATCCAGGCGTTGAAGCTGCTCCATGGCAAGGAATTCTTCGTGCCGTCGATGTCGGCCCGCACCATCGTCTACAAGGGGCTGTTGCTGGCCGATCAGGTCGGCGTCTACTATAAAGACCTGCAAGACCCGCGCTGCGTGTCGGCGCTGGCGCTGGTGCACCAGCGTTTCTCCACCAACACCTTCCCGGAGTGGCCGCTGGCCCACCCCTACCGCCTGATCGCCCACAACGGCGAGATCAACACGGTCAAAGGCAATTTCAACTGGATGCGCGCGCGCGAGGGCGTGATGAAATCGGCCGTGCTCGGCGATGATTTGCAGAAGCTGTTCCCGCTGATCTACGAGGGCCAGTCCGACACCGCCAGCTTCGACAACGCGCTCGAACTGCTGCTGATGGCCGGCTACCCCATCGCCCAGGCGATGATGATGATGATCCCGGAAGCGTGGGAAAATCACGGCACGATGGACGACAATCGTCGCGCGTTCTACGAATATCACGCCGCGATGATGGAACCGTGGGACGGCCCGGCGGCCATGGCCTTCACCGACGGCCGCTACATCGGCGGCACGCTGGACCGCAACGGCCTGCGGCCCGCCCGTTACATCGTCACCGACGACGACCTGGTCGTCATGGCCTCGGAATCGGGCGTATTGCCGATTCCGGAATCGAAGATCATCCAGAAGTGGCGTTTGCAGCCGGGCAAGATGTTCTTGATCGACCTCGAAGCGGGCCGTATCATCGACGATAAGGAGCTAAAAGACACGTACGCCAACGCCAAGCCCTACAAGGCGTGGATCAACGCGGTGCGCATCAAGCTCAATGAAATCAAGCTCAGCGAAAGCCAGCTGGCGCACAACCGCGTCAAGTATTCGTCGGCGCCCGGCGAAAAAGCCGTCGCCTCCGTGCTCGACCGCCAGCAAGCGTTCGGCTACACGCAGGAAGACTTGAAATTCCTGATGGCGCCCATGGCCGCCGGCGAGGAGGCGACCGGTTCTATGGGCAACGATTCGCCGCTGGCCGTGATGTCGAACAAGCTCAAGCCGCTGTACAGCTATTTCAAGCAATTGTTCGCGCAAGTGACCAACCCGCCCATCGATCCCATCCGCGAAGCGATGGTGATGTCGCTGGTGTCGTTCATCGGACCGAAGCCGAATTTGCTCGATACCAATAATGTCAACCCGCCGATGCGGCTGGAAGTGTCGCAACCGATACTCGGCTTCGACGACATGGCGCGCCTGCGCGGTATCAGCCTGCATACGGGCGGCAAATTCAAGTCTTATGAGCTGAACATCTGCTATCCGGTCGCCTGGGGCAAGG
>NZ_JANXMI010000107.1 GCF_025354735.1 Rugamonas sp.
ATTCGCCCCAGCCCCGGGCCCGGCGTCAGGCCGCCAGCTGGCCGTTGATCTTGTCGGCGATGCGGCGCGCCATCGCATCGGCGTCGGCGGCGTTGCGCGCCTCGACCATCACGCGTATCAGCGGTTCGGTGCCGGAAGCGCGTATCAGTACGCGGCCACTGTCGCCGAGTTCGCGCTCGACCTGCTCTTTTTCGCTGACCATGGCGGCGTTGCGGGTCCAGTCGAAACCGGGCGCGACGCGCACATTGACCAGCGCCTGCGGGAACAGCACCAGTTCGCGCGCGCACTCTTCGAGCGACTTGCCGCTGCGCTTGAGCGCCGACAGCACTTGCAGCGCCGACACGATGCCGTCGCCGGTGGTGTGCTTGTCCAGGCACAGCAAATGGCCCGAGCCTTCGCCGCCCAGTATCCAGCCGCGCTCCTTCATCACTTCCAGCACATAGCGGTCGCCGACCTTGGCGCGCGCGAAGCCGATGTTGCGCGCTTTGAACGCCACTTCCAGCGCCATATTCGTCATCAGCGTGCCGACGGCCCCGCGCACCGGGCCGGTGGACACGCGGTCCATCACCATCACATACAGCAACTCGTCGCCGTTGTAGAGGCGGCCGGTGGCATCGCACATGATGAGGCGGTCGGCGTCGCCGTCGAGCGCGATGCCGAGGTCGGCGCCGTGGGCCTGCACCGCCAGCGACATCGCTTCCGGCGCCGTGGCGCCGTGGCCGGCGTTGATGTTGAAGCCGTCCGGCTTGTTGCCGATGGCGATCACTTCCGCGCCCAGTTCATGGAACACGTGCGGCGCGATATTGTAGGCGGCGCCGTGGGCGCAATCGACGACGATTTTCAAGCCGCGCAAGTCGAGCTCGTTGGGGAAGGTGCTCTTGCAAAATTCGATGTAGCGGCCCTGGGCGTCGTCCAGGCGCTTGGCGCGGCCCAGTTTTTCCGACGCCACGCACAACATCGGCAAGTCCAGGCCCGCCTCGATTTCCAGCTCGACCGAGTCCGGCAACTTGGTGCCCTGGTCGGAAAAGAATTTGATGCCGTTGTCCTGGAAGGGATTGTGCGAGGCCGAGATGACGACGCCGGCCGACAGCCGCAGCGCGCGCGTCAGATAGGCCACGGCCGGCGTCGGCATCGGGCCGGCCAGCATGACGTCGACGCCGGCGGCCGAGAAGCCCGCCTCCAGCGCCGCTTCCAGCATATAGCCGGAGATGCGCGTGTCCTTGCCGATCAAGACCGTCGGCCGCACCGCGCCGGTACGCGCCTTGGTCAGCACCTGGCCGGCCGCGTAGCCGAGCCGCATCACGAAATCGGGCGTGATCGGCGCCTCGCCGACCAGACCGCGTACCCCATCCGTACCAAAATATTTGCGTGCCATGTTCACTCTCTTGTAATTGTATCGACCACAAAAACCTGTTGTCCCCGCCGGCCGTGCCCGCCCCAACCTTATGCGAACTAGTGCGCCGCCCGCCACACCTTGAGCGCGTCGACCGTCTCCGCCACATCATGCACCCGCACGATGGCGGCGCCATGCGCCACCGCCGCCAGCGCGCCGGCGATACTGCCGGCCAGGCGCTGCTCGACCGGCTTGCCGGTGACGGCGCCTATCATCGATTTGCGCGACAGGCCGGCCAGCAGCGGCAGGCCGAGCTCGGCGACCAGGCGGCCGCCGGCCTTGAGCAGAGCGTAATTATGCTCCACCGTCTTGCCAAAGCCCAAGCCCGGATCGATGCACAGGCGGCGCGGATCGATGCCGGCGGCGGTCAGCGCGTCCACACGCTCGCGCAGGAATGCGATGACCTCGGCGACCACGTCGGCGTAGTCGGGCCGCAGCTGCATGGCCGCCGGCGTACTCTGCATGTGCATGATGCACAGCGCGCAGTCGCTGTCGCGCACGGCCTCGATGGCACCAGGCGCGCGGAAACCGTTTATATCGTTAATCATGTCGACGCCAGCGATCACGGCTTCGCGCATCAGCTGCGGCTTGTAGGTGTCGACCGAGATCGGCTTGCCGCAGTCGCGCAGCGTGTACAGCACCGGCATCACGCGCTGCAATTCCTGCTCCAGCGGCACGGCGGGCGCGCCGGGCCGGGTCGATTCGCCGCCGACGTCGATGATGTCCACCCCCTCCAAGATCATCTGCTCGGCGTGCGAGACGGCGTATTCCAGCGACTGGTACTGGCCGCCGTCGGCGAAGGAATCGGGGGTGACGTTGAGGATGCCCATCACGCGCGGGCGGGCGCCCTCGCCTTGCAACGGGTAGGTGTAGCGGCCGAAAAGAAATTGGGTGTGCATCGAAACAGGGCCTGAGGGGTGGCAGGCGTAAGGGGGTGGCGTAAAAAAGGCGAGGATCGCTCCTCGCCCTGTGCTGTGCCGACCGTGGAACGGTCAGGCCGGCGCCGTCACGCTGGGCGTCACGCCCGGGCCGCCATCGGTGGGATGCTTGCGGATCGTCACGCCCGGCTTCGGCGGACGCGGCTCGTGGCCGGCCATGATGTCGTTGATCTGGTCGGCATCGATGGTTTCCCAGTCCATCAGCGCCTTGGTCATCATTTCAACCTTGTCGCGGTTCCCTTCGAGCAGCTTGCGCGACAGCGCGTACTGGGTGTCGAGGATGTTGCGGATTTCCGCGTCGACCTTTTGCTGGGTCGCTTCCGAGATCGTCTTCGAGGCGCCGCCGAAGAAGCCGTCGTTTTGGCTGTCTTCGTAGACCATCACGCCCATGCTGTCGGACATGCCGAAGCGCGTCACCATCGAGCGGGCCAGCTTGGTGGCGCGCGAAAAGTCGTTCGAGGCGCCGGTCGACATCTGGCCGACGAAGATTTCCTCGGCGATGCGGCCGCCGAACAGGATGGAAATTTCTTCCAGCATCTTGTCCTTGTAGGCCGACAGGTTGTCGTGCTCCGGCAACTGCCAGGTCAGGCCCAGGGCCCAGCCGCGCGGCATGATGGTGACCTTGTGGACCGGGTCGGCCTTCGGCAGCAGCTTGGCGACGACGGCGTGGCCGGACTCGTGGTAGGCGGTGTTGCGGCGTTCGTCCTCGCGGATAATCATGGACTTGCGTTCCGGACCCATGAAGATCTTGTCTTTCGCATCCTCGAAGTCGATCATGTCGACCAGGCGCTTGCTGCGGCGGGCGGCGAACAGCGCGGCCTCGTTGACCAGGTTGGCCAGGTCGGCGCCGGAGAAGCCGGGCGTGCCACGGGCCAGGATGTCGGCCTTGACGTCGGTGCCGATCGGCACTTTGCGCATGTGGACGTTGAGGATCTGTTCGCGGCCGCGGATGTCCGGCAGGCCGACCGAGACCTGGCGGTCGAAACGGCCCGGACGCAACAGCGCCTTGTCGAGCACGTCGGCGCGGTTGGTGGCGGCCACGACGATCACGCCGGAGTTCGCTTCAAAACCGTCCATCTCGACCAGCAACTGGTTCAAGGTCTGTTCGCGCTCGTCGTTGCCGCCGCCCATGCCGGCGCCACGGTGGCGGCCGACGGCGTCGATCTCATCGATGAAGATGATGCAGGGCGAATGCTTCTTGGCGTTTTCGAACATGTCGCGCACGCGGGAGGCGCCCACGCCGACGAACATTTCGACGAAATCGGAACCGGAGATGGAGAAGAACGGCACCTTGGCTTCGCCGGCGATGGCGCGCGCCAGCAGCGTTTTACCGGTGCCCGGAGGACCGACCATGAGCACGCCGCGCGGGATGCGGCCGCCCAGTTTCTGGAATTTGGTGGGGTCTTTGAGGAAGTCGACGATTTCGTTGACTTCTTCCTTCGCTTCGTCGCAACCGGCGACGTCGGCGAAGGTGACGGTGTTGTTCGATTCATCCATCATGCGCGCCTTCGATTTGCCGAAGGAGAAGGCGCCGCCCTTGCCGCCGCCCTGCATCTGGCGCATGAAGAACACCCACACGCCGATCAGCAACAGCATCGGGAACCACGACACGAACATCTGTTGCAGCATCGACGGCTCTTCCGGCGGACGGATGTCGAAGTGGACGCCGTTCTCGCGCAGGTCGCCGACCAGGCCGCGGTCGAGCATGGTGGCGGTGCTGCGCACCTTGCTGTCGTCGACGCGGGTGGCGGTGATGTTGCCGCCTTCGATGACGACATCCCGGATGCGCTTGGCTTTGACTTCATCGAGCAAGTCGGAATAAGCGATGGCCTTGCTGCCGCTCGAGGTGCTGTGATTATCGAATTGCTTAAACAGCATAAATAACAGCAGTGCAACGACTACCCAGATGGCAGATTTAGAAAACATGTTATTCACGAAAACTCCTTGGATGCGGGGCGCATCTTTTACCGATAGCTAGAAACCCGATTTTACTCGTAATAAGCAGGCCGTGCCAGAAGCACGCCTGCGCGTGCGGCCAAAAAAAGCCGCTGAACGCCCGAGAAACTGCGTCTTTCAGGCGGTTTCACCAACATTATCGACATAAAACCGGCATAAACCATGTCGCGCCGTCGTAAAACCGCCCTTCCTGCTTCGATGTGCGGCTATCGCCTTAAATATCAAGGGCCGTATCGTCTTCCACTTTCTTATTTTCCAGCGGATTCTTCAATCCCCGGCCGAGCAGGAAGATTTCGGACGATTTATCGCGGCTGGCCTTGGGCTTTTTCTGCACCACGACTTTGAACTCGGTGCGGAATTTCTCCACGATCTGGCTGAAACCCATGTCTTTGAAACACTTGACCAGCAGCGTGCCGGACGGCTTCATGTGCAGCTGCGAGAATTCGATGGCCAGGTCGATCAAATGCTCCATGCGCGCCGAGTCGGCCGTGGCGATGCCCGACAGATTGGGCGCCATGTCGGAGACGACGACGTCGACCTTGCGGCCGGCCAGCAGCACTTCGAGCTGGCGCAGCACGCGCGCTTCGCGGAAATCGCCCTGGATGAAATCGACGTCGGCGACCGGTTCCATGGGCAGCATGTCGAGGCCGATGATGGTGCCGTTGATGCCGCCACCCTCTTTGCCGGCCAGCTTGCGGCGCAGATATTGGGCCCAGCTGCCGGGTGTGCAGCCGAGATCGACGATCACCTGACCTTGTTTGATGAGTTTTTCATCCTCATCGATTTCCTTGAGCTTGAAGGCGGCACGGGCACGGTAGCCCTCTTTTTGCGCCAACTTCACGTAAGGATCGTTTATATGGTCGTGTAACCAGTTTTTGTTTAATTTCTTCTTTGCCATTCGCGTAGAATACTGCCTTTAAGGGAACTACTAAAAAATTATTATGCTAAAACTTACACCCGTCGAGCGCAGCGCGCTGCGCGCCGAAGCCCATGCGCTGAAGCCTATCGTCATCATCGGCGAAGCGGGCTTGACGCCCGCCGTCATGAAAGAAGTCGAGCTGGGCCTCGATTCGCACGGCCTGATTAAAGTCCGCGTCTTCGGCGACGACCGCGAAGCGCGCGTCGCCATGTACGAGGCCATCTGCGCCGAACTGGGTGCAGCACCGGTACAACATATTGGAAAACTGCTGGTTCTGTACCGTCCGAAAGTAGAAGTGGTGAAGGAACGTAGCGCCAAGACCGGTAAGGGCATGCGCGAAGTGACCATCGTAAAACCTAGCCCGAGCGGAACGAAACGTCCGTCGGTGACCAAGGTCATGATTAAAGGCAATGAGCGCGTCACCGCCGGCGGCAACATCCGCCGCGCCAAGCCGCGCCAGACGTCGGCCAAGAAAAGCGCGCTGGGCAGCAAATAAGGCAAGGCGCCGTTGTCATTTTGCAACGGCGGCGTGCGACAAGGCCAGCAACTTCGGGGTCATACCTTAGTTTCGAGAGCAGCATCCGAAACTGAGGTATGACCCCGATTTCGTTCAACGAAGCTCAGCGGCGTACTGCTTGAACAGCAAGCAAGCCGCCAGCAGGCTTTGTATCAGATAAATTCCCATCGAAACGCCGTGCAGCAGGCCGAAGCGTGCCCGCAGGGCCGATTCCATCACACCCGCCGGACCGGCCGCCGCGCGCAACTGCGCCATCATCGGCTGCAAGCCGAAATGAAACGCCACGGTACAAGCCAGCATCGCCAGCACGATCAGCAGCAGGGTGCGGCGCACCCGCGCCGGATCGCCGCCCCAGCCCACCAGCGCCAGCATCGCCACCGCGCACGCCATGCCGACCCAGGCCTGGGCGTCGAACAGGCTGGCCGCGATGGTGCCGACCAGCACATGATCGCTCAGCGTGCGGAACAGCGTCGGCACCACCAGCATGCCCACCGTCCACAGGCTGCCGGCCCAGGCCGTCGTCACCAGCAGGCGGGCGCGCGCCATCCACATCAGATGTAGCGCACTTCCAAAATTTCGTATTCGCGCGGGCCGGACGGCGCCTGCACTTCGACCACGTCGCCGGCCGACTTGCCGATCAGCGCGCGGGCGATGGGCGACGTCACCGACACCTTGCTCAGTTTCAGGTCCGCCTCGTCGAGGCCGACGATCTGGTAGGTCACCTTGTTGCCCGACTCCAGGTCTTCCAGGTCGACGGTGGCGGCGAAGACGACGCGGCCGTCGGCGTCCAGTGTGGTCGGGTCGATGACCTGCGCGGCGCCCAGCTTGCCTTCCAGTTCGGCGATGCGGCCTTCGACGAAGGCCTGGCGCTCCTTGGCGGCGTCGTACTCGGCGTTCTCGGACAGGTCGCCATGCGAGCGCGCTTCAGCGATCGCGTCGATGACGCTACGGCGCTCTTTGCTCTTTAACTGATGCAACTCTTCTTTCAAGAGTTCGGCGCCGAATTTGGTAAGTGGAACTGAAGTCATGTTTATCTGCTATCTACAAATTGGATGTTACAACGGAAAACCACAGAGGCCGCGCGGTGCTGCAACGCGAGCTCTGTGGTTCAAGGTACCGCAAAGAAGCTTAGTGTAAGGTTTTATGCAGACCTTGTAAATCGTACACGCGCAACTCGTCCAAATGACGGATCCCTTCGACCGCCGCTTCGGCGCCGGCGATGGTGGTGTAGGTGGTCACGCGCGAGGCCAGCGACGAGGTGCGGATGGCGCGCGAGTCCGTGATGGCGCTGCGCTTTTCCTCGACCGTGTTGATGACCAGCACGATTTCATGGTTCTTGATCATGTCGACCACGTGCGGCCGGCCCTCGGCCACCTTGTTGACCGGCGTGACCGGAATGCCGGCAGCGGCGATGACGGCGGCCGTGCCCTTGGTCGCCAGCAGCGTGAAGCCTATGTCGACCAGGTTGCGCGCCACTTTCACGGCGCGCGGCTTGTCGGACGACTTCACCGACAGGAACACCTTGCCCGACTTCGGCAGCTTGATGCCGGCGCCCAGCTGCGACTTGACGAAGGCTTCGCCGAAGGTCATGCCGACGCCCATCACTTCACCGGTCGACTTCATCTCCGGTCCGAGGATGGTGTCGACGCCGGGGAATTTCACGAACGGGAACACGGCTTCCTTGACGCTGAAGTAAGGCGGCACGACTTCGGTCGTGATGCCCTGCGACGCCAGCGTCTGGCCGACCATGCAGCGGGCCGCGATCTTGGCCAGTTGCAGGCCGGTGGCCTTGGACACGAAGGGCACGGTGCGCGAGGCGCGCGGGTTCACTTCCAGCACGTAGACGACATCTTTGCCGTCCTGCTTCTGGATCGCGAACTGCACGTTCATCAGGCCGACCACGTTCAAGCCCTTGGCCATCAGCGCGGTCTGGCGCTTGAGTTCATCGATGGTGTCCTGCGCCAGCGAGTACGGCGGCAGCGAGCAGGCCGAATCGCCCGAGTGGACGCCCGCTTGTTCGATGTGTTCCATGACGCCGCCGATGAAAGTGGTTTCGCCGTCGGAGATGCAATCGACGTCGCACTCGATGGCGTCGTTCAGGAAGCGGTCCAGCAGCACCGGCGAGTCGTGCGACACCTTGACCGCTTCGCGCATATAGCGTTCCAGGTCGCGCTGCTCGTGGACGATTTCCATCGCCCGGCCGCCCAGCACATACGATGGACGCACCACCAGCGGATAACCGATTTCCTGCGCCAGGCGCAGCGCGTCTTCCTCGGTGCGGGCGGTGCGGTTGGGCGGCTGGCGCAGCTCGAGCTTGTGCAGCAGCTGCTGGAAACGCTCGCGGTCTTCGGCGGCGTCGATCATGTCGGGCGAGGTGCCGATGATGGGCACGCCGTTCGCTTCCAGGTCCAGCGCCAGCTTCAAGGGGGTCTGGCCGCCGTACTGCACGATCACGCCGACCGGTTTTTCCAGCGCGACGATTTCGAGCACGTCTTCCAGCGTCAGCGACTCGAAGTACAAACGGTCGGAGGTGTCGTAGTCGGTCGACACGGTTTCAGGATTGCAGTTGACCATGATGGTCTCGTAACCGTCTTCGCGCATCGCCAGCGCCGCGTGGACGCAGCAGTAATCGAATTCGATACCCTGGCCGATGCGGTTAGGACCGCCGCCCAGCACCATGATTTTTTTCTTGTCGGTCGGCTTGGACTCGCACTCTTCGTCGTAGGTCGAATACATATACGCGGTGTTGGTCGCGAATTCGGCGGCGCAGGTGTCGACGCGCTTGTAGACCGGACGGATGTTGAGCGCGTGCCGCTTCTCGCGCACGGTCTTGTCGTCGGTCTGCAACAGGAAGGCCAGGCGGCGGTCCGAGAACCCCTTCTGCTTCAATTTGTACAGCGTCGGCTTGTCGAGCAGGTCCAGCTTCTGGGTGTCGAGCCACAGTTCGATGTCGACGATTTCCTTGATCTGGATCAGGAACCACGGATCGATGTGGGTCAGCGCGTGCACCTCGTCTAGCGTGAAGCCCTGGGCGAAGGCGTCGCCCACGTACCAGATGCGCTCGGGACCGGGCTCGCCCAGTTCCTCTTCGATCTTCTCGCGGTCCTTGGTCTTTTCATTCAAGCCGTCGACGCCCACTTCCAGGCCGCGCAGCGCCTTCTGGAACGATTCCTGGAAGGTGCGGCCGATGGCCATCACTTCGCCGACCGACTTCATTTGCGTCGTCAGGTGGTGGTCGGCGGTCGGGAATTTCTCGAACGTGAAGCGCGGGATCTTGACGACCACGTAATCGATGGACGGCTCGAACGAGGCCGGGGTGGCGCCGCCGGTGATCTCGTTGCGCAGCTCGTCCAAAGTGAAACCGACGGCCAGCTTGGCCGCCACCTTGGCGATCGGGAAGCCGGTCGCCTTCGACGCCAGCGCCGAGGAGCGCGACACGCGCGGATTCATTTCGATGACGATCATGCGGCCGTCGGCCGGGTTGATCGAGAACTGCACGTTGGAGCCGCCGGTGTCGACGCCGATCTCGCGCAGCACCGCCAGACTGGCGTTGCGCATGATCTGGTATTCCTTGTCGGTCAGCGTCTGCGCCGGCGCGACGGTGATCGAGTCGCCCGTGTGGACGCCCATCGGATCGAGGTTTTCAATCGAGCAGATGATGATGCAGTTGTCCGCCTTGTCGCGCACCACTTCCATCTCGTACTCTTTCCAGCCGATCAGGGATTCTTCGATCAGCAGTTCGGTGGTCGGCGATGCCTCCAGGCCGCGCTTGCAGATGGTCTCGAATTCTTCTTCGTTGTAGGCGATGCCGCCGCCGGTGCCGCCCATCGTGAACGAGGGACGGATGATGACCGGGAAGCCCAGCGTGCGCTGCACGGCCCACGCCTCGTCCATCGTGTGGGCGACGTCCGACTTGGCCGAACCGAGGCCGATCTTGGTCATCGCGTTCTTGAATTTCAGGCGGTCTTCGGCCTTGTCGATGGCTTCCGGCGAGGCGCCGATCAACTCCACGTTGTACTTGGCCAGCACGCCGTGGTTGAACAGGTCGAGCGCGCAATTGAGCGCGGTCTGGCCGCCCATGGTCGGCAGGATCGCGTCCGGGCGTTCCTTGGCGATGATGCGCTCCACCACCTGCCACGTGATCGGCTCGATGTAGGTGACGTCGGCCATTTCAGGGTCGGTCATGATGGTCGCCGGATTGCTGTTGACCAGGATGACTTTATAGCCCTCTTCGCGCAGGGCCTTGCAGGCCTGGGCGCCGGAATAATCGAACTCGCAGGCCTGGCCGATAATAATCGGGCCAGCGCCAATAATCAAAATACTTTTAAGGTCAGAACGTTTAGGCATCTTATTTTTTCTCCGTTGCTTCCATCATGCCGATGAAGCGGTCAAACAGGTAAGCGACGTCAGTCGGGCCGGGCGAGGCTTCAGGGTGGCCCTGGAAGCAGAAGGCCGGGACGTCGGTGCGGGCGAAGCCCTGCAGCGAGCCGTCGAACAGCGACTGGTGGGTGACGCGGCAGTTGGCCGGCAGCGTGGCCGGATCGACGGCGAAACCGTGGTTCTGCGACGTGATCAGCACTTGTTTGCTGTCGAGGTCCTGCACCGGGTGGTTGGCGCCGTGGTGGCCGAACTTCATCTTCAGCGTTTTCGCGCCCGAGGCCAGGCCCATGATCTGGTGGCCGAGGCAAATGCCGAACAGCGGCAGCTTGCGCGCCATGAACTCCTTGGCGGCGGCGATGGCGTAGTCGCACGGTTCAGGGTCGCCGGGACCGTTCGACAGGAACACGCCGTCCGGGTTTAGGGCCAGCACGTCGGCGGCCGTGGTCTGCGCCGGCACCACGGTGACCTTGCAGCCGCGCTGCGTGAGCATGCGCAGGATGTTGCGCTTGACGCCGAAGTCGTAGGCGACGACGTGGAACTTCGCGTCCGTCAGCTTGCCGTAGCCTAGACCCAGCGTCCATTCGGCTTCGGTGAATTCATAGGGCGCTTTCACCGAGACCACCTTGGCCAGGTCCATGCCGGACAGGCCGGGGAAGGAGCGCGCCAGTTCCAGCGCTTGCGCGGCGGACGGCTCGTTGCCCTGGGTGCCGACCAGAATGGCGCCGGACTGGGCGCCCTTCTCGCGCAGGATGCGGGTCAGCTTGCGGGTATCGATGCCGGAAATGGCGACGATGTTTTCCGCTTTCAGGTAATCGGACAGCGACTGGGTCGAACGGAAGTTCGAGGCCAGCAGCGGCAGGTCGCGGATAATCAGGCCGGCGGCGTGGACCTTCGAGGACTCCACGTCTTCCGGATTGACACCGGTGTTGCCGATGTGCGGATAGGTCAGCGTGACGATCTGGCGGCTGTAGCTCGGATCGGTCAGGATTTCCTGGTAACCGGTCATGGAGGTGTTGAACACCACCTCGCCGGTCGTATGGCCGGCGGCGCCGATGGAAAAACCTTTGAAGATGGTTCCGTCAGCGAGCACCAGGATGGCTGGGACGGTAGGGCCAGAAAAAAATGGCGGCAAGGGCAACTCCTGATAAAGTTACCGTAGCGGCGCCACGTCAGACCGACCGCCAGGAGTCCCGAGCTGTTGCGCTCAAGGTAGGCTGGTCATACAGAATGATGGGGGGTGTGGGTGTCGGCTACGGTAGATGTGTGATTGGCTAAACCTTTGAATTATAACCAAATCCATCCCGCTTGGCAATACGTGGGCAGCGAAACAGGCGAGCAACGGTGCGCCTGAACGCGCTCCGCAGCCGCCTTTTGCCTTGCTTGCGTCACCCCCCGTCCGCCAGCGACGGGGTGGCACTCACCCTTGTTGACGCTGGCGGCGGGCGGCCATGGCCAGCACGCCGAGACCGGCTATCAGCATGGCGATATTGGCCGGTTCCGGCACCGGCGCCAACGTGCCGACCTGGTCGGCGGTCAGCGCCCGGTCGTAAGTGCGGATATAGTCGACCGAGCCGGCGCCCGCTTCGCGTCCGCCGGTATGGGCGTCGTCGATAAAGAACACGGCGTTGTTGGCGCCGAAATCGGCCAGACCGGTGCTGTCGTTGAAGGTGCCGAAGGCCGCGCCGTTGACGTACAGGTTGACGGTGGAGGCGGCGTCCCGCGTGATGGTCAGGCGCGCATCCTGGCCGGCGACGACGGTGGTGGCGCTATAATTTTGTACCGGGAAAAAATTCCAGTTCGAGCCCAGCACGTACATGCCGGCGTCGCTGGCCAGGGCGCTGAAGTCGATGACTTTCTGGTAGCCGCTCAGCGCGTCGAAATGGAAGTTCATGTCGATGGTGTAGACGCTGCCGAGCGACACGCCCATCGTCAAGCCCTGGTTGGCAGCGAAGGAATAAGCGCTCGCGCCGACCGTGCCGCCGCTGGCCACCAGGGCCGGGCCGCCGTCGCTGTCATCCAGATTGCCATTGAGCTGATAAAGATGGTCGGCCGCCGCCGCACTGCCCGCAAAACCGCAAGCCAGTGCCAGCAAAGCCGCCGGGAGAACACGTATTGTTTTCATTGTGCGCCTCTCGCTTTCTCGTTGGTGAGGGTCCCTACCCCCAACTTGAAAGTATCCTCGCTGCTCAAAATGTAGTCAATATCGCACTCAACAATACCAGCGAACTCCCAGCGAATACAACACAGATGATTTACGGAATCATCTGCCTTGCGGCGCTCAAGCCAGCGCGGCGATGCCGGCCTTGGCGATCTGCGCGTCCTGCGCCGACTTGACGCCGGAGACGCCGACCGCGCCCACGTAATGGCCGTCGACGACCACCGGCACGCCGCCTTCGAGCATGCCTTCGACTTCCGGCGCGCTGAGGAAGGACATGCGGCCGCCGTTAATCATTTCTTCGTAGATACGCGATTCGCGGCGGCCCAGCGCGGCCGTCTTGGCCTTGGCCGGCGCGATGTGGGCCGACAGCGGCGCGGCGCCGTCCATGCGTTGCAGCCACAGCGGATGGCCGCCGTCGTCGACGATGGCGATCACCACCGCCCAGTTGTTGGCCACGGCTTCCGCTTCGGCGGCGGCGGCGACTTTTTTGACGTCGGCGAGGGTCAGGTAGGGTTTCGATTGCATGGTCAGTCCTTGATGAGTAAATGGCGATTGTAAGGTGGCGGCCGCCGAAACGGCAACGGCAACGGTCGATTCAGGGATGGCGCTTCGCTTCGAGCTTTTGCTTAAGCGCCGGCATGACCGCGAACGCGGCCTGCTCGCCGGCCAGGATGGCCTGGTTGCGGCTGGCGAAATCGTTGCCGGCCATTTTGCCCAGCGCCGGCTGGATCACGACGTCGGCCTCCTTGAGCTCGTACTGGTTGATGCGCTGCCCCATGATGCTGAAGGTTTGCATGATGACGTCGAGCGAGCTGACGGTGGCCTGCGCGTCGGCCTGGGTCGAAATGTTGACGGCGATGACGAAGTCGGCGCCCATGTCGCGCGCGAAGCGCACCGGCACCGGCGCCACCAGGCCGCCGTCGACGTAGGTGTGGCCGCCGATGCTGACCGGCTGGAACACGCCCGGCACCGCCGACGAGGCGCGCACCGCCATGCCGGTGTTGCCGCGCTGGAACAGGATCGGCTGGCCGGTCTTCAAGTCGCTGGCGACGGCGCCGAAGGGGATCTTCAGTTTTTCGATGGGCCGGTTGCGGACCGCCTTGTTGACGTAGTCCTGCAAGGCCTCGCCCTTGAGCACGCCGGTGCTTTTGCCGAACAGCGGCAAGGCCCAGTCGGAGATCGAGGCCTCGTCCATGTCCATGGCGATCTGCTGCAACTGGAAGCCGCTGTTGCCGGCCGCGTACAGCGCGCCGACGACGCTGCCGGCGCTGGTGCCGATCACGTAATCGGGATAAATGCCCTGCGATTCGAGCGCCTTGATGACGCCGATGTGCGCGAAGCCGCGCGCCGCGCCGCCGCCCAGCGCCAGGCCGATCTTGATCTTCTTGGGAGGCAGCGGCTCCGGCACCGCCAGCGGTGGCGCCGACGGCGTTTCAATCACCGGATTGGT
>NZ_JANXMI010000110.1 GCF_025354735.1 Rugamonas sp.
ATCAGGGTCGGCTTGTCCGACGTCTTGGCGGCGGCGATGGCGGCGCTGACGGCGGCCACGTCGTGACCGTCGACGGCGCGGATCACGTTCCAGCCGTAGGCTTCGAAGCGCATCGGCGTGTCATCGGTGAACCAGCCTTCGACCTTGCCGTCGATGGAGATGCCGTTGTCGTCGTACAGCGCGATCAGCTTGTTGAGGCGCAAAGTACCGGCCAGCGCGCAGACTTCGTGCGAAATGCCTTCCATCAGGCAGCCATCTCCCAGGAACGCGTACGTAAAGTGGTCGACGACGTCGAAGCCGGGGCGGTTGAACTCGGCCGACAACAACCATTCGGACAGGGCCATGCCGACCGCGTTGGCCAGACCCTGGCCCAGCGGGCCGGTGGTCGTTTCAATGCCGGGCGTGACGTCGACTTCCGGGTGGCCCGGGGTTTTCGAGTGCATCTGACGGAATTGCTTGATGTCGTCCATCGACAGGTCGTAGCCGGTCAGGTGCAGCAGCGCGTAATGCAACATCGAACCGTGGCCGTTCGACAGCAGGAAGCGGTCGCGGTTCAGCCATTTCGGGTTGGCCGGGTTGTGACTGTAGTGGCCGCTCCACAGGGCGACGGCGATTTCAGCCATGCCCATCGGCATGCCAGGGTGGCCGGAATTGGCTTTTTGGACGGCGTCCATTGCCAGCGCGCGGATCGCGTTGGCCATTTTGGTAGTAGGAAGCGTAGAAGTGGTCATCATTGTGCTATCGCGGAAGTGGGAATCGGTTGCAATGCGGGTCGTGCGCTCCAGGCCTACCACCACCCGGACATTTGCTTAACGAACTATTTTACCAGACCCGCGATGCAGGAATTAAAATTGCGGTGCAGGGCCGCACAATGACGGTGCGGCCCCTCCCTTCCCCTTCAGCATTCACCAGGATCTCCATGCCGCGCTTCTTTTGTCCCCAGCCTCTGGCCCTCGGCCTCACCGTTACGCTGCCGGAAGCGGTGGCCCACCATGTGCACGTGGTGCGCCTGGCGCCGGGCGACGCCATCACGCTGTTCAATGGCGACGGCGGCGAATACACGGCCGTGCTCAGCAGCGTCGAAAAAAAGCGCGTCAGCGCCGAACTCAAGGCCCACAGCGCGCGCGACGCCGAGCTGCCTTATGCCTTGACGCTGGCGCAGGCCTTGCCGGAAGCGTCGAAAATGGACTGGATCGTCGAGAAGGCGGTCGAACTGGGGGTGGCCGCGATCCAGCCGTTGGCGGCGCGGCGCTGCGTGGTACGGCTGTCGGCCGAGCGCGCCGAAAAGAAACTGGCGCATTGGCAAGGCATCATCGTGTCGGCCTCCGAGCAGAGCGGCCGCAACCGGCTGGCCCAGCTGGGTCAGCTCGATGACTTTTCCAACTGGATACGCCAGCAAGACATGCATCGCCGCATCCTGCTGACGCCGCGCGCCGAGCAGTCGCTGACCGGCTGGGCGCGCCACCAGCCGCCGCAGGCGCTGACGCTGATGATAGGCCCGGAAGGCGGTTACACGGAAGAAGAGGAAGATCTGGCCATCGCCCACGGCGCGCTGGCGCTGTCGATGGGGCCGCGTATTTTGCGCACCGAAACGGCGGGCCTGGCGGCGGTGGCGGCGCTGGGCGCGCTGTGGGGCGGAATATGATGCGGTGAACCAACAGTACGGCGGCGGGCACTGGGGATTGCGCGGCAATCACAGTATAATTTTTGATCTTTAGTCAAGTTCGCCGTCGTACGCGTCGGCCAGCGCCCGTTCACCGTATTTATTAGTAGGAAGCGCATCGATGCAGACCAATCGCGCAGCCCGGCAAGAAGTCGCTCAGCTGGAGGCCGCCGCCATTCACGCCACCCAAGCCGGCAAGGAAGATGAGGGCGCCCGCTTGTGGGCACGCCTGCTGGAATTCGATCCCGTCCACGTCCGCGCGCTCAGTTCGCTCGGCAAGCGCGCCTTCAAGTATGGCGATTTGGCGACCGCGCGCACGGCCTTCGACCGCCTGGTGGCCGCCGATCCGGCCGGTCTGCAAGGCTGGGTCAATCTGGCGCTGGTGTGCCAGGGCTTGAAGGATGAAGCGGGCGAAGCGGCGGCCTTGCACGGCGCGCTGCGGGCCGATCCGACCGATCTGGTGGCGCTGATCCTGCGTGCCAACTTGCTGGAGCGACAAGGCGATACGCACAAGGCGGCGTCGGTCTACGGCGCGGCGGCCAGCGTGTCGCCGCCGCTGGAACAGCTCAGCCCGGAATTGCGGCCCGCCGTCAGCCACGCGCTCGCTTACCGCAGCCAATACCAGACCAAATACAGCCACTTCCTCGACGATTATCTGGCGCCGCATTTTGCCGAGCTCGACGGTGAAGCCCTGCACCGTTTCCGCGACGCGCTCGACATCATGACCGGCCGCAAGCGCCGCTACGAGTCGCAATCGATGATGTTGCATTACCCTGGCCTGTTGCCGCAGCCCTTCTTCGACCGCGCCGACTTTCCGTGGCTGGACGCGATCGAGGCCGGCACCGACAACATCCGCGACGAATTCCTCAAGGTGCTGCAAGCCGAACAGGGCTTCACGCCCTACCTGACCTATCCGGACGACGTGCCGCACAACCAGTTCGCCGAACTGAACAACTCGCCGCGCTGGAGCGCCTTCCATTTGCTCAAGGATGGCGTGGCCGTGCCCGAGCACGCGGCCCAGTGTCCGCAGACGATGGCACTGCTCGGCGGCGCGCCCCAGCCGGACCAGCCGGGCCGCACGCCGACGGCGATGTTTTCCCTGCTCAAGCCGAACACCCACATTCCGCCGCATACCGGCGTCAGCAATGCACGCCTGGTGACCCACCTGCCGCTGATCGTGCCGCCCGATTGCGGCTTCCGCGTCGGCAATGAAACGCGGTCCTGGGTGCCGGGCCAGGCCTGGGTCTTCGACGACACCATCGAGCACGAAGCGTGGAACCGCAGCGCGCAGCTGCGCGTCGTGCTGATCTTCGACATCTGGCATCCGCAGCTGTCGGCGGCCGAGCGCCGCATGATTACGGCGATGACGGCCGGCATCAATGAATTCCGCGGCGGCAGCGGCGAATTCGACCTGTAGTTCCCGCCTCCTCCGTCCCCACCACAACGCCGCGCCATGCGGCGTTTTTCATGGGCGCGCCATATATATATGCGCCCGCCCCGGAAACGAAAAAAGCCCTTGCCAAAGGCAAGGGCTTACACAGCACATCAACCAGCCGGCAGGACAAACGGGCCTGGCCCGCCTGCCCTGCCGTCACGGCCGATTAGAAACGTGCGGTCACGTTCAGGTAGATATAACGACCCATCGAGTCATACACCTGTGGGAAGGTGTTGCCGTTGGCCGAACCGGCAGGGGTGGTCGAGTTGGTCGACACCACTGGAGGATCGCGGTCGAAGATGTTGTTGATACCGCCGCTGATGCTGATTTTCTTGGTCAGCGCATACGATGCGTTCAAGTCCAGGTAATCGCGTTCGCCCAGTTTGTTTTCAATCTTGGTGGCGGCGGCGGAAGCCGGATCGTTAACCTGATCGCTAGGGTTCAGGTAATCGACCGTGACGGACGAGAAGTGACGCCACGTGGCCGATACGTCGAAGTTCCATGGCGTGGACCACGTCGTACGGAACTTATGACGCCATTCCGGATTTGGCGTAAGGCAAGTCTGACCGAAGTAGCCTTTGCAATCGATGATGCCCAGGCCAGGCACGTTTTCAATCTTGAAGGCGTGCAGATAGGTGCCGTTCATGGTGAAGTCCAGCGCGCCCATGGTGCCCATCTTCAGATGGTAGGCGGCGCCCAGATCGACGCCGTTGGTGTTTTCGCTACCGATGTTGACGGTAGTGTCGACCACATAGCCCAGCGGGCCGTTAGGCGACAGCCACAGGCTGCCTTGCGAGTCGCGCTTGACCAGGTTGCAGAAGACCGAAGCGCCGGTCTGCAAGCACTGGTTCAGAGCGGTCGTCGGCGACACGGAGCTGATGGTGTTCTTGATGTCGATCTCGAACGCATCGATGGTCAGGGTCAGATCCTTGATCGGTTCCAGCACCAGACCCAACGTGTAGGTATCGGCGATTTCCGGATTCAGATTAGGGTTACCACCCGTGAGGCCCGAGTACTGGTTGGCCGAGTTGTTGAGCAGGTGGCCGTATTGCGCCGCCGACACGCCCGAATTGGCGCACTGTGCCGCCGTGGCCTTCGGTGTGTTACCGGTACATGGGTCGTCGCCAGGACCGCTCAGACCGATCGTCTGTGGATTGTACAAATCTTGAATGGTCGGCGCGCGGACGGCGCGCTGGTAAGTGCCACGCAGACGAACCTGCTTGATCGGCGCCCAGTCCAGACCCAGACCATAGGTATTGGCCGTGTGGTGGGTGCTGTAGTCGGAGTGACGATAAGAGGTCGACAGCATCAGCGACTCAGCCCAAGGCTTTTTCTCGATCAGCGGCATATTGAACTCGCCGAACGCTTCCTTGACGCTGTAGCTGGCGTTGATCGGAGGGGCTGCGCCGCTACCGCCGGACAAGTCGCCGGAGAGATTTTCCTGGTCGGGATTGAAGACCAGTTTTTCGACGCGGTGCTCCAGACCGAAGGACACGCCAGCGCCGCCGTCGGCGAACGGCGACTTGACGCCGTAGGTGCTCAGGTCAGCACCGACGGTGCCGCCGTAGATGACTTGTTGCGTGTAGCCTTGTTGGTGACCGGACACTTCCAGGTAATTCAGCGCAGCCTGGGTGACACCACCAACTTTATACAGGTTGTACGGTACGCAAGCGGTGTCGGTGCCATTGACAGCGACGCGGCAAGCAGGTTGGCCGGTCTTCGGATCGGTGATGACGTCGATCGCGTTGTTGATCTTGGCCAGCGAGAAGTAGCCATTGGCCGATTCCTGGTGGCTGACGCGGGCGTACTGAGCATACACGTCGTAGTTGAAGTTATTGACTTCGCCTTTGGCGCCCAGCACTTCGCGGAACGAGTTGTCGTTGATCGAATCGACGCGCGGGCCGCCTTCGACGTTACGCTTGCCCAGGCTCACAACCGCTGGATTCCCCGCAGTGATGCCCAGAGCATTTTTCCACGACTGCGACAGCAATGGATTGTCGTCGGCCAAGGTGTACTGGCCACCGTAGAAGATACCGCCGGCAGCGATTTGCGCATCGGTCGAGTAATTGTGGAAGTTGAATTCCTGGTAGACGCGGATCTTGTCGTTGACGTCCAGGTGAGCCGAGGCCGCAAAGTTGTAGTTTTGCGAAGGGCGCAGCAGGTAGTTGATCGGACCGAAGTTGTAGGCATCCGTGGCGCTGGCGTATGGACGCGCATTACCTGCGGCATCGGCGGCGATGAAGTTACCGACGTGGCCGCCGGCATTGGTGCCCGAACCGGAGCAGACATACGACGTGCCTTTGGAGACCGCCAGCGAGCAGGAGGAGAAGTCGCGCGTGCCTTCCAGCACAGGCTTGGTTTCCTTGTAGCTGAAATACAGGGTCGCATTACCTTTGCCGTCGGCAAAGTTACTACCCATCAAAATGCTGGCGTCTTTTTCCTTGCCGTCGATACCGACGTCGCCAGGCACTGGGTAGTTATGGGCCGCTACGGCGCTGGAGGCCGAATTGTGCTGGTTGTGGTTGTAGCCGGCCGTATTGCCCTGGACTTCCACACCCTCGAAATTGTCCTTCATGATGAAGTTGACCACGCCGGCGATCGCGCCCGCGCCGTAGACCGCGCCGGCACCGCCGGTCAGCACGTCGACGCGCTTGATCAGACCTGCTGGAATTTCGTTCAAGTCGGCGGCGGTGCTGCTGACGCTACCTGCTGGCAGGCGTTTGCCGTTCACCAGCACCAGCGTGCGATCCGGACCCAGGCCGCGCAGGCTGACCGTTGCCGTACCGGTGGCGCCGTTCGAGATCGAACCGCCCTGGTCGGCGAAGACCTGTGGCAAGTTGTTCAGCAGATCTTCCACATTGCGCACGCCGTCGATCTTAATGTCTTTGGCGCTCAGTACCGTCACTGGGCTCGCGGCTTCAGTGTTTAACGAAGGAATGTGCGAACCGGTCACTTCCACTTTTTGCATTGGTTGCTCTGCGGCGTCCTGGGCGTAGGCCGTTTGCATACCCAGCGCAATACCACCCACGAACATCAGGCGTATCGAGCGAGACAATACTGTTTCGTTAATCATTAGTAAATTCCTTGGATGTAAATTGTTTTATATGTCCCGTATCATCTTTTGGATGATAAGTAAGAACTGTCCAGCTTTCAGCGCTCTTTCCGACCACTAAACCATCCCCGTAAAGATCGTTTAATTTATTCGGTGAATTACCAAATACAACTGGGGTTGCAGTGGCGCTTCACATATCAACTCGACTCGAACTGATTGAAAATTTCTCCCCCCGCAGTTACTGATGGAAACATATCAGCTAAACCATTGTCAAATAAATACAGCGCAAAAATTTCCAAAAAACAACATTCCGGCTATTGCAGCGCACCATGGTGGAGCACTTCCGCATCAAAATGATGCATATAAAAAATATCTTTATTGCATCAATCCGCGTCTTCTTGCGCCAATTTGGAGAAAAAAAATACGCATTTGCCTGTTGCCGCCACGGTCACGCAAAGAAATTTACATTAACCAAAAGAAATAATTTCAAAATAAAAGCTTAATAAATGATGAATTATGGAATAAATACTGTCTTCAACATAGAATCGCAAAATATAATTCTAGTAGAGTGCCTAGTGGACCGGACAGCTTGAACGGCATCTCAGTGTCGTTCAAATAACAAAGTTTGATATATATTTATTAATGTAATATTTAATAACGAATATTTTATAAAAATAATAACTGAGGCGAATCGCGTCCATTCTGACAAATTCGTGTTGACGCTCCTCTTTGGTGCAAGTCTCTTTTTTGCAACAAATCGATACAAGCAAGGGCCCGACCGGCCCGCCCAAGGCCGGGCGGCGCCAAATCCGCCAATACAGACGGCGATTAATCTATCATCGGAAATGGGATATTGCCAAATAAAAAACGGAACGAAACGCCCTCTTTCTTTTATTGCCAACGCAATGGACCCGCTGCGCCGATATTCAAAATCGGTTTGTGGTGCGCCAACGGCGCCGATATGTATCGTTAGTTGCGGCAAGTCGGGCGCCGCCGCAGATGGCGCCCGGCCTTGCGCCATCCGCCAGCGGCCGCCCGGCGTGATTGATACTGGTAAAATATCGGTTTCCGTGCGGCCCGCGCCGCATTCTGTCCATGACGCCTAGATAGCGTCCTTTAGAGAGATCCGCACCATGTTGCGACTAAATGAAGTCAAACTTCCGCTGAACCACGACGCCGATGCGCTCCCGGCCGCCATCCTGGCGCGGCTGGCCATCAGTGCCGACGCCCTGCTCGGCTTCACCGTCTACAAGCGCAGCTATGACGCCCGCAAGCGCTCATCCATCGTGTTGATCTATGCCCTCGATGTCGATGTCGTCGATGAAGACGGCGTCCTGGCGCGCCTGAGCCATGATGTCCATTTGTCGCCATCGCCCGACACCAGCTATCATTTTGTAGCCAACGGCGTCCAACTCGCCGCCAACGCCGCGACCCGCCACGGCCGCCCGGTGGTCATCGGCAGCGGGCCGTGTGGCTTGTTCGCGGCGCTGATCCTGGCGCAGATGGGGCTGCGTCCCATCATCGTCGAGCGCGGCAAGCAAGTGCGCGAGCGCACCGTCGACACCTTCGGCTTCTGGCGCAAGCGCGAACTCAATCCCGAGTCGAATGTGCAATTCGGCGAAGGCGGCGCCGGCACCTTCTCGGACGGCAAGCTGTACAGCCAGATCAAGGACCCCCGCCACTACGGCCGCAAGGTGCTCAAGGAGTTCGTGCTGGCCGGCGCGCCGGAAGAAATCCTGTACGTCAGCAAACCCCACATCGGCACCTTCCGCCTGGTCAAGATGGTGGAACAGATGCGCGCCAACATCGAGGCCATGGGCGGCGAATACCGCTTCGACAGCAAGGTGGTCGATATCGAAATCGAAGCCAACGCCGACGGCGACGGCGGCCAGGTGCGCAGCCTGACGCTGGCCGGCGGCGAGCGCATCGTCACCGAACACGTGGTGCTGGCCATCGGCCACAGCGCGCGCGACACCTTCGAGATGCTGTACGAGCGCGGCGTCTACATCGAGGCCAAGCCGT
>NZ_JANXMI010000111.1 GCF_025354735.1 Rugamonas sp.
ATCGCGGCCGGCGACGGCGGCACCTCGACCATCATCTCCGTCAATAACTGCCCCGTGTGCAGCATCGCCATGATGTACCCCGACGAGCGCCAAAAAGAACAGTGGCTGCGTCCGCTGGCCCAGGGCGACATGCTGGGCGCCTTTTGCCTGACCGAGCCGCACACCGGCAGCGACGCCGCCGCCCTGCGCACCACGGCCACGCGGGACGGCGAGCACTACGTCATCAACGGCACCAAGCAATTCATCACCAGCGGCAAGTACGCCGACGTCGCCATCGTCATGGCCGTGACCGACAAGGCCGCCGGCAAGAAGGGCATCAGCGCGTTCTGGGTGCCGACGGCCACGCCCGGCTACATCGTCGCCGGCCTGGAACAGAAGATGGGCCAGCACTCGTCGGACACGGCGCAAATCCTGTTCGACGACTGCCGCATCCCGGCCGAGAACCTGATCGGCGCGGAGGGCCAGGGCTACAAGATCGCGCTGTCGGGCCTGGAGGGCGGACGCATAGGCATCGCCGCGCAGGCGGTCGGCATGGCGCGCGCGGCCTACGAGGCGGCGCTGAAGTATGCCAGGGAGCGCGAAAGCTTCGGCAAGGCCATCTTCGAGCACCAGGCCGTGCAGTTCCGGCTGGCCGACATGGCCACCCGGATCGAGGCGGCGCGCCAGCTGATCTGGCACGCGGCGTCCATGAAGGATGCGGGACTGCCGTGCCTGAAGGAGGCGGCGATGGCCAAGCTGTTCGCGTCGGAGATGGCCGAGCGCGTCTGCTCGGATGCGATCCAGGTCCACGGCGGCTACGGCTATGTGTCCGACTTCCCGGTCGAGCGCATCTACCGCGACGTGCGCGTGTGCCAGATCTACGAAGGCACGAGCGATATCCAGAAGCTGCTGATCGCGCGCGGACTGTGATGGAAAAAGGGGAGGCCGAGGCCTCCCCGCTTTTTCGCGGACGAAAAAAAAGCCCGCTTCCGCAGGCTTTGTTCCAATGTATTACCTATGCTTTAATCGTTTGGACGCCAGTGCTATCTGCAAAGTGCCTCCAGTGTCTCGGGCGCCCATGCTATCTGCGTGGTGCCCCCAACGTGTAATCGACCAACGTATTCGGAATTACAACTCCAAGCTGTTGCTGCCATCTACGAACCAAACTTACACAACCCGGTTCGCGGCGCTAGCCTGGACAGTGGGACTGTCTGCAAGCAAACCTCACCACTGGGCGTAGTGTAACACAGATTGTTTGTGCGGCGCACAAATTATTTACCCATGGGAACCGAGGCCGTCGTCATCGGCGTCGGCGCCTGGTCTTGCCGGCCGCGGCCGGCGCGCTCGAATTCGGATATCACCTGGGCCCCGAACAGCAGCAGCGTGGCGCCGATCTCCAGGCTGAACATGACGACGATGGCCGTCGTCAGCGAACCGTAGACCACGTTCACCTGCGACAGCGTGGAAAAATACCAGACCAGCACGTGGCGCGCGATTTCCCACAGCAGCGCCGCCGTCACGCCGCCGATCAGCGCGTGCGACAGCGACAGCCGGCCCACCGGCATCACCAGGTATATCGAACTGAGCACGAGGATTTCCCCGGCCAGGCCCAGCAGATACAGCAGCGCGCCCGACACGCCGTGCAGCGACCAGGCGCGGCCGAACAGCTGCACGCTGTCCTCGCCCAGCACCTGCAGGCTGCCGGCCACCAGCGTGACGAGCAGCATGCCGGCGCACAGCGCCAGGATGTAGCAGTAGGGCAGCAGCGCCGACACCAGATAGCGGCGCCGCCGTATCGCCACGCGGTGCTTGAAGATGACGCACATGGCGTTTTCCAGCACCGTGAAGGCAAGCGAGCTGAAAAACAACATGGTGACCGCCAGCACCGGCCCTATCGTGTCGCGGTGGGCCAGGAAATGGGCCACCTCGGCCACGATGGCCTTCGACTGGCCCGGCACCAGCCATTCCAGATAGCGGCCCACCGTGGTCAGCAGGTCGGCCTGGTCGATCAGGTGCGACAGCGCCACCACCACCAGCATCAGCAGCGGCACGATGGACAGCAGCGAGTAATACGCGACCGCGCCGGCCAGCAGCAGGCCTTGGTTGGCGCGGAAGCCCCGCACCGTTTGCAGCAGGAAGCCGAGGGGATGGGCCAGCACGTAGGCGAGCGCGCGGCGGTTAATCAATTGCATGGGCGTTCCGGCGGCGGGATGAGATGGCACGATTTTACCGAGTCGCGCCGAAGGCGCCGTTCCGCTTGCGCTCGCGCTCGGCGGGATCGACGTCGAGGAAGCGCCACGACGTCAGCTCGACCGGATGGCGGCGGTAATATTTCAGCCACGGCTGCTGCACGTCGGCCGAGATCGGATGGGTCAGCAGCACCCACGGGTTGTAGGCCGCGATCAGCTGCGACAGCTCGCGGTACAGCGCCTGGCGTTGCGGCGTGTCGCCCAGCAGGCGCGCCTGCTCGTAGCGCTGGTTGTACTGCCACAGGTCGAAGCGGGCGTAGTTGGCGCGGTCGCGGTTGGGACCGTACAGCAGCTGGAAAAAATTGTCGCCGTCGGGGAAATCGGCCACCCAGTTGGTCTCGAACATCATCACCTTGCCCAGCCGCGAGGCCTTGATGATCTCGGTTTTTTTATCGCTGCGGAAGGCCACCCGCAAGCCGATGGCGTTCAGGTTCTTGCGCCACAGCTCGTCGCGCAGCCGACCCACGGTCGAGGCCTCGGTCGCCATCTGCAAGGTCAGCGGCTTGCCGTCGGGCAGGGTGCGGAAACCGTCGGCGCCGGGGCGGTAGCCGTAGCGGTCCAGCAGCGCCCGCGCCAGCGCCGGATCGTAGCCGACCGGGCTGCGATAGCCGGCGTCGTAGCCGCGCACGTCCGGCGGCAGCGGCGACTGCGCCGCCAGCGCCAGGCCTTTTTTCAGCAGCGCGATATCTTCGCGGCTGTCGTAGGACAGGGCGATGGCGCGCCGCAGCGCCACCTTGTCCTTGCTGTAGCCGCCGATCAGCGGATCTTCCATATTCATCCACATATAATAAGTTTGCAGCACGGGAAACTGCGACAGCACCAGCCCGCGCCGCGCCAGCTCCGGCCTCAGCGCGCCGCCCGACATGACCATGTCGCGCATCGATTCCGGCACCTGTTCCAGATAATCGAATTCGCCGCCGAGAAAGCCCAGCACGCGCGACTGGTATTCCTCGACGATCTTGACGTCGATGCGTTGCAGCAGCGGCAGCCGCTTGCCTTCCAGCGCCGCCGCCAGCGCGCGGTCCTGCGGCGCGATGCCGGCGTCGACGCCGGCGTGGAAGATGGTTTCGCGGAAATCGGGATTGGCCAGCAGCGTGATGCGGTCGCTGTGCTGCCACTGGCCGACCATGAACGGGCCGCTGCCGACCGGATGGTTGCCGACCTGGGCGCCGTAGGCTTCGACCACCTCGCGCGCGACGACGCCGGTCGCCGGGCTGGCCAGATAAAACAAAAAGTTGGGATCGGGCGCGCTCAGGCGGATGCGCAGCGTGTATTTGTCCAGCGCCTGCAAGCCGGCCACCGGCACGTTGTAGCCGAACTTGCCGGGCGCGAGGGCGGCGTCGCCGGCGATCTTGCCCTCGAACAGGAATAGCCACGGCGACTTCAGCGCCGGATCGTACAGCCGCTTGAGGCTGTAGACGTAATCCTGCGCCGTCACCTCGCGCCGCACACCCTTGAAGGCGGGATCGGGCGTGAAATAAATGCCGGGGCGGATCTGGAATGTGTAGCTGAGGCCGGCGCCCTCGGCGCGCGGCATCGCGCCCACCGTGTTTCCACGCAGCCGCACGGGACGCGACAGATAGGCGTAGCGCAGCAGCGGATCGAAGATGTTTTCCATCAGGCTCAGACTGGCGATGTCGGAGGCGACGGCCGGGTCCAGCCCGGTCTCGCCGGTGCTGAGGAAGGCGTGCAGCACGTGGGCTTCGCGCCCGGCCGGCGCGATCGACATGGCCGGCGCTGCGGACAAGGTAGGCATAGTCGGCAAGGTAATCGACCCGGCCGGCGCGGCGGCCACGGCGGCGTATGCTGGCGCCGCCGGCATCGCGGCCAAGGCCGAGGCCGTGGCAAACATCGAGGCCGTGGCCGTGGCCGTGGCCGTGGCCGTGGCCGTGGCCGTGGCCGTGGCCGTGGCCAGCGCCGGTCCCCGCAGCGCGACGCGCATCGTCCCCAGCCATCCCCTTAAAAACCTCATCAGCGATCCATCCATGGTTGCGTCCGAAACCGAGCATACGGCCAATTTTTCCTCAACACAAGCCGCGCTGCCCCTATACTTTGCACACCACCATTTTCCCCGGAATTTATCGCATGTCGCTCAATTACATCTGGTCCGGCTTTTTCCTGGTCGGCTTTGCCGCCGCGCTGGCACAGTGGCTGTTGTTGGGCGATACCGAAATCTTCAAACGCATCATCGACGGCACCTTCGACTCGGCCCGCAGCGGCGTGATGGACATCGCCCTGCCGCTGGCCGGCGTGATGACGCTGTGGCTGGGCATCATGAACATCGGCGAAAAGGCTGGCGCCATCAACGTGCTGGCGCGCATCATCTCGCCCTTCTTCGCCCGCATCTTCCCGGACGTGCCCAGGGACCACCCGGCCACCGGCCACATGCTGATGAATTTTTCCGCCAACCTGCTCGGTCTCGACAACGCCGCCACGCCCTTCGGCCTGAAAGCGATGCAGAGCCTGCAAACCCTCAACCCCAGGCCGGACGAGGCCAGCGACGCGCAAATCATGTTCCTGGTGCTGCACACCTCCGGCCTGACGCTGATCCCGTTGGCCATCATGGCACAGCGCGCCATCCTCGGCGCGCAAGACCCGTCCGACATTTTCATCCCCTGCATGATCGCCACGTATGTGGCGACGGTGGCCGGCATCATCGGCGTGGCGATACGCCAGCGCATCAACCTGTTCAACCGCGTCGTGACCGGCTGGCTGGGCGGCATGACGGCCGCGATCGCCGGCCTGATCTTCTATGTCACCCACTATCTGAACAAGACCGAAATCGAAACCATGTCCAAGGTCGTCAGCAACCTAGTGCTGATGCTGGTGATCGTCGGCTTCATCGTCGCCGCGCTGTGGAAAAAGGTCAACGTCTACGACGCCTTCATCGAGGGCGCCAAGGGCGGCATCCAGACTTCGCTGACGGTGATCCCCTACCTGGTCGGCATGCTGGTGGCCATCAGCGTGATCCGCAACGCCGGCGTGTTCGGCTTCGTCGTCGACGGCCTGCACTGGGCCGCCGTGCACCTCGGCCTGAACGCCGACTTCGTGCCGGCGCTGCCGACCGCGCTGATGAAGCCGCTCTCCAGCAGCGGCTCCAAGGCGCTGATGATAGACGCCATGAAAACCTACGGCGTCGATTCCTTCGTCGGCCATTTGACGTGCGTGTTCCAGGGCTCGGCCGACACCACCTTCTACATCGTGGCGCTATACTTCGGCTCGGTCGGCATCCGCAAGACGCGCTACGCGATTTCCTGCGGCCTGATCGCCGACTGCGCCGGCGTGGTGGCCGCCATCTTCGTGTCCTATTTATTTTTCCACTGAGCCGAGATTGAACACCGCCATGCCGCAACCACGATCCCTCCCGCGCCTGCCATCGCTGCTGACGCTGCTGGCCGGACTGCTGGCCAGCGCCAGCGCCCACGCCGTGCTGCCGGAGCCGGTCGAACAGCTGATGCTGGCCGCGCACATTGCCGACTCGTCCGTCGGCGCCATCGTGCTGCGCGGCGACGCCACGCTGGTGGCGCACCAGCCGCAGCTGGCCATGCAGCCGGCCTCGGTGATGAAGGTGCTGACGACGATGGTCGCGCTCGACCAGCTGGGTCCGGCGTTCCATGGCCGCACCGAATTGCGAAGCAGCGCGCCGGTTGTGAACGGCGCGCTGCAAGGAACGCTCTACCTGCGCGGCGGCGCCGACACCGACCTCAACGAAGACGTGCTGCGCCACCTGCTCGAAGCGCTGCGCAGCCAGGGCATCCGCACCATCGCCGGCGACATTGTGCTCGACCGCCAACTGTTCCAGCCTGCGCGGCCGGACATCGACGCGCCGCCGTTCGACGAATATCCGGCCGCGTATTACAACGTCATACCGGACGCGCTGCTCCTGAACAGCAACCTGTTGCGCATCGACTTGCGGGCCGACGCCGGCGCGCTGACGGCGACGCTGCTGCCGCAGCTGGAGCAGGTCCGCATCCGTTCCGACATGAAGCTCGTCAACGCGCCATGTGCGACATGGGAAAGCGGCTGGCAGACGGCCGACACCGTGCGCAGCGGCGAACGCATCACCATCGTCCTGCACGGCAGCTTCCCGAAAAACTGCGCCGCCGCGACCAGCCTCAACCTGCTCGACCGGCATGATTATCTTGAACGCCTGCTGCGCGCGACGTGGCGCCAGCTGGGCGGCAGCCTGGGCGGCGCCGTGCGCGAGGCCACGCCCGACACGGCGACGCCGGCGGGCAGCCGCCTGCTGGCCGAACACGCTTCGCGGCCGCTGCCGGAAATCCTGCGCGACACCAACAAGCATTCCGACAACGTGCTGGCGCGCACCCTGTTCCTCAGCCTCGGCAGCCTGCAAGGCGATGCGGCGCTGGGCAGCCGGCCGCTGCCGGCGGTCGCGGCGACGACGGCGACGACGGCAGCGGACATCGACGCAGCATCGGGCGCGTCGCCTGCGCCCTTCCCCTCGACCGCAGCGCGCGCCGAGCAAACCGTCCGCGACTGGCTGCAAGCGCACGGCATCGCGGACCGGGCCCTGGTGCTCGACAACGGCTCCGGCCTGTCGCGCAGCGAGCGCGTCACGCCGGCCCAGCTGGCCGGCGTGCTGCAAGTGGCGCAGCGCAGCCCGTGGGCGCCGGAGTTCCTCACCAGCCTGCCGATCGCCGGCCTCGACGGCACGCTGCGCAAGCGCTTCAAGGACGGCCCCGCCGAGTGGCGCGCGCGCCTCAAGACCGGCTCGCTCAACAACGTCGTCGCCATCGCCGGCTACGTGCCCGACGCCAATGGCGTGCCCTGCATCGTCGTCGCCATCATCAACAGCGAGCATGGCGGCAACGGCGCCGGCCGCGCCGTGCTCGACGCGCTGGTCGACTGGGTGGCCCGCTCCGGCACGCCGCCAGCGCCGCATTGACGCATCTGGTAGCATGGTCGCCACTGTACAAGGAGAGGCAATGCGACATCGGATGTTAGGCAAGCAGGGATTGCAAGTGGCGGCGATCGGCCTCGGCTGCATGGGCATGAGCCATACCTACGGCCAGGCCGACGAGGCCGAATCGGTGGCCACGCTGCACCGGGCGCTGGAACTGGGCGTGAATTTTTTTGACACGGCCTAAGTCTACGGCCCGTATCACAACGAGTCGCTGCTGGGCCGCGCCTTCAAGGGCCGCCGCGGCGAGGTCGTGCTGGCCACCAAGTTCGGCTTCGACTTGCGCGACGGCGTCAACGTCGGCGTCACCAGCCGGCCCGAGCACATCCGCGTCGCTGTCGAAGGTTTGCTCCAGCGCCTCGGCACCGACTACATCGACCTGCTGTACCAGCACCGCATCGACCCGGCCGTACCCATCGAGGACGTGGTCGGCGCCATGGCCGACCTGGTGCGCGAGGGCAAGGTGCGCTACCTGGGCCTGTCCGAAGCGGGCGTGGCCAATATCCGCCGCGCCCACGCGGTGCACCCGATCAGCGCGCTGCAAAGCGAATACTCGCTGTGGGAGCGCAATCTCGACGACGACATCTTGCCGGTGCTGCGCGAACTGGGCATCGGCCTGGTCGCCTTCAGTCCGCTGGGACGCGGTTTCCTCAGCGGCTCGGCGCAGCGCGCGGAAGCGTATCCGCCGTCGGACTTCCGGCATCAAGACCCGCGCTTGCAGGGCGCCAATTACGACGCCAATATGCAGGCGGCCGCCGCCGTGCGCGCGCTGGCCGAATCGCGCCAGGTGACGCCGGGCCAGATCGCGCTGGCGTGGGCGTTGCATCGCGGCGACGACATCGTGCCGATACCGGGCACCAAGCGGCGCGCGTATCTGGAACAGAATGTGGTGGCGGCCAGCGTCGCGCTGTCGCCGCAAGAGATGGAGCTGCTCGACCGCGCGCTGGCCCACGTGGCCGGCCCGCGCTACAACTCCGAGCGGATGGCGACGGTCGACCGCTGACCCGGCTAGTAAACTAAAAACGGGGGCAGCCAGCAAACTAAAACGGGGTCAGACCACAGTTTCGAGAGATTCATTCGAAACTGTGGTCTGACACACGGTCTTGACCCCGGTGGACACGGCGGCTGATTTACCTGGTCGTCGGCCGCTACAGCACGCGCGTGTAAGTCCGGCGCACCAACTGGCGGTCGCCGCAATCGAAATGCCACCATTCGCTGGCGATGCCGACCCAACCGGCCTGCCCCATGGCGTCGCGCAGCAACTGGCGGTTGGCGATGTGCTGCGCCGTCAGCGCGCCGCGCGCCAGCATCCGCGCTTCCAATGCCGGCTGCGAACGCTCGCTCATGTCGTCAAAACCGGTGCCCATGTCCAGCTCGCGGCCGTCGGCGCCGCGCAGCGTCACGTCGACCGCCATGCCGAAGGAGTGGATCGAGCCGCGCACCGGTTCGGCGATGTATTCCAGCAGATGCGTGTCCTGCAACGCGGCCCACAACTGCTCTTGCACGCGCTGCGGACGCAGGGCGTCGAGCACCAGCAGCGTGACGTCGGGCCGGCGTCCGGCCAGCCACGACACCGCCCGCGCCAAGGCCTCGGCCGCATCGCGGTGCAGCCACGCGCAATCGAGGTCGGGGTATAAAACGCAGCCGACGAAATTGTCCGCCGTGGCGTAGCGCAGCTCGACGGCGATGCCGGCGATGGCGCTCAGGTGGCGGAATGCGTCGTGCCGCGCCACCTCCTCGATGTCGATGGACGGCGGCGTCATGGCGTCATCGCCTCGTGGCTCTCGTTGGCGGGCAGGGATGGCATGATCGCGCGCGCCGCTTCAGTGCGATTCGACTGCGGCCGGGTTGGCGGCCGACGGCTGCGGCTGCGGTGGCACCGGTGGCTGTGACGGCGTGGACGGCTGCGGCTGCGACGGCAGCGATGGCGCCGTCGCAGCCGGCATGGCAGGCGCCGCCGTCGGCACGACACCGGCCGGCGTCGTCAGCACATCAAGCAGCGCGGCCGTTTCCGCGTCCGGCTGGCCGTCGAATTTCGCGGGCCGGAACTTGGTCTGGAACACCGCGATCACATTCTGGGTGGCCTTGTCGAACTGGCCGTTTTGCGGCACCGCGTAGCCATGCAGCGCCAGCTTCTTCTGGAACCACGCCGGGTCCGGCAGCTGCGCCAGGTACTGCGGCAGCTGCGCGGCGACGCGGCCGGCGTCGGGCCACGCGATCAGGCCGGCGTCGGCCAGCCGCTTCCACGGGAACAGCGGGCCCGGATCCTCCTTGCGCTGCGGCGCGATTTCATTGTGGCCGAGGATGTTTTCCGGCGCGATGTGGTGGCGCGCGACGATCTGGCCGAGCAGCGCGATCAGCTGGTCGATCTGGGCCGGCTGGAACGGATACCACAGCCGTCCCTCCGGCGTGTCCTTGAAGCCGGGATTGACGATCTCGATGCCGATCGAGCTGCCGTTGAGCAGAGTGTAATTCTTCCAGTTGCTGACGCCGGCGTGGTTGGCCTGGCGCGACTCGTCGACCAGCGCGTAGAAGAAGGGCGGATCGGTGTCGGTGAGCAGATAGTGGCTGCTGACGACTTCCTCGGTCAGCGTCTTGAGCGAACTGGGCAAGTTGCCCACCGTGTAGTGGACGATGACGAACTTGATGCGGTCGCTCTGGCCGCGCGCCACATACGTGGTGTCGATTTTCGGCCCCGGCGCGGCGCAGCCGGCCAGCAGGGCGGCGAACGCGGTGAACAGCACGGTGAGCAGCAGTTTTTTCATGGAGGGTCTCGTCGCGGATCAAGAGCAGAGTGTAGTGCAATGCGCGCCGCCGCGCGATGCGGCTGCGACTCGGCCTGGCGCAGCCGCAGCGCCGCCGGCAGCGCGGCCCGCATCGCTTGCACGATGGCCGGATGCAGCGTCGCCGCCCGTCCCGCCAGCGCGACCGGCCGCGCGCCGTGACGCGCCGCCAGCGCCCGCGCCAGCCGCGCCAGTTCCGCGCCGGCCTGGCGCAGGATCAGCAGCGCCTGCGCGTCGTCGTCCGCGCTGGCGGCGACGGCCAGCGCCAGCCGGCCGATGGCGCCGCGCTGCTGGCCGTACATGAAGTCGCGCGACAGCGACCAGTCGGCGCCGCCGATGTGGGCGAACACGGCGCGCGCCATCGCCGACTCGCGCCAGGCGCCGGGCGCCTCGTCCTCGGCGCGCCAGATGTGGCGCAGCGCCTCGCGCGCGATCCAGTAGCCGCCGCCGCCATCGTCGAGCAGCACGCCGCGGCCGCCGGCGCGGTGGAAGACGCCGTCGGCATCGATCCAGGCCGCGATCGAACCGGTGCCGGCGTAAACCAGATAGCCTTCGCCGGGCGCGAAACTGTCGAGGTAGGCGATTTCGATGTCGCTGCGCAGCGCGACGGCGGCGGCCGGGATGGCCAGCGCATCGGCCAGCCAGGCGGCGAGGGTGGCGCCGTCGGAGCTGGCGCCGGAACTGGAACCGGCGTTGGCGCCGGAAATGAGACCGGAGCGGGAAGCGACATCGAATCCGGTCAGGCCGGCGCAGACGCGCGCCGGCTGGCCGACATCGAGCACCGCCGTCGCCAGCGCGGCGAAGGTGAGGCGCACGGCGACGCGGCCGGCCGGGTCGGCCATCTGCGTCGCCGACAATCCGGCGACGCTGCCTTCGGCGACGATGACGCCGTCGCCATCGGCCAGGGCCCAGCGCGTTTGGGTGCCACCGGCGTCGATGCCGAGGGCGAGCTGGTGTGTGCGATCATTGGTCATGGTCAGCCTTCGGTCGGGACCGATGCTACAGCCCCGCAGTAAAAAGTATCGTCATCAGCGCCGCAGCCTAAACGGCGCCGCAGCCCGCGTGAGCGCAGCCGCCGCGGCCAACCGGGGCCGGCCCCCGCTCGAGGATGGCGGCCGCAGTCGGCGCCTTCACGGGCGCGATCCGCCCCCGGTACTACGCGCCATCATCACCGCAGCACCGACACCCGCTCGCTCTCGTTACCCAGCCGGTCTATCGCGCTGACGACGACCATGTTGACCGCACCGGCCACGGGATCGTCGGGCAACAGCAGCGCCGTCCGTCCGCCGGGCGCGACCGCGAAGCGCCACTCGCTGCCGTAGCGCGACCACAACGCATACACCGCCACCGCCTGACCGCCATGCGCGGCGGCGCCCACACCAGCGCCGGTCCCCACAGCCGGCCACGCCGTGGCTGGGCGCGCAGGCGCCGGCGGCGCCGCTGGTGGCGGTGCGGCGCGACGGCGCGGCGCTGGCGCTGAAGCTGGCGGCGGGGGCGGC
>NZ_JANXMI010000120.1 GCF_025354735.1 Rugamonas sp.
CCCTATTCATCAACATGCCGAACCGCATTAACTGATATGCCAACTTCAGCGTATGGGTTTGAATTTCCCAAGTCGATACCCACATGCAATGGCAAATTCCTAGCTTGCGCGATGTCGAGTTTGACGGCCGCTTCCAACAAAAATTCACCAATCGCACGCAGTTCTTCTGGAGTGCCGTGAAAATCAACGTCAACGATAGTCACAGGAAGAATTGCACCATCTTCGTCGCATTTTTCTGACCATCCAATGATACGCATTCGGTTTCCTAGGTTAGTGCAATGACTGGTTCTGGCCGATTTCTGCCGACGAGGGATGCAGGGCTATTTTCCAATAAATTGCTCTAGTCGCACGGCCAGCATTCGACAATACATTGAAGACGCATTTTCAATCTTTCCTTCGCGCCGTAATAGATCAGCAGCGACTAACTTCAGGCCGGTGTCATCAATGACCTCAGCACGAACGTATGCGCTACCGAGCTTATCCAATCCTGCTCGACATCTATCGATAGCATCGTCAAATCTGCTTTGAGCTATAGCGCGCTCCCCATCCTTGAGAAAGCGAGCGACCTCTTGATGATTCACGCTTTGAGCCACCACTTGCATGGGCAGCCCAAGCAGAATAGCCACTGATAAAGAAATTAGCTTACACATTGAATCTATCTCACGGTCCGGTTTTGGCCGAAATGAGCCCCATTAACATGGCATGCACCAAAGGCAGTCACGCACCCGATCCGCTTGGCCAGCAGCTATGAGTTGAAAAGGAACTTGTTGGTCCAACGCAGGAACCTGGCGATGAAGCCACTCCAGACTGTCTTGTCTCAGGTGAAAGAACGCAGCCCATGCAATATCATCATTACCTCTGCATTCCGCTATGAGTTCAGATTTGAATGTGCACAGATCAAAGTCGCGACGACAGGTTTCAGCGGATATATACCAGCGACTATCCATGCTCAAATTCCAAAATGCGTTTAATCACAATAATTTTCTGAACTTCCGCTGTTGGCCGAACTCGGCCGATGTCGCTAAGGATAGCATGTTGCCAATCTGGAAAATACGCAAATTCTCACATGTCTTGGACACATTGGTGATGGATAGACATTTGAGTCAAAGCGCGGTTGGACGCTCTATTGCCATTTGTAAGGCATCAAGGCTGGGGGCGGCCGCTTAGAATCGGGCGTCAACCTCTGGTGCTGGCGCTGTTAACGATATACGGCAAACCGGCAGCAGCCCGACGCCAATCATCAGGATAGAGCGACTTCTCGGCCGCAAGAGCGTGCCGGTATCGGGAGAACCATCACTACTTTCATGCTTTCCAGCGCTAGCGAATCGCCGCAGCCGGGCTGTTTGGGGTGCGGGGAGGACTCGTTTGCGCGAAAATGGGCTTCAGTTATCCTAATGCCAAGAGTCAAACCGTGAAAGTCAGCCTATTTGGGGCATAAACGGTCGATTTGCATTGTTATATGAACCATATTTAACAATTGAGGAAACATTCAATATTATCAATTTTGGCTATTCATGCGGGTTTTAACGATGTTTTGTTATTTTGATACTGAGTTGTACCGGTTGTACCGGTTCGTACCGGTTTTTAAAAGTGCATTTTCCGGTACAACTTTTGTTATTTAAAACAATGAGTTACAGATGTATTTAACAGTTGTACCGGTGTACCGGAAAATAAAGTGGTGGTTTGGAGGCTGGCTATGCCATCGGTGGCGAGTCGGACCGATTGGCTTGTGCCGGGGGGGGGGGCAGGCGTGGTGACCTGTCCTGATCGCTTGGCTGCGTTGTGGCTGGTGCTGAGGCATGGACGGCGTTGGCGGTCGCCTATGCGTCGGAAACAATCTCCGGGTCCTTTCTGGGCTTGGGGATACGCGGGTGCCATGACCCCGGATTTTCTCTAGTGATAAAAAATCACTAGGGGGGCATAAATGGCAGTTGGGTAGGGCTGAAGTGTTGTGGGTCCCTCCTTGTCGTTCTTAACACGCGGGGATTGCGCGCCGCGTTCTCTCTCTAGCTCCGTGGTGTACCTACTTCCTTCCTTTTATCAGGTCCGCAGTGGCTGACGATGGCGCGACGGCCAAAGCTCGCTGCTGGAATCGAACGGGTCCCTCCTGGCCGTTTTTAACGCACGGGCATTGCGCGCCCCGGTCTCGTTCTACCCCACGAATTTTCCTTAGGGGGTTGTATGGTAAAGAGGTGAAGGCTTCGCGGCTGGTCGGCATCCTTGTATATCAGGCAATTGAGTCAAGCGGGGTAGGATCGGGATGGAAACCTGAACCGATTTAGGGGCCAAAATGACCTAAGAAAACTTTTTTGGGGGCATGTTTGGGGGCATGATTTATAAATAATTTTAATGAGTCTAGCATTTATGCGGGTTGTAGAGGCTTGTTCGGCTGTCACCGTCGTATTTCTAAAAAGCCCTTGATGATTCAAGGGCTTTTTTATCTCTGTCGCGCTTGGCCTCCGCGCCGCTCACCGCTCACCGCTTATCTGGCGATGGCCAGACTTTTATAACAAAGCGCGGTGCAGGGCCGCATAGGCTTGCACCAGCATTTCCTTGCTGAAGCCGCGATTCAATCCGCTCGGATTGGGCAGCAGCCACACGCGCGCGCCCGCGAAGCGCTGCGGCTGTTCGCCCCATGCCAGCTCGCGCTTTCCCGTCATCCCGGCATACGCCGCTTTCCCGAGGAAGGCGATGCACTGCGGCTGGTAGAGCGCTATCTTTGCCGTCAACTCCGCCGCCGCTTGCGCGAACTCGTCCGTCTGAACCTGGTCCGCGCGATGGGTGGCGCGCGCCACGGCCGCCGTCAGCCCCAGTCCAAAATCGAGGGCCATGCCGTCTTCCTGCGGCGCGAGCTGCCGCGGCGTGAAGCCGGCCAGATGCAGCACCGGCCAGAAGCGGTTGCCGCGGCCGAGGAAATGGTGGCCGGCCGCAGCGGCATCGACGCCGGGGTTGATGCCGCAAAAAACTACTTTTAATCCGTGACCGAGGATGTCGGGCAGCGCTGGCGTCGGTTCGATGGCGGGCATGGGCGATTCAAGGAGGGGCGGAGCGTGGAGTATGCCGTCCGGCAAGCCGGCGATCAAGCGCTTTGGCACCATATTCAATTTATTGGAATTGGGAGGAGGCACCTGTGTGTGGCGCGATTGGTATAGGCGCTGCTTAAAATATGTGCGAAAATTGCCGTGTGGATACATAAATTCCTGTTGCCCGCTACCCCATACTTGAAGGAAGACGATGATGACCCCTCGCAAATCGACCCGACCCGGCCCATCGTCCTCCCGCCCGAAAGCGGTCGCGGCGCCGGCCTTGCTGCTGTGCGTGGCGGCGCTGCTCAGCGCCTGCGGCGGGGGCGGCGACAGCGGCGACAGCAATGGCAACAGCGCCCGGGTACTGGAGGCGGCGCCGTTGGCCACCGGTGTCACCACCGTGGAACTCGACACGGGCAGCTTGCCGGACGGCACCGCGCAGCAACAGGCGCTGCCGTCGTTCCACGTCGCGCCCGTACTGCTCGACACGCCGGCCGATGACGCCGGTGACGTCTCCTCCTATCGCGCGGCGCATTTGCAGGCGATACCGGCCGAGATGCGCAATCTGTCGACCCGCCGCCTCACTTTGCAAGCGATGCACTCGCGCCGCATGGAAGCGATGCGCGGCCTGGCGCCGGACGTCGGCACGGCGGCGGCGCCGCTGGCCAGCAGCGGCGTGGTGGCGACTTACACGCCGGCGCAGATCCGCGCCGCCTATGGCTTGCCGACGTTGCCGGCCCTTGGCGCCACCTTGAGCGCTGCGCAAGCGGCGCAGTTGGGCGCGGGCCAGACCATTTATATCGTCGACGCCCAGGATGACCCGAACGTGGCCGCCGAATTAACGGCGTTCAATCAGAAATTCGGCTTGCCGACATGCGCCGCCAAGGCCGTCGCCAGCAACGCCGGCCTGCCGCTGGCGGCCGCTTCGGCCAGCGCCTGCGAATTGTCGGTGGTCTACAGCACGGCCAGCGGCGCCATGACGGCCACGCGGCCGGCCTACGATGCCGGCTGGGCCACCGAGATCGCGCTCGACGTGCAGTGGGCCCACGCCACGGCGCCGCTGGCGCGCATCGTGCTGATCGAAGTGGCGGACGCCAGCTACAACACGCTGCTCAGCGGCGTCAAGCTGGCCAACGCGATGGGGCCGGGCATCGTGTCGATGAGTTTCGGCGGCGCGGAAAGCAGCGGCACGACGGCGTCGGAAGCGACTTTCTCGCAAGCGAACATGACTTACCTCGCGGCCACCGGCGACTCCGGCGCCGGCGTGTCGTGGCCGGCTGTGTCCGCGCACGTGCTGGCGGTGGGCGGCACCACGCTCAGCTACAACGCCGGGGGCACGCGCACGGAAACGGCGTGGTCCGGCACCGGCGGCGGCGTCAGCCAGTACACGCCGACGCCGGCCTATCAAAGCAATGCCGTGCCCGGCCTGGGCAACGCCGCGCACCGCACCGTGGCCGACGTCGCCTTCAACGCCGACCCGGCGTCCGGCCAGTATGTGGCCGTGATGGCGCAGGGCGCCACGGCGGCCGGCTGGGTCAGCGTGGGCGGCACCAGCCTGGCCACGCCGCAGTGGGCAGGCGTGATCGCCATCGCCAACGCGCTGCGGCTTCAGGGCGGCAAGGCCGTGCTCGGCGCGCCGCACGCGGTGCTGTACGGACAAATCGCGACGGTGCCCGGCAGCTATGCCAGCAACTTCGCCGACATCCTCAAGGGTAGCGATGGCACTTGCGCCGCGTGCAGCGCCAAGACCGGTTATGACCAGGTGACCGGCCTGGGCACGCCGAACGCGGCCGGCCTGCTGGCGACGCTGTCGGGCGTCACCGTCGCGACGGCGCCGGTGGTGGCCTCGGCCAATATCGGCGGGATGGTCGGGACGGCGTTGTCGTTCACGGTGTCGAGCTCGTCGGCCAACGCGGTCGGCTATGCGCTGGCCGGCGCGCCCGCCGGCATGACCATCAACAGCGCCGGCGCGGTGGCGTGGCCGACGCCGGTGGCGGGCACTTATGCCGTGACGGTGACGGCCACCGACAGCAAGAATGGCTTGAAGGGCAGCGGCGTGTACACCATCGTCATCGCGCCGCTGTCGGCGCCGGTGCTGACGGCGCAGACCGTCAGTGGCCGCGCCGGCGTGGCGCTGTCGTTCTCGGTATCGGTGGTCGACAGCAATCCTGTGACCTACACGTTGAGCGGCGCGCCGGCCGGCATGACGATTTCCGGCGCCGGCGTGGTCGGCTGGGCCAATCCGGTGGCCGGCAGCTACGCGGTGACGGTCGTGGCCAAGGATGGCAAGACCGGCTTGAGCGGCCAGGCCAAATACACGGTGCAGATCAGCGCCGGCGGTCCGGTCCTCACGGGCGCGCCGATGACGGGCGTGGCGGGCAAGTTGCTGACGGGCTTGATCAGCATCGCGGACCCGGGCGCCAGTTCGATTGCGATTACGATCGCCGGCGCGCCGATGGGCATGATGTTCATGGGCAGTGGCATGAATATCGTGTCGACGTGGAATAGCCCGGTCGCCGGCAGTTATCAGTTGAAGGTGACGCTGAAGGACTCGCTGGGCGGCAGCGCACAGATCGTCATTCCGGTGACGGTGACGGCGCGTTAGCCGACATGACCGTTAATCGTTAACGGTCAACGCCCGCGCAGCGATGCGCGGGCGTTTTTTTGTCTGCTTATCGCAACCCGGCATCAGCCCGGAGCGTGCGCTTCCGACGTCGAGTGGATGTTATCGGCCTTGGCATCCTCGAAGATTTTCTTCGCGCTCGACACCTGGTCGCCGTTTTGCGCGTGGACGGAAATGAGGACGTTGCCGCTGCGGACCTTGCCGTCGTACAGCTTGGCTTCGTATTCCGGGATGCCCATGCCGATCAGGCCGCCGATCACGCCGCCGGCCGCGCCGCCGACGGCCGCGCCGCCCAGCGCCGCGAGGATGGGGCCGGCCGCGATGAAGGGGCCGACGCCGGGGATGGCCAGGGTGCCGATGCCGGCCAGCCAGCCGAGGATGGCGCCGGTGCCCATGCCGGCGACGCCGCCGGTGGCCGCGCCTTCAGGCAGCTTGGTGTTTTGTTCGTGGGCGAAATCGCGGGTGCCGCCCTTGTCCGGGAACAGCACGGAAATGGCGTTGCTGGCGAAGCCGGCATCCTTCAGGCGGCCGACGATGGTTTCGGCGTGGGGATGGTCGACGGCGATGCAATAGACGGCGTGGTTCATGAGAAGCTCCTTTTGGGGGTGGTATTAAAAACCGTGGAAATTAATTGGTCTTGATGTCGAGATCGTTCTCGACGCTGGCGACGCCGTTGACCTGTTTGGCCAGCGTTTCTATCTTGCTTTTTTCGGCGTCGTCGTGGACTGGGCCGCGCAGCGTCACGGCGCCGTTGGCGACCATAATCTTGACGTTGTGCGCCAGCGTAGACAGCGACTTGTCCTTCACCACGGTGCGCCGCACGGCGGCCAGCAGGTCGCGGTCGGCCTTGCTGTTGGACTGGGCTTGCGGCGTGTCGGCCGTGTTGTTCTTGTCGCGCGTGTTCAAACGCGTGTTGGTGGTCGATGCGCCGGTCGATGCCGCCGCCGTGCCGGATGCCGCGTCGCTGCCGGCCTGGGCGCCGGCCAGGGCGGCGCCGCTGGCGATGGCGAATGCCATGAGTAGTGCTGAGTGTCGCGCTGTATGTCGCATGGGAGGACTCCTTTGCAGTGTTGGTTGAATTTTCTCGGGTACTCGGTGCCGATGCGGCCATCATGCAGCAGGGCGCCCGCGCACTGTGTGAGGCGTTTAACCGTGGCGCTACATTGGCGATGAAGGGG
>NZ_JANXMI010000136.1 GCF_025354735.1 Rugamonas sp.
CCCTTCCCATCCCGAACAGGACCGTGAAACAATTTTGCGCCGATGATAGTGCTGCAACCAGTGTGAAAGTAGGTTATCGTCAGGCTTGTTATATTAAAAAAGCCCAGCAGAGATGCTGGGCTTTTTTTCGTCCGCGTTTTCACGGGGGAAACCGAAAAACCGGGGACTCGGCGCCCCCCGTTTGTTCTCGGTTTTAGTTACTGGGGCCGATAGTTGACCGTCAGGGTGTATGCCGAGGCGCTGTAGCCGTTCAGCAGTACGTAGACGTCGCCGTTGGCCGTTAGCTGGATCGCGCAGTTTTCGGCGCTGCTCGGGCCATCCGATTTGCAGTCAAACGTGGTGGTGGTGGGGAGCGCATCCTTGCGCACATACAGGTCGGTATCGCCGCTGCCCGTCAGCGCAGCCTTGAAGCCGCCGCCGGCCGCGACTTTGTACGGCCCATAGGTCTTCTTTTGACCGGCCGTAAGACTGCCCGAGGCCGTTTCTTCCCTGTCGGCCGGAGGTGCGACGCCCGGGCCATCGCTTCCCAGTTCCACCGCGTAGGCCGCCGCCATGCGCGCGAATTTCAATGCATGTAGCGCCTGGTTGCCGGAGTTGGCATAGGTGTCGTTCGCCGTGTGGATGTAGGGATTGTCTTGTGTGAAGGCGGTTTCGAAGGGCATCGAGGCGGCATAGCCTTGCGCGCTCCAGGATGCGTGGTCGGAGCAGCCATAGCCGCATTTGTCGTAGCCTATCGTCAAGTTGGGCAGGTAGGTGTTGATCAGTTTGACGACGAAGGCGTTTTGCTGGCTGTCCGTGTAGTCCGTGTACATATAGATGTCGTTCGGCGAACCCTTGTAGTTGGTCATGTCCAGTTGCATGACGCCGACCACGTTGACCTGGTTGCTCTTGAAGCTTAGCGCGATTTCCTGCGAGCCGCGCAGGCCCACTTCCTCCGCCGCGTAGGCGATCATCTTGATTGTGCGGCGCGGCTGGTAGCCGCTCGCCAGCATCACGCGCAGCGCTTCGGTCATGCTGGCAACGCCGGACGCGTCGTCGTCGGCACCCGGCGCCCGGGTGCCCTCGCTGGTGCCGTTGCCATTGATGGAATCCAGATGGGCGCCCAGTACGAGTACCTCGGCCGCATTGTCGCTGCCGTTGATCGTCAGGATCACCGATTTTTGTGGATAGCTCGGGTGCGTGAATTGCGTCACGCTGATATCGCTGCGCCCGGCCGCCATGGTCGACCATTTTTGCTTGAGCCAGTTCGATGCGTTCACGCCGCCGTTGGTGGTGTAGTAGCGGTTGGTGAAGGCCGACAAGTCGACGATGGTTTGGGCGATATTGCTGTCCTGCATTTGCGCCAGCATCGGCGTGACCAGCGCCTGGTTGTCGATCACATAGGCGGGGCGGCTCAAGGCCGCGAGGCTGGCGGCGCTCGGCTTGCCCAGGGCTTGCTTGCCGGCGCTCTCGCTGGCGTGGTACATGAAGCCGCCGCAGCGCCTGAGTTCATGGTGGATCGCCGCCGACAGACTGAGCATTTGTGCCTCGTCCACTTCCACCAGATGGATGCCTTCGCCGCCGGCGAACTTGGCGCCGGCTTGGCTACCTTGGCTGATCCGGCTTTCCTTGGCGATGGCCGTCGGCGCGACCTTTTGCAGCTGCGCGTAGGCCGCGTCGCCCAGCGTGATCCAGACCTTGTTTTCTTGCGCCGCCGTTGCGCTGCCGGCGAACAAGCCGGCTGCCAGCAGGGCGCCGATTGTTGTCCTCATGCGGAGGGGGAGATGCAGGTGAGTCGCCATCTTTTTTTCCTTTTCTGAGTGATTGGGGGTGATTCCCCATGACAGAACGCACTCCCCGTCGGTGGACGGGATGCCGTTCATTCGGACGGCGCTGCAGCATGGATGACGGCAACGGCTCCGAAGGCTTGCGGGCAGGGCGCTCAAACTTGCCTGCCTGGTATTTTTGGAAAAAAAGATAGCAAAAAAACTATTGATAAATAGTAGCACGGCCATTTCCCGCCGTCATCGCCTGTGTTTTTATGCGACAGCGGTATTGACGGGGCTCATGGATGGGGCGGGCCGCCTTGAGGGCGCCCCGCCTGGACATCCAGGCAATGCACATCGTTTATTCGCCCTCAATGTAGCGCAGGAAAGGCCCCGCGCGCGCGCTGTCGCTTGCATCACAATTGCTGTCCATCATCGGTATTGGGCTGTATTATTCGCTATGCACTCCGAGCGACGGGGGAGTTTTCTTTTTATAAAAAGGGTGTTTTCATGTCAGCTGAAGCAAAAAAATATCGCTTGGTCACGCGTAGCGACTTCGATGGTCTGGTCTGCGCGGTGTTGTTGAAACATCTGGATATGATCGAAGAGATCCTCTTTGTCCATCCAAAAGATATGCAGGATGGGAAAATCGCCGTCAGCGACAACGATATCACCACCAATCTTCCCTTCGTCCCGGGCGTGCATCTGGCCTTCGACCATCACCTGTCGGAAACGCTGCGCAACAGCGGCGAGCGCGCCAACCACATCATTCATCCGGAAGCGCCGTCGGCGGCGCGCGTCGTCTACGACTATTACGGCGGTGAAAAAGCCTTCCCCGCCGCATGGACCGAGATGATGGCCTCCGTCGACAAGGGCGACGCCGCCCAGTTCAACCGCGACGAGGTGCTTAACCCACGGGACTGGGACTTGCTCAATTTCCTGATGGACGCGCGCACCGGCCTGGGCCGCTTCCGCGAATTCCGCATCTCGAATTACCAGTTGATGATGGACTTGATCAACTATTGCAAGAATCATACGATTGCTGAAATCATGGCCTTGCCGGACGTCAAGGAACGCATGGACTTGTATTTCGAGCACAGTGAGAAGTGCAAGGAACAGATACTGCGCTGCGCCACCGTGCGGCAGAATCTGGTGGTGCTGGACTTGCGCAATGAAGAGGTGATTTTTGCCGGCAACCGCTTCATCATCTACGCGTTGTTCCCGCAGACGAATATTTCCATTCACATACTGTGGGGACTGAAGAACCAGAACACCGTGTTCGCCACCGGGAAATCGATCCTGAACAGGACATCGCAGACGAATATCGGCGCGCTGATGCTGGAATACGGCGGCGGCGGGCATGAAAACGCCGGCACTTGCCAAGTGGACAATGAGAAGGCCGGACAGGTGCTGGACGAGCTGGTGACGCGGATTACCACCGAAGGCTGAACCGCCGCGGGCTGGAAAAGCGGCGGCGTGCCGGGCGCGGCGGCGGCGCTTTCTGGCCAGGCGCCTGGCGTTGTGTTCGCGCATGAAAAAACGGCGCAGCCCGCGAAGGCTGCGCCGTTTTGTCTTGGGCCGGAGGCCTCAGTCCTGCGCTTCCAGTGCCGGCAAGGCGATCTGGTTGTCGACGCTGAACTGGTAGTCCTTGAACACGTGTTCCGCGCTGAGCATCTGATAGTCGCCGTTGGCGAGCTTGTGCGTGGTGTCCTTCAGGCGGTAGGTGTAGTGGCCGCAGGTCCAGCAGTTGAAGTTGCGCATGTGCGTGCACAGACAGGTCTTGTCCATGACGACGATGTTCTTTTCGCCGGGATGGGCCGCCACTTCGCGGTTGTACGAGTTGATGTAGGCGCAATTGCCGGTCGCGTCGAGCAGGTAGCCGTAGGATTCGCAGCCCGGACGGATGCCGGCGCCGATGGCGGGCGTGCTTTTCAGCATGCGCATCGGGTAGCCGGTCGGCGAGATGCCGTTGACGATGATGTCCTCTTCCTGGGCCTTCACGTATTCCTGCTTGACCTTGGCCGGCAGGCCGCATTCGTTGGTGATGGTGAAGCGCGTCGCCACCTGCACGCCGGCCGCGCCCGCCTCGAGGAAGGAGACGGCGTCGCTGCCGGTGAAGATGCCGCCGGCCGCGATCAGCGGAATGTTCAGCTGCTCGGTCTTCAGGTAAGTGAGCACTTCCTGCGTGATCGTGTGCAGGTCGTAGGCGGCCCAGTCCATGCCGAAGCCCAGATGGCCGCCGGCCAGCGGGCCTTCGACGATGATGAAGTCGGGCAGGCGGTCCAGCTTGGCGTTCTTGCGCAGGAAGATCTGCAGCGCGCGCACCGACGAGACGATGATGCCCAGCTTGGCGTCGCGGAAACGCGGGTGGTCGGCGATCAGCGCGAAGGAACCGAAGTGCAGGCCGGCCGACAGGGTGATGCCGTCGATGCCGGCGTCGAGCGCCGCGTTCAGGCGCACGCGCAAGGTTTCGCGCGGGCCGTTCATGGTCAGCTTTTCCATGCAGTTCACGAAGACCAGGCCATCGCCCTTTTTCGCTTCCATGGTGCGGCCGATGTGCAGGCGCTGCGCCTCGGCCAGGCGGCCGAGGTCGAACTGCACCACGGCCTTGTCCATGTTGTTGATGTTGAACTTGTAAAACTTGGTCTTTTCCTTGACGAAGCTGGTGTCGAAACGGCGGTCCGACACATCTTCCACCATGGCATCCGAAATATGACCGATGCCGCCCAGGCGCGCCGCTTCCAGCGCCAGTTCCGAAGTCGAAATATCCACACCCATTCCGCCGACCATGATGGGCACGTACTCATTTTTGCCAAATCGCAGGCGGAAATCATCAACACGTTTCATTGCTATCCTTAGACTACCATGGTTTGTCGCTGGGTAAAATCGACCCAGGTCTGGCGCGGCGACGGCCGCGGCAGCGCTGACAGGGAACTCGATATTCGCTTCATTCTACTCTATGAAGACTACGGTTCTGTGACGCCCGAAGAGCAGGGATCAGTCGCGGAAGTTGTTGAACTCCAGCGGCATGTCGGGCACATCCTTGCGCAACATGGCCATGGCCGCCTGCAGGTCGTCGCGCTTGGCGCCGGTGACGCGCACCGCCTCGCCCTGGATGCTGGCCTGGACCTTCATCTTGCTGTCCTTGATGACGCGCACGATCTTCTTGGCGTCATCGGACTCGATGCCGTTCTTGATCTTGATGATCTGCTTGAGCTTGTCGCCGCCGATCTTCTTGATATCGCCGTCTTCCAGGAAGCGCACGTCGACCTTGCGCTTGGCCAGCTTGGTGGTCAGCACATCGCGCACCTGCTGTAACTGGAAGTCGGAATCGGCGTAGGCCGTCAACTCGTTTTCCTTTTGCTCGACACGCGCATCGCTGCCCTTGAAGTCGAAACGGGTCGAGATTTCCTTGTTGGCTTGCTCGACCGCGTTCTTCACTTCGATCATATCCGCTTCGGAGACTACATCAAACGATGGCATGGTTTCTTCCTTTTCAATCTGGCTGGCGGCGCAAATTCGTCTGCGCCGCATCAAGGCAGACATTTTAACGGACAACGGCCCGCGTACCCATACGGCCTCTGGTTTTTTACTGGTTTTTTCAATGATACGCACTATAATCGCTTAAATTTTCCGGTTTGCCCCATGCCCACACAGTCCGCCGTCCAGCACCACTTCCCCCTGCAAAGCCTCAACACCTTCGGCATCGCCGCGTACGCGCAGCGCTATTTGCGGGTCGATTCGGTCGAGCGCCTGCGCGCCGCGCTGGCCGATCCGGCGCTGGCCGCGCTGCCGCGCCTGGTGCTCGGCGGCGGCAGCAACCTGCTGCTGACCGGCGACGTGGCCGGGCTGGTGCTGCATATCGCGATCGAAGGCCGCGCCATCGTCGGCGGCGATGACGACTACAGCTATGTGCGCGCGGCGGCCGGCGAGAACTGGCACGGCTTCGTGCAGTGGACGCTGGCGCAGGGACTGGGCGGCCTGGAAAACCTGGCGCTGATCCCCGGCACCGTGGGCGCGGCGCCGATCCAGAACATCGGCGCGTACGGCGCCGAGACCCAGGACCTGTTCCACAGCCTGACCGCCTTCGACCCGGCCAGCGGCGCCACCATCGTCATCGATAAAGCCGGCTGCCGCTTCGCGTATCGCGACAGCTATTTCAAGCACGATGGCGGCCGCGATCTGATTATCGTCGACGTCACGTTCGCGCTGCCGAAACGGTGGCGGCCGAATCTGCGCTATGCCGAACTGGCGCAGGCGCTGGCCGAACAGGGCATGGCCGCGCCGACCGCGCAACAGGTGGCCGATGCCGTGATCGCGATCCGCCGCCGCAAGCTGCCGGACCCGCAAGCGATCGGCAACGCCGGCAGCTTCTTCAAAAATCCGCTGGTGTCGGGCGAGCAGTGCGCGCGCCTGCTGGAGCGCTTCCCGGGGTTGGTTCACCATCGCCAGGCCGACGGCGGCGAGAAGCTGGCCGCCGGCTGGCTGATCGACCAGTGCGGGTGGAAGGGGCGCAGCCTGGGGGCCGCCGGCGTGTACGCCCAACAGGCGCTGGTGCTGGTCAATAACGGTGGCGCCACCGGCGCCGATGTGACGCGGCTGGCGGCGGCGATCCAGGCCGATGTCGAAGCGCGCTACGGCGTGCGGCTGGAGCCGGAGCCGGTGTTCGTTTGACGCGCGCGCGCGCGGGCCACCGGCATCAACCGAAGTGGCAAACGTAGTCCAGCGTTTCGACCGTCTCGATATCGAACGTGCTATCGCCGGCGACCTTGAAGCTGTCGCCGGCGCGGTAGGTGGTCCAGGCATCGGCGCCGGCCGGGCGCACCTTGCACACGCCGGCGATCAGCTCCATCGTTTCCGGCGCGCCGGTGCCGAAGGTGAGCGAAGACGGGAAAATAACGCCTATGGTTTTCTTGCTGCCGTCGGCGAACAACACGCTGTGCGATACGCACTTGCCGTCGAAGTAGATATTCGATTTCTTGACGACGCTGACCTGGTCGAATTGGGTAGTCATATATCGCTTTCCCGAGCAGGGTCCAGAAGTTCGTCGGGCAGGTCGGCCGCGTTGAACACGCGGTTGCGGCCGGCCCGCTTGGCGGCGTACAAAGCCCGGTCGGCCAGGTGCACCAGTTCATCGACGCTGGACGCCGGCGACGGCAGCACGCTGGCCACGCCGACCGACATGGTGACGTTGCCGTACGCCGGCGCCTGCGGACTCTCGATGCCCAGCTGCTCGAGGTGGCGGCGGCAGGACTCGGCCACCTTCAGCGCGCCGGCCAGTTCCGTCTCCGGCAGGATGATGGCGAATTCCTCGCCGCCGTAACGCACCGCCAGGTCGGCCGGGCGCTTCAAATGCTCGGTCAGCACCGCCGCCACTTTTTTCAAACACAGGTCGCCGCTTAGATGGCCGTAGCTGTCGTTGTAGATCTTGAAGAAATCGACGTCGCACAACAGCAGCGACAAGGGCTGCTTGTCGCGCTGCCCGCGCTGCCATTCGAGGCGCATGGTGTCGTCGAAGCGGCGCCGGTTGGCGATGCCGGTCAGGCCGTCGAGCGCCGCCAGCTTTTGCAGCTCGATGTTGGCGTCGGCCAGATTCTTCTGGCTCTCGCGCAGGAAGCGGAAGGCCTGGTCGCGCTGCAAGCGGCTGATGTGGGCGCCCGAGTGGTAGCGCACGCGCGCCAGCAGCTCCAGCTTGTCGGGCAGCTTGACGACGTAATCGTTGGCGCCGGTGGCGAAGCTGTGCGCCTTCAGCTTCGGGTCTTCCTTCGCCGACAGCACGATCACCGGCACGTTGCGCAGCACATCTTCATCGCGATACAGCTTGATCAGGCCGAAGCCGTCGATGGTCGGCATCACCAGATCCTGCAGGATCACGGTCGGCTGCAATTGCAGCGCGGTCTGCACCGCCATCGTCGAATCGGTCACATAATGGAATTCGATATCCGGCTGGTCGCTCAGCATGCGCCGCACCGCTTCGACGATAATCAGTTGGTCGTCGACCAGCAGGACCCGTACTTTAAACGCGGTCAGCGCCGGCTCTTGTTCCGCAAGGGGGAGGATGACATCGGACATTGCTACTCTACTTTCTCAAATTCGGTGATTCGGTGCCTGATCCGGCGGCGGCCTTCAGCTTTTGCCGCCCAGGGTGCTGCGCAGGATCGGGCCGATTTTATCGAGCGGCAGTATCATCTGCGCCGCATCCAGTTCGGCCGCCGCGCGCGGCATGCCGTAGACCGCGCTGCTGGCCTGGTCCTGCGCGATCGTGGTCTGGCCGGCGCGGCGCATCGCCAGCAGGCCGTCGGCGCCGTCGCGGCCCATGCCGGTCAACAGCACGCCGACGGCGTTGCCGCGCCAGTGCCTGGCCACGCAGTGGAAAAACACATCGACCGAGGGCCGGTAAGCGTAGTCCTTCGGAGCAGCATCGTAACCCAGGCGATAGTTTTGATCCAGCGTCAAGTGGTCGTTGCTCTTGGCCAGCAGCAGCGTGCCGGCCACCAGTTCATCGCCATGTTCGATGGCGCGCACCGGCATGTCGAGCTGCTCGCCTAGCCAGCGCGCGAAATTGTCGGCGAAGTTTTCATCGATGTGCTGCACCACCACCAGCGCGCAATTGGCCGGCGGCCGCCAGCCGGCCAGCATCTTGGCCACCGCCAGCGGCCCGCCGGTGGACGCGCCTATCGCCAGCAGCGTGGTGATGGCGGCGTCGCGCCGGTCCGGCTGGGACGTGGCCGTCTTCGGCAGCATGGCCTGGCTGCTGCCGCTGTGGCGTATCAGCTTGCCGACGGTCTTGATCTTGGCCAGCAGCTCGGCGTCGCCGCCCTGCTGGCCCTGCAGCACCGGCGTGGCCGTCACATCGAGCGCGCCGGCGCCGAGCGCGCGGAACACCTGGTTGACGTTGTCATGCGGCCGCCCCGTCACCACCAGGATCGCGCACGGGCACTGCTCCATGATCTGGCGCGTCGCCTCCACGCCATCCATTCCCGGCATGTTCAAATCCATCAGGATCAGGTCGGGGCGCTGGTCGACGCACATGCGCAGCGCCTCCAGGCCGGTGCGGGCGATCCACAGCACTTGGTGCTCCTGCGTGCTGGCGACGACGCGCCGCAGCGCTTCGGCGGCCATGGCGACATCGTTGGCGATGGCGATCTTCATCGGCGTGCGTCTCCAATCAGGTCGGCCACCGCGTCGAGCAGGGTCTCGTCGTGGAAGCTGCCCTTGGTCAGATAATAGTCGGCGCCGGCCGACAGGCCGCGGGCGCGGTCCTCCGGCCGGTCTTTATAAGACACGATCATGACCGGCAGCTGGTGCAGGTGGATGTCTTTTTTAATCAGTTCCACCAGTTCGATGCCGTCCATGCGCGGCATGTCGACGTCGGTGATGACCAGGTCGTAGTCGCCGCTGCGCACCACGTTCCAGCCGTCGATGCCGTCGATGGCGATGTCGACCTCGAAGCCGCGCCCGACCAGCAGCTTGCGCTCCATCTCGCGCACCGTCAGCGAATCGTCGACGACGAGGATGCGCTTCATCTTGCGCCGCTCGGTGCGGTCGGCCTTCGCCAGCTGGTGCAGGCCGCCCTCGTGCAGCAGCTTGTCGATCGAGATCAGCAAGTCCGGCACGTCGAGGATCAGCACCGGCTCGCCGTCGTCGAGCAGGGCGGCGGCCGAGATGTCGCGCATCTTGCCGAAGATGGGATCGATGGCCTGCACCGCCAGGCTTTGCTCGCCGCGGATGGCGTCGACCACCAGCGCGTAGCGGCGCGCGCCGGTGCCGATCACCACCACCGGCAGCTCCGGCGGCGCGCGGCCGGACTCGCCCAGCTCCAGCACCTGCGCGGCCGAGACCAGGCCCAGATGCTCGTCGCCGAAATCGAAGAACTGCTTGTTTTCCAGCGTATGGACGGCCGCCTGCGGCACCATGATGACGCGCTCCACCTTGACGATGGGGATGGCGTAGGCCTCGTCGCGGATGTCGACCACCAGCGCGCGCACGATGGACTGCGTCAGCGGCAGCGTGATCGAGGTGCGGAAACCGGCGCCCAGTTCCGATTCGATTTTGACGGTGCCGTTCTGCTGGCGTATGGTCTCGTGCACGATGTCGAGTCCCACGCCGCGGCCGGAAATCTCGGTGGTGTTTTCCTTCAGACTGAAGGCCGGCAGGAACAGGAATTCAAGCAGCTCGGCCGGCGACAGCGAGGCCGCCATCTGCGGGCTCGACATTTTTCGGTCGACCACCTGGCGGCGGATTTTTTCCAGGTCGACGCCCTTGCCGTCGTCGCTGATTTCGATGCTCAGCATGCCGGCGCGGTGTTTGGCGTCGAGCACGATGGTGCCGGTGCCGGTCTTGCCGGCGGCCACGCGCTCGGCCGGCGTATCCATGCCGTGGTCGACGGCGTTGCGCAGCATGTGATTGAGCGGGCTTTCGATCTTGGCCAGGATGTCGCGGTCGACCAGCGTATCCTCGCCGTGGATTTCGAGATGCACCTCCTTGCCCATGGCGCGCGCCAGGTCGCGCACCATGCGCGGAAAGGCTTGCACGCCGTCGCGGAAAGGACGCATGCGCAGCGTCAGCACCTCGTCGACCATGCCTTGCGAGACCGCCAGCACGCGCCTCTCATAGGCTTCGATGTCGGCGATATGTTCGAGTACGAACTGCTTCAGGGGATGGGTTTTTTGCAGCGCCAGCAGCGACTTCTCTTTCAGGCTGGCGTCGCTGCTGTTGGCGATGGCCTCGTGCAGCTGCTCGACCAGCGAGAACAGGCTGCTCTGATTGCGCTTGAAGCGCTGCAAATTCTGGATGAAGGGATGCATCTGGTGGGCGTTGATGCGCGACTCGCTGGCCAGCGACAGCAGGCGGTCGAAGTTTTGCGCCCCTTTCAAATGGGCCGCCGCGCGCGACGGCGCCGGCGCATCTTCGGCGGCGGCGGGCGCAGTCGCCGGGGTAGTGAGCGGCGCGGCGGGGGCCAGCAGGGCCGCTTCGGCCTGCAGGTCCAGCGGCTCGGGCAGGAAGGCGATGTGCGCGATCGAGTCCAGCGTCGAGCGGATCTGCTGCGCATGCGCCTGCAGCCAGGTGTCGGCGCCGGCGTCGTCGAGCCGCGAGAACTGCAAAATCAGATCGACGCCCGACAGCAGCACATCGATCCGGTTCGGCGTCAGCGCCAGCTTGCCCTGCTGCGCGGCGACGAAGCTGTCTTCCATGCCGTGCGCCAGCTGCACCACCACGTCCAGCCCGACGATGGCGGCCGCGCCCTTGATCGAGTGCGCCGCGCGCATCATGGCCTCGACCGCGCTGGCGTCGCCGGCGCCCCGTTGGCGCTCCATCGCCAGCAAACCCTCGGTCAGGATCTGGGTCTGGCTGTCGGCCTCCATGCGGAACAGGTCGCGCATGGAAAACTGACTGAGATCGCCGTGCTGGTCCTGGCTCATCGTAATGTTCTCGCAAGTTGATAGCCGATCAGCGTCGCATCGAGGCAGCCGATGTGCAGATCCTGGTGCGTGACGACACCCGACAGAAACCGCGTCAAGCCCTTGTTGATGGTGGCGGCCGGAGGACGCACGGCGCTGGCGGCGTAGCGCACGATGCCGTGCAGGTCGGCCACCGGCAGCGCGTAGGCCTGGCCCTCCCATTGCAGCAACAGCAGGCGCGCGAAGGTGTGGCGGCCGGTCGCCGCCGCGCCGTCTTCCGCATCGATGCCGAGCAAATCGGCCAGCGCCATGCACGGATACAGCGTGCCGCCGACGTTGACGATGCCGGCCAGTCCGCGCCCGTTGCGGTGCGGCAGCCGGTGCGGCGCGGCCTGCGGCGCGACCGACACAAACAGCGTGGTCGGCAGCGCCAGCCATTCGCGGCCGATGCGGAACACCAGCGCCGACGTATCGAGCGTGGCGCTGTCGCTGACCGGCTGGCGGAAATGCTCGGCCCATTCCTTTTGGTAGCCGGCGCCCACGGGCCGCTGCAAATTACCCTGCGCGGCGGTGGCGTAGACGCCGCAATTGCGGCAGTGGATGAACTGCGCCAGCTTGTCGCAACTCTGGTCGCCGGCCACGCCGATGCGGTTCCAGCAATCGTCGATGTCCCGCAGGGGCAGGGGCGCTTGGGTGATGATGGTGGTCGTCATGGTCGGCTCTTAGGAGGCCTGCTGGCGCTGATAGATGCGGGCCGCGCGCGCCTTGAGCGCCGTCGCGGCGCCGGCATCGCCTTTTTGTTCGGCCAACAGGGCCAGGTGGCACAAGGCTTCGTAGTGATCCGGTTGCAGATAAATACAGCGGCGCCAGTAGTCTTCGGCCACGTTCAGTTTTTGCGCGTGCTCGTTGAGCAGGCCGAGGATGAAATAAGCTTCGGCCGAATCGGGCGTGTGCGCCAGATGGGCGAGGCACAGCGCGTCCGCTTCCTGGTGGCGGCCCTGGTCGGCCAGCTTGCGCGCCTGCGCCAGCGGATCGGCGCCGACGCCGATGACGGGGGCGGTCGCCGAAAGAGGCGGTGCAAGGGGCGATGAAACGGCGGCCGATTTTGCCGCCGCCCGCTGCGCCGCCGCCGGCCGCGCGAACGGCGCCGCCGCGGAAGCCGGCGCCGCTTGCGCGGCTCGCCGCGCCGGCGGCTGCGCCGTGCTGGCGTTGGATGCCGTCGGTGCAGACAGCGCCGCCGGATCGTCCTTTTTCAGTCCGAAGGCCTGCGGGTAGCGGATCGGCGTAAAGCCATGCTGGCAAAACGACGGCACCTCGGCGTAGCCGGCGAACAGCAGGCCGTCGTCGCCGAGCAGGGCGCGCAACTGGTCGATGGCGGCCTTGGTGGTCGGCTTGTCGAAATAGATCAGCAGGTTGCGGCAAAAGATCACGTCGTAGTAACCGAGCAATCCGGTCAGGTCCAGCGCCAGCAGATTGCCCTGTTTGAAGCGCACCTGCTTGCGCAGCGCCTCGCCGATCTGGTATTCGTCGTCGCCGAGGTGGGTGAAATAGCGCTCGCGGAAACCCAGGTCGCCGGAGCGGAAGGCGTTGCGGCCGTAGATGCCGGCGCGCGCGCGCGCCACGCAGGCCGGGCTGATGTCGTAGGCGTCGATGATGAAGGCATCGGCCGCCACGCCGGCGTCGTACATCGCCATCGCGATCGAGTAGGGCTCCTCGCCGCCGGCGCAGGGGATGGACAGGATGCGCGCCGGCCGGCCGGAGGTGGCCGGCGGCCGGTCCCGGACGAATTCGACGGCGGCCTGGAAGGCCTGGGCATCGCGGAACATCCACGACTCCGGCACCACCACCAGTTCGATCAGCTGCGTCAATTCCTCCGGCGTCAGCGCGGCCAGATAGGCGGCGGGATCGGCGACGGCGGTTTGCCGCATGCGGCTTTTGACGGCGCGCTCCACCACCGTTTTCGACAGATTCAGGCCGGTCGCCGCGCGCAGCATGGTTTGCGCGCTCATGATGGCCGGTGCTCCGGCTGGAACAGGATCGCGCGCAGCGCTTCCGGCAGCAGGTGTTCCAGTTCGACCAGCTGCACGATGCCGTCCTTGTCGCTGGCGACCTGGCCGAGGAACAGCGCGGCGCGCACGCCGCTGTCGACCAGCGCATCGCTGTCCACATCCTGCACGCCGAGCACGCGTTCGGCCAGCAGGCCAAGCAAATGGCTGGCGCCGTCGGGCGCCTTGTAATCGACGACGACGATGCGCGTGTCGAAATGCTCGGACGCCGGCGCCGCGCCGCTCATGCGGCACAAGTCGATCACCGGCACCGAGCGGCCGTGGAAGTCCATCAGGCCGGCCACGGCGTCGGGCGCCAGCGGCAGCTGCTTCAGTTCCAGCAGCGGCAGCACGCGCACGATGGAGCGCAGCCGCAGGCCGTAGCGATCCTGCCCGATATGGAAAATCAGCTGCTTCACGAAGTCGCGCCCATGGTCATCGCAATCACCATCACACCGTCACCGCGAAATTGGCCACGCTCGATTGCAGGTCGCCGGCCGCGTATTGCAGCTGGTGCACCGCTTCGCTGGTGGCCTTGAGCGATTCGACGGTCTGCTGGGTGGCGTCGTTCAGCTGCATCATGGTGTCCGAAATCTGCGCCGCGCCGACCGCCTGCGACTGCATCCCCTGCAGCACGGCGTCGAACTGCGGCGCCAGTTTCTGCACCTGGTCCATCACGCCGGACAGCTGGTCGGTGACCAGCCGCACTTCGCCGACGCTGCGCCGTATCTCTTCCGAAAATTTATCCATGCCCATCACGCTGGCCGACACCGCCGACTGCATCTCCTTGAGCATCTGCTCGATGTCCCAGGTCGACACCGAGGTCTGGTCGGCCAGGCGGCGGATTTCGGTGGCGACCACCGAG
>NZ_JANXMI010000173.1 GCF_025354735.1 Rugamonas sp.
AGTCGATAGGCGAGGCCTACAAGGCCGAGATCATCGAATCGATTCCGGCCGACCAGGATGTCTCGCTGTATTCGGAAGGCAGCTTCACCGACCTGTGCCGCGGCCCGCACGTGCCGTCGACCGGCAAGCTGAAGGTGTTCAAGCTGATGAAGCTGGCCGGCGCCTACTGGCGCGGCGACAGCAAGAACGAAATGCTGCAGCGTGTCTACGGCACCGCCTGGGTCAAGAAGGAAGACCAGGAGCAGTACCTGTTCCAGCTGGAAGAGGCGGAAAAGCGCGACCACCGCAAGCTGGGCAAGCAGCTGGACTTCTTCCACTTCCAGGACGAGGCGCCGGGCCTGGTGTTCTGGCATCCGAAGGGCTGGACCATCTGGCAGCAGGTTGAGCAATACATGCGCAACAAGTACCAGGTCAACGGCTACCAGGAAGTGAAGGCGCCGCAGATCCTGGACTCCAGCCTGTGGGGCAAGACCGGCCACTGGGACAACTACCGCGAAAACATGTTCGTGACGGAGTCGGAAAACCGCTCCTACGCGCTGAAGCCGATGAACTGCCCGGGCCACGTGCAGATTTTTAACAGCAATATGCGCAGCTACCGCGACCTGCCGTTGCGCTACGGCGAGTTCGGCCAGTGCCACCGCAACGAGCCGTCCGGCGCGCTGCACGGCATCATGCGGGTGCGCGGCTTCACGCAGGACGACGGCCACATCTTCTGCACCGACGAGCAGATCGAATCCGAAGTGGTGTCCTTCCACAAGCAGGCGATGGAAGTGTATTCCGACTTCCACTTCGATAATATCGACGTCAAGCTGGCCCTGCGCCCCGACAACCGCATCGGCACCGACGAGGTGTGGGACAAGGCCGAGGACGCGCTGCGCTCCGGCCTGCGCGCCTGCGGCGTGACGTGGACGGAGTTGCCGGGCGAGGGCGCCTTCTACGGTCCCAAGATCGAATACCACCTGAAGGATTCGCTGGGCCGCCCATGGCAGGTCGGCACCATGCAGGTCGACTTCTTCATGCCGCAGCGCCTGGGCGCCGAATACGTGGCGGCCGACAACAGCCGCCAGGTGCCGGTCATGCTGCACCGCGCCATCGTGGGCTCGATGGAGCGCTTCATCGGCATCTTGATCGAAAACTACGCGGGGGCCTTGCCGATGTGGCTGGCGCCGGTGCAAATTTCGGTGCTCAACATCTCCGACGCGCAGGGCGAATACGTGCAACAAGTGGCGGAAAAGCTGAGGAAATGCGGCTTCCGCGTGAACACCGATTTGCGCAACGAGAAGATTACGTATAAAATACGCGAACATTCCGTCCAAAAAGTGCCCTACATACTCGTAGTCGGCGACAAAGAGCGGGATGCCAATACCGTGGCCGTGCGGGCACGGGGCAATATTGATCTGGGCGTCATGTCCGTCGATGCCCTGGTAGAACGACTCCAACTCGATGTCGCAAACAAAGCCTGACGAGGAAACTCGCAGCAGGGCCTCTCTTTCAGATTTTAAAAGGAATCACCATAGCTACTGACAAGTCGCATCGCATCAATGGCGAAATCACCGCCCCTGAAATGCGTTTAAGCGGGGTCGAGAACGAGCCTCTGGGCATCGTTACCTTGGCCGAAGCCTTCCGCCTGGCGGAAGAGGCAAACGTCGACCTGGTGGAAATCGCGCCGACCGCGGTGCCACCGGTTTGCCGTCTGATGGACTACGGCAAATTCAAATATTCGGAGCAGAAAAAGGCTCACGAAGCGAAATTGAAGCAAAAGATCATCGCCGTGAAGGAAGTCAAATTCCGTCCGGGCACCGATGATGGCGATTACAATATCAAGCTGCGCAACCTCGTCAAGTTCCTCGACGAAGGCGACAAAACCAAGATCACGCTGCGCTTCCGCGGTCGTGAGATGGCGCACCAGGATATCGGTTTCCGCATGCTCGAACGTCTGAAGGCGGATCTGGAGCCCTACGGCCAGGTCGAGCAGTTTCCGAAGATGGAAGGTCGCCAGATGATCATGGTCCTTTCGCCGAAGAAAAAGAAATAAGCGGTAATACAGCACCCCTGTGAATTGCCGTGGCGGGCGCCCGTGTGGGCGCCCGCTGCAATTCCAGTGCACGATTACGGCGGTTGGTCTATAATGTCCGGCTGTTGTACCTGTAGCGGACTCGCATCCGCTGCAAAACATGTGAAAGCAGGCATCTAAGCGCGACGTCGTGTTGCCACCTGCAATCCTGTTTAAAAATGGAGCTGTCCTTAAAAGACAGATTGCTATGCCAAAAATGAAGACCAAAAGCTCCGCGAAAAAACGTTTTCGCGTGCGTCCAGGTGGAACTATCAAGAGTGGTCACGCTTTCAAGCGCCACATTCTGACCAAGAAAACCACCAAAATGAAGCGCCACCTGCGCGGTATCACGAACGTTGATGCGGCTGACGTGAAATCCGTCATGCGCATGATGCCAACCGCTTAATCTCACACTCAATTTAAGGAGTTACTATGCCTAGAGTAAAACGTGGGGTTACAGCTCGTGCCCGTCATAAAAAAGTATTAAACATGGCCAAGGGTTACCGCGGTCGTCGCAGCAAGGTATACCGTGTTGCCAAGCAAGCAGTCATGCGCGCTGGCCAATACGCTTACCGCGACCGTCGTAACAAGAAGCGCGTCTTCCGCCGCCTGTGGATCGCCCGTATCAACGCCGCTTCCCGTGAGCATGGCGTGACGTACAGCGTGTTCATGAATGGTCTGAAGAAAGCTTCGATCGAGCTGGACCGTAAAGTCCTGGCCGATATGGCTGTCATGGACAAGCCAGCCTTCGCTGCGATTGTCAATGCGGTGAAAGCAAAAATCGCTGCCTAAGTAGCGATGTCGTCAGCGTCGCCCCCGGGCGGCGCGAAAAGAGCGGGGCAGAGGTGTGATACCTGTGCCCCGTTTTTGATTGTGGACGCGGCGCGTGCGCCCGCCAAGGTCAGGAAAACAGGATAATAAAACCGCATGGACTCCCTGGAACAACTCGTCGCCACCGCAGTGCAGGATTTCATGGCCGCGCAAGATGACGCCGCCGCACTGGAAAACGCCAAAGCCAAATACCTGGGCAAGACCGGCCAGATCACCGAATTGATGAAGGGCCTGGGCAAGCTCGACCCCGAACAGCGCAAGGCGCAGGGCGCGCTCATCAACGCCGCCAAGGGCAGTATCGAAGCGGCGCTGACGGCCCGGCGCGACGCGCTGGCCGACGCCCAGATGCAAAGCCGCTTGAACGCCGAAGCCATCGACGTCACGCTGCCCGGCCGCGGCCGCGCCGGCGGCGGCATCCATCCGGTGATGCGGACCTGGGAGCGGGTCGAGGAAATCTTCCGCTCCATCGGTTTCGACGTGGCCGACGGCCCCGAGATCGAAAACGACTGGACCAACTTCACCGCCTTGAACAGCCCGGAAAACCATCCGGCCCGTTCGATGCAGGACACTTTTTACATCGACGGCAACGACGGCGACGGCAAGCCGCTGCTGCTGCGCACCCACACCAGCCCGATGCAGGTGCGCTACGCGCGCAGCCACACGCCGCCGATCAAGGTGATCGCGCCGGGCCGCACCTACCGCGTCGACAGCGACGCCACGCACTCGCCGATGTTCCACCAGGTCGAAGGCCTGTGGATCGCCGAGAACATCAGCTTCGCCGACTTGAAGGGCGTGTACCTGAACTTCGTCAAGGCCTTCTTCGAGACCGACGATTTGCAGGTGCGCTTCCGGCCATCGTACTTCCCGTTCACCGAACCGTCGGCCGAAATCGACATCGCCTTCGGCTCCGGTCCCAACAAGGGCCGCTGGCTGGAAGTGTCGGGCTCGGGCCAGGTCCATCCCAACGTGGTGCGCAACTTCGGCCTCGATCCGGAAAAATACATCGGCTTCGCCTTCGGCTCCGGCCTGGAACGGCTGACGATGTTGCGCTACGGGATCAACGACCTGCGCCTGTTCTACGAGGGCGACCTGCGCTTCCTGAAGCAGTTCAATTAAAATTCGCTGCAAACCGGCTAAACCGTTTATATGGTTTATACGGTTTATATAGTATAAATACCGATGCGCTTGAAGGCTTGATATGCAATTTTCCGAAAACTGGCTCCGTACCATGGTCGATCCGAAGATGACGTCGGACGAACTGGCCCACATGCTGACGATGTCCGGCCTGGAAGTAGAAGAAGTGGAGGCGGTCGCGCCGCCGTTTTCCAACGTCGTCGTCGGCCTGGTGCGCGAGATGGCCAAGCATCCGAACGCCGACCGCCTCAATGTGTGCCAGGTCGACGTCGGCACCGGCACGCTGCTCAACATCGTCTGCGGCGCGCCCAATGTGCGCCCGGGCCTGAAGGTGGTGTGCGCGATGGCCGGCGCCATCCTGCCGCCCGGCGCCGACGGCAAGCCGTTCGAGATCAAGGTCGGCCAGCTGCGCGGCGTCGAGTCGCAGGGCATGCTGTGCTCGGCCAAGGAATTGAAATTGTCGGAAGAGGGCGCCGGCCTGATCGAACTGCCGGCCGACGCGCCGGTCGGCCAGAACTTCCGCGACTACTACGAACTCAATGACCTGAAGTTCACGATCAAGCTGACGCCGAACAAGGCCGACTGCCTGTCGGTGCTGGGCGTGGCGCGCGAAGTGTCGGCGCTGACCGGCACCGCGCTGCACCTGCCGCAGTACCGCACCATCGCCGCCAACAGCGCCGAAGTGCTGCCGGTGAAAGTGTCGGCGCCGGACCTGTGCGGCCGTTTCACCGGCCGCGTGATCCGCAATCTGAACGCCAAGGCGGCGACGCCGGACTGGATCAAGCAGCGCCTGGAACGCAGCGGCCAGCGCTCGCTGTCGGCCCTGGTCGACATTTCCAACTATGTGATGCTGGAGCTGGGCCGTCCCTCCCACGTGTTCGACCTGGCCAAGATCCACGGCGGCCTGCATGTCCGCTGGGGCAAGGCCGGCGAGTCGCTCAAGCTTTTGAACGGCAACACCGTGGCGGTCGACGAATGGGTGGGCGTGATCGCCGACGACAAGGAAATCGAATCGCTGGCCGGCATCATGGGCGGCGACGCCACCGCCGTCTCGCTGGACACCGACAGCATCTACCTAGAAGCGGCCTTCTGGTGGCCGAGCGCCATCCAGGGCCGCGCGCGCAAATACAATTTCTCGACCGATGCGGCGCACCGCTTCGAGCGCGGCGTCGATTACGCCACCACCGTCGAACACATCGAGCGCATCACGTCGCTGATCGTGGAAATCTGCGGCACGGCGCAAACCCAGGTCGGCCCGGTCGACGATCACATCGTCAACCTGCCGCAACGGGCGCCCGTCAAGATGCGCACGGCGCGCGCGCAGAAAGTCATCGGCGTGGCCTTGAGCGACGATGTCGTCGCCGACATCTTCAAGCGCCTGGCGCTGCCGTTCACGCTGGAGCAGGGTGAGCACGGCGGCGTATTTTCAGTCACGTCGCCCAGCTACCGTTTCGACATCGAGATCGAGGAAGACTTGATCGAGGAAGTGGCGCGCGTCTACGGTTTCGAGAACATTCCGACCGTGGCGCCGGTGGCCGCCAACGCCATGATCGTGGCGCCCGAGCATACCCGCTCGCTGTTCGCGGTGCGCCACCAGCTGGCCGACCTGGGTTTCCAGGAAGTGGTCAACATGAGCTTCGTCGAAGCGGCGTGGGAACGCGATTTCAGCGACAACGCCAACCCGATCAAGCTGCAAAATCCGATCGCCAGCCAGCTGAGCGTGATGCGCTCCTCGCTGATCGGCAGCCTGCTGGCCAATGTGCGCTACAACCTGAACCGCAAAACCAACCGCGTGCGCGTGTTTGAAATCGGCGCCATCTACCAGCGCGACGACAGCGTGGCCGACGGTCCGCTGGCCGTGGCCGGCTACCGCCAGCCCAAGCGCGTGGCCGCCATGGCCTACGGCGGCGTGGCCGACGAACAGTGGGGCATGGATGGGCGCGCGGTCGACTTCTTCGACCTCAAGGCCGACCTGGAAGCGTTGTTCGCGCCGGCCGTGCTGCGCTTCGACAAGCTGGCGCACCCGGCGCTGCACCCGGGCCGCTCGGCCAGCGTGGCGCTGGACGGCGCCGTCATCGGCTACATCGGCGAGCTGCACCCGCGCTGGCTGCAAAAATACGAGCTGCCGCAGGCGCCGGTCGTGTTCGAGGTCGATGCATTTGCTTTGCAGCAACGATCCGTGCCAAAATATGCCGATATTTCCAAGTTCCCCGGCGCCACCCGCGATCTGGCCGTGGTGGTCAAACAGACCGTCCCGGCGCAGGATTTGCTGGATGCATTTAATGCCGCAGCGAAAGAAAGTCCGCAAGGAAAAATCGTGCAAGCCATTGTTTTATTTGATGAATATCGCGGCAAAGGTTTGGAGGCGGACGAGAAATCGCTTGCTTTCCGCTTTAGCTTGCAAGATACTCAAAACACCTTGCAGGACGAGGTGGTCGATGCCGTCATGGCGGCGCTGGCCGATGCGGCCAAGCAAAAACATCAGGCCAGGCTGCGCGCATAACAGTTGATTTTTGCGCATCATCGGTGGTATTTTATATTGCCGTAAACGCAAAATGTCTTATCCATGGGAGTCCGGCGCCGCCGGGCTCATTGTTTTTTAAAAGGCAGGGCTGGAAAATTAATAACAACGACGTTGATTCCGCCGTACTCCAATCCGCATTGGCTGCCGATCTGCATCGGGCCATGCTGGTTGCCAAGGTGCGTCAGGATGCTGAAAAGGATTTGCCGACGCTGACCAAGGCCGAGCTGGCCGAGCTCTTGTTCGAGCAGGTCGGCCTCAACAAGCGCGAAGCGAAGGACATGGTCGAGACCTTCTTCGACGAAATCCGCAATGCGCTCGAGCGCGGCGAAGCGGTCAAGCTGTCCGGCTTCGGCAACTTCCAGTTGCGCGACAAGCCGCAGCGGCCGGGCCGCAATCCCAAGACCGGCGAAGAAATTCCCATCACGGCGCGGCGCGTCGTCACGTTCCATGCGAGCCAGAAGCTCAAGGGCATGGTCGAAGAGAGCAATCCGCTGGCGCGCGCCGCCTGACTGGGAACTGATCCGTGATGAACGATCGCATCGCCAAGACCGAGCTCGTCGTGCTGCCGGCCATCCCGGCCAAGCGCTATTTCACGATAGGCGAAGTGAGCGAGCTGTGCGGCGTCAAGCCGCACGTGCTGCGCTACTGGGAACAAGAGTTCACGCAACTCAAGCCCGTCAAGCGGCGCGGCAACCGGCGCTATTACCAGCACCACGAAGTGCTGCTGATACGCCGCATCCGCGAACTGCTGTATGAGCAGGGCTTCACCATCAGCGGCGCCCGCAATAAACTTGATAGCCGCGGCGCCGATGCCGTCCAGGGGGCGTATGATGGCGCGACCGCCTTCGATGGCGTCAGCCTCGCGGCGGCCGCGCCCCCGCTGGACCGCGCATGGATACGCAGCGAACTGCTGGCCATACTGGCGCTGCTCAAGTAAACGCGTCTTAGCGAACAGCCCCGAAGGCCGTCGCGGCGATGCCCCCTGCACGGTAGGGCGCGTAGCGGCGGCGCGGGTGAAGCTGTTACAATACCGATATTCTTTTTTTGTTAGCGAAAAATGCCTGCGCTGATACTGGACGGATGGTCGTCCCGGTTATGGTCTTCTTTCCCGTGCAAAGAAAATTCAAGGGGAAACAATGATACGCGTTGCCATTTGTGACGATCATCAAATTGTAAGAGCTGGATTCAAACAGATTTTTTCAGCGTCGGACGATTTCGACGTGGTCGCCGAGGCCGGTACCGGCCGCGAGGCGCTCGATATCGCGCGCCGCGAAATCTGCGACGTGCTGCTGCTGGACATCGCCATGCCGGACCAGAGCGGCATCGACACGCTGCGCACCATCCGTCAGGGCCAGCCCGATTTGCCGGTGTTGATACTGTCGGGCTATCCGGCCCAGCAATATGCGCTGAACCTGTTCAAGATGGGGGCCAACGGCTACCTGAACAAGGAATGCGAGGCCGACGAGTTGATGACGGCCGTGCGCACGGTGTACCAGGGCCGGCGCTACGTCAGCTCGACGGTCGGCGAACTGCTGGCCCAGAGCTTCGACCGCGACCCTCACACGGCGCTGCACACGGAATTGTCGGACCGCGAGTTCCAGGTCTTCCTGCGGCTGGCGCGCGGCGCCACCGTCAGCGATATCGGCGTGGCGCTGTCGCTGAGCATCAAGACCGTCAGCACCTACCGCACCCGCATCATGGAGAAAATGGGCTTGCAGTCCAATAGCGACCTCACTTATTACGCCATGAAAAACAATCTGCTGGAATAAGCTCGGCCAGCGGGGGCGGGGCGCGCACGCTAGCGCGGCAGCGGCGGCGCAGCACGGGGCGGGGCGGTCTATAATTGGCCTGCCCGGCGCGCCGCACCGGACGCCGAACCCAGACTAGGACAGCCTCCAGGATGTATTTCACCGTCGATAAAGCGCAGCGCCACCGGCTGCCGCTGTACAAGACCGTCTTGTGCGTGACCTGCGCCCTGATTCTGATCGTCAACGGGATCAGCTTGTTCCACAATCTACAGTCCCTGCGCGGCGCCAATTTCCTGCAAAGTCAGAGTTCGCGGGTGGCCGACCGCCTGCAATATCTGAACGTGCTCGTGCTCGACGCCGAGAGCAGCATGCGCGCCTACTTCCTGTCCGGCCGCGACGCCTATCTGGGGCCGACCCGCACCGCCGTCAGCGACAGCGAAAAGGAATTCACGGAACTCGAACTGCTGCTGGCCGACAGTCCCCCGCAACTGAAAAACCTGAACCAGCTGCACGCCACCGTGCGCCGCCGCCTGGCGACGATGGCGCAGGCCATCGAGGTCTATCGCGCCGGCGGCCTGGAAGACATCGTCGCCATCGCCAAGGCCGGCGACGACCGGTCCAGCATGGATGAAATCCGCCTGCAAGTGGTCATCATGGAGCAGGAGCAGAATGAAACCATGGCCGCCCGCAGCGCCATGTTTTATCACGAATATCAAAAAGCCGTCATGCTGGGCATGGGCATCAACGCCATCGCCATTGTCGTGCTCGTCATGTTTTACCAGCTGGTGCGGCGCAGCTTCAAGGTGCGCGCCACCATCGAGTACGCGCTGCAAAGCGCCAATGAAACGCTGGAGGCGACGGTCGAGCAGCGCACCGAGCAGCTGTCGGTGCTGTCGCGCCACCTCATCAGCATCAGCGAGGAGGAAAAAGTACGCCTGTCGCGTGAGCTGCATGACGAGCTGGGCGCCAACCTGACGTCGATCAGCATGGATATCGCCGCCGTCGCGCAGCGCCTGCAGCAGACCGAGCCCGAACTGGCGCAGCAACTCAAGCACGCCCGCAGCACCCTGGTCGACACGGTGGAAATGAAGCGCCGCATCGTCGAAAACCTGCGCCCGAGTTTGCTCGACAACCTGGGCCTGTGCGCCGCCATCGAAAGCTATTGCGAGGAATTCAGCCGCCTGTCGCAAGTGCGCTGCGATACCGACATCGGCAGCGACATCGCCAACGCCGGCGAACATCCGGGCGACCTGTCGATCGCGCTGTTCCGCATCGTCCAGGAATCGCTGACCAATATCCGCAAATACGCCAAGGCCAGCCGGGTCACGGTGACGCTGATGCGCGACGAGCAGGGGCTGATGTTGCGCATCATTGATGACGGCATCGGCATCGCCACCGATAAACTGGTCAAGCCGATGTCCCATGGTTTGCTGGGCATGCGCGAACGCGCCTTGCTGTTGGGCGGCACGCTGACGATACGGCGCGGCCGCAACGACGCCGGCACCTGCATCGAAGTGCGCATACCGCTGCGCGAACGCGGCGAACCGGGCGGGCCGCCGCTGGCGGACGGCGCCGCCGTCTCGCCCCGGATCAGCAGCGTGCCACGTCCACCAGCAGACGGTCATACTCGTTCTTCGCCACCTTATAGCACTCGCCCGCATAGCGCTCCAAGCCTGCGCGATCCAGTACCGTGATGTTGCCGCGACGGTAGGTGATCAAGCCGTCGTCCTGTAGTTTGCCGGCGGCGGCCGTGATGCTTTCACGCCGCACGCCCAGCATGATCGAAATCATTTCCTGCGTCACCTTGAGTTCATTCGATGGCGAACGGTCGAGGCGGTCCAGCAGCCAGCGGCACAGCTTTTGCTCGATGGAACTGTGGCGGCCGCCGACGGCGTTCTGCGCCATCTGCGCGAACAGCGCCGTGTTGTAGCGCATCAGCAGCTGCGGCAGGGCGCCGCCCTGGTTGAAGGCGTCGCGCAGGTGCTGGGCCTTGAGGCGGTAGCCGTAGCCGTCCGCCTGCACGACGGCGCTGCACATGGCGCGCTCGCCGGCGAACAGCGACACACCCACCACGCCCTCATGGCCGACCACGGCGATCTCGGTGGTGGCGCCGTCTTCCATCACATACAGCAGCGAAACGATGGCGGTGGTGGGGAAGTAGACATTGTCGAGCTTGCCGCCGTGTTCAAACAATTCCTTGCCGAAGGGCAGGGCGACCAGTTCCAGGTGTTCAAACAGCGATTCCAGCACGGCGCGCGGAAGCGCGGCCAGCAGTTCGTTCTGCTGCGCGTTGCTGTAGCTGACAACGGGGCGCGACGCAACTTTGAATTCCCGCGAGCCGACCGGCATCGTGCGGGACAGCGACTGTTGGGCGCTAGCGCTAAGTTGGTTGTTGTTCATTTTATTTCCTCGCTGACTAAAAATACGGGTACACGTCACGCGCCGGTTTGGACGGCCGGGTGCGGCTTCTGTTCTTGCCGCGACTTTGCGTGTCGTATGGTCTTCGTGTAGGAGTCACTTTAATGATATATGTCGTTAGCGAACATAAGACGGGCAGTCGCCCCCATGTAGGCTGTCAGTTTGATAATTTGTAAGCATGGTCCTACATTTGTTAAGCAGCGCACATAGCGCCGGCCCGCCGGCAAGCCTGCGACGCCCGGAAAAACGGGGCTGGCGCCCGTTGCGGGGGCTTTTTTGCGGGCGCCGCGCCGTGTGGGATGAGCAGCCGCTTGTCCTACCCGGGCCGCCGCCCGGCGATGCCCAAGGGCACGCCCTTGGGCATGCCCTTGGGCGGCAGGCCGAAATGCCGCATAATGCGTTGTCGGCGTAGCAATCCGGCCTTTTCAACCTGACGATCTCAAACATGCATGTACTAGTAGTGGAAGACGATGCCGTATTGGCCGACGGTTTGACGCGCGTGCTGGCCGGGCACGGCATGGTGGTCGACGTGGTGCGCAACGGCAGCCAGGCCGACGCCATGTTGCAACGCGCCGACGCCTCCGACGTGGCGGTGGTGGTGCTCGACATCGGCCTGCCCGGCATCGACGGCTTCGAAGTGGTGCGGCGCCTGCGCGCGCGCGGCGCCAACATCCCGGTGCTGCTGCTGACGGCGCGCGACGCCATCGAAGACCGGGTGCGCGGCCTGGAGCTGGGCGCCGACGACTACCTCGTCAAGCCCTTCGCCAGCGCCGAGCTGGTGGCCCGCCTGAAGGCGCTGGTGCGGCGCAACGCGCCCAAGCCGGCCGTGCTCGCGCTGGGCGACCTGACGCTGGACACCTCGGCCAAGCGGGCCCGCATCAAGGAGCGCGTGATCGAGTTGTCGGTGCGCGAATGGACCGTGCTCGAATACCTGTTGCAGCACGGCGCGCGCGTGGTGTCCAAGCAGCAAATCATCGACGCCATCCTGCCCTTCGGCGAAGACTTGACGCTGAACGCCGTCGAAGTCTACATTTCGCGCCTGCGCCTGAAAATCGCCGACGCCGGCATCTCGATCCGCACCATCCGCGGCTTCGGCTATATGCTGGAACAAAGCGCCGACCATGCCTAGCATCCGGCTGCGGCTGCTCAAGTGGTTGATCGGACCCATCCTGCTGATTAATCTGGCCGGCGGCGCGCTGACCTATCTGCTGGCGTGGATGCCGGCCCAGATCGCCTTCGACCAAAGCCTGTCGGACGCCGCCGGCGCGCTCGGCGCCCGCCTCGCCGTGCGCGACGGCCAGTGGCAGATCGACTTGCCGCGCCAGGCCGAACAGGTGCTGCGCAACGACGACACCGACGCCGTCTACTTCACCGTGCGCGACGCCGGCGGCGGCCTGATCGCCGGCGACGCCGACTTCGCCGCGCCGCGCCGTCCGCTGCGGGCGCTGGCGCCGCAGGCCTACGACGCCGCGCTGCGCGGCGAGCCGGTGCGCACCGTCGCGCTGCGCTACGACGCCGGCGGCCGCAGCGCCACCATCGCCGTCGCCAAGACGCTGCGCAAGCGGGTGCAGATACGCGGCGCCATCGTCCGCGCGCTGATCCCGCTCGAAGCGCTGGTGACGCTGGCCTCGGTCGGCCTGATCTGGTTTTCCGTCAGCAACGGCCTGTTGCCGCTGAACCGCATGCGCAACGACTTGAACGCGCGCGGCGGCGACGCGCTGGCGCCCATCAGCGACACCGACGTGCCCTTCGAACTGGGCCCTGTGGTGCACGCCTTCAACGGCTTGCTCGACCGCGTCAGCGTCGGCGCCAAGGCCCAGCACGACTTCCTGGCCAACGTGGCGCACCAGCTGCGCACCCCGCTGGCCGGCCTGCGCACCCAGCTCGAATGGCTGGGCGCGCGCCACAGCGAACCGGAAACGGCGTATTCGATCAAATTGATGTTGTCCTCGACCGAGCGCATGATACGGCAGACCAACCAGCTGCTGGCCCTGGCGCGCGCCGAGCCCAGCCACTTCGAGAAGACGCGGCTGGAACAGCTGGAGCTGAATTTGCTGGTGGAGGACGCGATCCAGCACTTCGTCGAGCAGGCCGCGCTGAAATCGATAGACCTCGGCTTCGACCTGCTGCCGACGACGGTGATGGGCGACCGCTTCCTGTTGCGCGACCTGATCGACAACCTGATCGACAACGCCATCCGCTACACCCAGCCGCACGGCACGGTGACGGTGCGCTGCGTGAGGGAGCGGGGAGAGCAGGGCGGCGGTCTGCTGGCGGTCGAGGATTCCGGTCCCGGCATCGCGCCGGCCAAGCGCGAGCTGGTGTTCGGCCGCTTCGTGCGCCTCGACGACAAGACCACCGGCAGCGGCCTCGGCCTGGCCATCGTGCGCGACATCGCCAGCGCCCACGGCGCCCGCATCGCCATCGACGCCGGCCCCGGCGGCCGCGGCGCCATCTTCTCGGTGCGCTTCCCACGCTAGCGCGCCCTTGAGCGCGGCGGCGTGGGGTCGGCTCACATGCTACAATCGGTACTGATTGCGTTCGCTTAGCCAGCTTGAAAGCAGTGTAGTGGCGTGTCTTTGCTTGACAGCTTGCGAGGCTTATGCTTCACTAACATTTTACTGGCGCACGGAGGAATTATGATGATCAAAGAACCGGGTATCTGATGCATGCCCACCCGTTTATAAAAAGGATCAGTCTTCGACTGGTCCTTTTTTATTTGCCTCGTATTCATTCTTAAGCTGGGCCAGATCATCCCATATCGGTTCCAGGTCCTGATCGCTCAGGGCTTCGTCTACGGGAGTCTTATAGACTTCAAAACACTGCTTCAAAAGCTTCAACGCCTCCACCTTGTCGCTGTCCTTGCCCGTCGCTTTGTATTTGGCCACGCAAATGCAGGCCAGATTAAATGGCCTGTCGGGCCAGTTCTTTGGATTGTCCTTGATCGCGCGCAAGCCGTAGAAATAGGCTTGGTCCAGCTTTTTCGCCCTCATCAAGATAATCGACAACGTCGCCGCCATAAACGATACCAGGCGCACGTTCACGTGTTTCTCGGCCAGGGTGAACAGCTCTATGGCTTCTTCGATGGAATCCTTGGCATCATTGATTTGCTCCTCGCTGTTCAGCGGCGCCTTTTTGAGCTCGTCGAGAATAAATCTCAAATAATGCATGCCGACGGAGAGCTGCTCCAATTCGCTCATGCGCTCGCGGCTCTTGATTACTGCCTGCTCCATTTCCTGTCTGATCGTCAGTATCTCCTGGCGCGCCGCCGCGACATTCTTCAGTTCGGTCTTGCTGCGCCTGGATATGCCCTTGATGATGCGGGCGCTGTGCGTCACGTCTTTATAGGTCTTAATGCAGAAGAAACCGAAAAACAGCGCCAGCACCGTGCCGAACGCCCCCACCGTCGTCATGATGGTGACGAGGAAGGCCACGTTGTCTTTGGCCGCATCGATGCCTGCTTTGGCCGTGGCCGCGACTTGTTCCAGATAGGTCGTTTGAACCACCACGAAGCCAGCCGGTATGGTCGGTGCCGGCGCGGGCGCGGGGCAAGGCTGGGTACAAGTGGCGGGCGCCGCGGGGGGCGGTTTGGCGGGGCCGTGCCGTTTCCACTCCTGGCCGAGCTTGGTCGATTGCACCACGATGACGTTCGGCGCCGCCGCCGCACCGTTTATGACGGTGCTTTGCTCGCTGGTTTGCGAGGCGGCTGGAATCAAGGCGGCGGCGAATAAACCGCCGGTCAGCGCGTGCACGACGGCGCTGCGGGAAAAGGGCGATGGCATGGCGACTCCAGGTTCGGCGCCGGTGGAATGGGCGCGGCGGCGGGGCCGGCGCGGAAGGCACAGGTCCAAGATTAGAGCAAAATTAAGTAATTGGCAATTGTGAATTGAATGCCGCGGCGACAAGGGGTTTTTATCGCACCGCAGCATAAGCTTGGCGCGTCTTATTTTCGCGGCCGTGTGAAAAAGTTTGAAAACTGCGATATCATTTGTCCCGCGCAAACGTTTGCGTGCAGCAAGAGCACCGTCAAGATGTGCCCCTACTTACTCCTGGAGACTTAGATGAATCGTCGTACCAACCTGAAACTGATCGCCGCCGCCGTCGCCCTGAGCGTGCTGCCTGCCATGCCCGTGTTCGCCGCCGATGCCCCCGCCAAGCCGAAAGTCGCGCTGGTGATGAAGTCGCTGGCCAATGAATTCTTCCTGACCATGGAAAACGGCGCCAAGGCCCACCAGAAAACCCACGCCGCGCAATACGACTTGATCGCCAACGGCATCAAGGATGAAACCGACACCGCCAACCAGATCAAGCTGGTCGAGCAAATGATCGTCTCCAAGGTCAACGCCCTGATTATCGCCCCGGCCGATTCGAAAGCCCTGGTTCCCGTGCTGAAGAAAGCCATCGACGCCGGCATCCTGGTGGTCAACATCGACAACAAGCTCGACGAAGCTGCCCTGAAAGAGAAGGGCATCACCGTGCCGTTCGTCGGCCCGGACAACCGCAAGGGCGCGAAGATCGTCGGCACCTACCTCGGCAAGCAGATCAAGGCCGGCGACCAGGTCGCCATCATCGAAGGCGTGTCGACCACCTTCAACGCGCAGCAGCGCACGCTGGGCTTCCAGGATGCCATGAGCGCCGTCGGCGCCAAGGTCGTCAGCGTCCAGTCGGGCCAGTGGGAAATCGCCAGCGGCAACACCGTCGCCTCGGCCATCCTGAACGCCAACCCCAACGTTGTCGCCCTGCTGTGCGGCAACGACAACATGGCCATCGGCGCCGTCTCGGCCGTGCGCACGGCCGGCAAGACCGGCAAGGTCAAGATCATCGGCTACGACAACATCCAGGCCATCAAGCCCATGCTGGCCGACGGCCGCGTGATCGCCACCGCCGACCAGTTCGGTTCCCAGCAAGCCGTGTTCGGCATCGAAACCGTGCTCAAGGCCATCGCCGAGAAGAAAACCCAATCGGCCATGAACGCCGTGATCGAGACCAAGGTCGAATTGGTCACCCACTAAGAGTCACACCGCGCGTCGCCGCGGCTACCGTTGCCCGCATCGGCGTCCCGCGTGGACGCGGTGCGGCTCGCCGACACTGCCGATCGCGGCAGCGGCGTTCGTCCCAGGCGGGACGGACGCCGAACCCGGCCCAACGGCCCCCGACCCGCCCTGATTTCCTGATGTGCCTGGCGCGCTCGCGCGGAATTGGCGCGTCCGCGTTTTGAGCCCGATCCGATGACGGAGACCGTAATGACAGTTGAACCGACCGCCAACGCCGCGACCAAGCCGGCCCCGGCGCCCTTATTAAGCATGACCGACATCGGCAAGACCTATGTCGAACCGGTGCTGCGCGGCGTCGCGCTGCAATTGCACGCCGGCCAGGTGCTGGCGCTGACGGGCGAAAACGGCGCCGGCAAGAGTACCTTGTCGAAAATCGTGTGCGGCCTGGAAGCGGCGACCACCGGCGCCATGCTGCTCGACGGCCAGCCCTTCCAGCCGGCCTCGCGCGCGGCCGCCGAAAAGCTCGGCATCCGCATGGTGATGCAGGAACTCAATCTGCTGCCGACCCTGTCGGTGGCGGAAAACCTTTACCTGAACCAGCTGCCGCACCGCTTCGGCTGGATAGACCGCGCCAGGCTCGAGCGCGACGCCGTCGCCCAGATGGCCAAGGTCGGCCTCAACGATATCGACCCCTGGCTGCCGGTCGGCCAGCTCGGCATCGGCCACCAGCAAATGATCGAGATCGCCCGCAACCTGATCGGCGAATGCCGCTTGCTGGTGCTGGACGAACCGACCGCCATGCTGACCCACCGCGAAGTCGAGCTGCTGTTCACGCAGATCGAGCGCCTGAAGGCGCAGGGCGTGGCCATCATTTATATTTCCCACCGCCTCGAAGAATTGAAACGCGTGGCCGACCGCATCGTCGTGCTGCGCGACGGCGACATGGTGTGCGACGACGCCATCGCCGGCTACAGCAGCGCCGACCTGGTGCGGCTGATGGTGGGCCGCGCGGCCGACGCCGAGATCGACCTCAGCGGGCGCATCATCGGCGCGCCGCTGTTGCGCGTCAAGGAGCTGGGCCGCAAGGGCGTGGTGCAACCGACCTCGATCGAAGTGAAGGCCGGCGAAATCGTCGGCATCGCCGGCCTGATCGGCTCCGGCCGCACCGAGCTGCTGCGCCTGATCTTCGGCGCCGACCGGGCCGACAGCGGCCAGGTCTTCGTCGGCGATTCCAGCGTGGCGGCCGTGATCGACACGCCCAAGGACGCGGTCGAAGCCGGCATCGCCATGGTCACGGAAGACCGCAAAGGGCAGGGCTTGCTGCTCCAGCAGTCGATCGCCGTCAACAGCACGCTGGCGCGGCTCGACGGCGTCAGCCGCAGCGGCTGGCTCGACGGCCAGGCCGAGGCCGCCGTCGGCGACGACTACATCAAGCGCCTGGGCATCCGCAGCCGCAGCAGCGCGCAGACCGTGGCCGAACTGTCCGGCGGCAACCAGCAAAAAGTCGTCATGGCGCGCTGGCTGTACCGCGACACCCCCGTCATGCTGTTCGACGAACCG
>NZ_JANXMI010000289.1 GCF_025354735.1 Rugamonas sp.
CGCGGATCAGCTGCATGCCCTCTTCGTACTGGTTCAGCTCGATCAAGCCGTCGACCAGGGTGTTTTCGGAGTCGGCGATATTGCCCTCGGTCGGCGACAGCAGGAAGGTGGTGCACGCCATGGTCGACACCAGCGCGTTCAGCGACAGCATGAATTCCGACAGCGCCATGTCCGATGGCGTGGCTTCGCGCACGGTGCGGAAGCCGTCGATAATCATGATGTCGGGCCCGTGTTCGGCCAGGATGGCGGCGATCGACTTGAGCAGTTCGCGCAGGCCGCCGCGCAGCACGTCGGGATAGGCGCTGAAGAAGATGATGCGCTCGCCGACCAGCTGCTCGTCGAAGAAGGAAAAATTGCTGAGGTGAGTCAGCATCTTGTTATGGGTTTCCGCGATCAGCGTCAGGATCAGGACTTTTTTGCCGTCGTGCGCGTGGTGGAAGCCGATCTGGCAGGCCAGCGTGGTCTTGCCGCTGCCGGCCAGGCCCTGGATCAGGTAGACGCTGTGGGCCGGAAAGCCGCCGTCGAGGATGTCGTCAAAGCCGGGGATGCCGGTGCGCAGGAGCCGATTGCGGCGCGCCGGCTGGTGGAGTGGGGGAACAGCGCTCATATCGACTTTCAGCCAGAACGCCGGGGTGGTCCCGGCTAGACGTAGTTATAGGTGACACGTTGATTATTTTACCAGTATGTGTCCGCGAGCACGGAGAGTATCGCGCTACGGAACGCGCCGGAAATGAGAAACGCCGAAAGCTGGAGCACTTGTGCGGCCGTCGTCGAAACGATGGTAATCTGGCGCTCTTACCGTCACCGTCCGGAGCATCATGCGTCGCTTGAAAATTGTTGTGGCTGTGCTGGGCTTGATCGCCATTGCCGCCAACACCGCCCATCCCGCCTTCGCCTCGCCGGTCAGCCCGAAGAGCGGCGCCGAATATACGGTGTTGCCGTCGCCGCAGCCGGTGCCGGCGACCGGCAAGAAAATCGAAGTGATCGAATTCTTCATGTACCACTGCCCGGCGTGCTACGCGATCGAGCCGGAGCTCAACGCCTGGGTCAAGGCGCAGGGTGAGCGCATCGTGTTCCGCCGCATCCACGTGCCGCACACCGGCGACAACGACCCGGAAGCGCACCTGTTCCTGACGCTCGAAGCGATGCAGCGCGAGGATGCCCTGCACGGCAAGGTGGAAGCGACCTGGCACGTCGAGCGCCGCCGCCTGGGCAGCGATGCCGACAACCTGGACTGGGCCGTCAAGAACGGCATCGACCGCGAGCAGTTCCTCGGCGTGTACAACTCGTTCTCGGTGCTGGCCAAGCTGAAAAGCACGGGACGGCTGGCGTCGAATTATCGCGTCGAGGGCACGCCGACGCTGATCGTCGACGGCCGCTACCTGACCACGCCGACCATGGTCGACGCCAGCAATCCCGGCATCGCGCGCCCGGACCTGGCCAGGGCCACGCTGCAAGTGGTCGACGTGCTGGTCGCGAACGCGCAGCAGGCGCACCGCGCGGCGCCGGCCAAATAGGCCGGCGCCGCGGTCGCCGTTAATACTTTTCCGGCACGATGATTTCGGCCGGCACCGGACGGCGCATGTAATCGTCGTGATATTCGCGCTGCGGCAGCGAGATGGCCGGATGCACCACCTCCTCGTAGGGCACGAGATTGAGCAGGTGGTCGATGCAGTTCAGGCGCGCCTTCTTTTTATCGACGCCTTGCACCACCCACCACGGCGCCTCGGGTATGTGGGTCCGCTCGAGCATGATTTCCTTGGCCCGCGTGTACTCTTCCCAGCGGCGCCGCGATTCCAGGTCCATGGGACTGAGCTTCCACTGCTTGAGCGGATCGTGGATGCGGCCGAGGAAGCGCGCGTTCTGCTCCTCGTCCGAAATCGAGAACCAGTATTTGACCAGCTGGATGCCCGAGCGCGCCAGCATGCGCTCGAACTCCGGCACCGTCTGGAAGAACTCCTCGTACTGCTCGTCGGTGCAAAAGCCCATCACCCGTTCGACGCCGGCGCGGTTGTACCAGCTGCGGTCGAACAGCACGATCTCGCCGGCCGCCGGCAGGTGCGAGGCGTAGCGCTGGAAGTACCACTGGGTGCGTTCGCGGTCGTTCGGCGCCGGCAGCGCGGCCACGCGGCACACGCGCGGATTAAGGCGCTGGATGATGCGCTTGATGACGCCACCCTTGCCGGCGGCGTCGCGGCCCTCGAAGATGATGACCACCTTGTGGCCGGTGTGGACCACCCAGTCCTGCAGCTTGACCAGCTCCGCCTGCAGCCGGAACAACTCGCGGAAGTACAGGCGGCGCTCTTCCTTGTCGGCGGCGCTACGGCCCGCGGCCGACTCCCCGTGCGGCATCGGCTGCATGGTGTGGGGATCGAGGTCGCGGTCTTCCAGCTCCAGTTCCAGCTCCTCGTCGTAATTGTCGGCCAGCTCGCGGTGGATGCGGCGCATCAGTTCCTGCTCGTTCAAATCCATGTCGGCCCCCCTTAAAACGCGTGCGAAAACAGCCAGTACAAGGAACCCGACAGCACGATCGCCACCGGCAGCGTCAGCACCCAGGCCATGGCCAGGTTGCGTATCGTCGACCATTGCAGGCCGGAGCGGTTGGCGGCCATGCTGCCGGCCACGCCGGACGACAGCACGTGGGTGGTCGACACCGGCAAGCCGTACATGTCGGCCGCGCCGATGGTGAGCATGGCCACCAGTTCGGCCGACGCGCCCTGCGCATACGTCAGGTGCGACTTGCCGATCTTTTCGCCGACGGTGACGACGATGCGCTTCCAGCCCACCATCGTGCCCAGGCCCAGCGCGACGGCGACGGCCACCTTGACCCACAGCGGGATGAATTTGGTGGCGTCGTCGATCTGCTTCTTGAACTCGATCAGATTGACCTTGGTGTCGACGTCGAACTTCATGCTCTCGTCCTTGCCGAGGAAGCGTATCGTTTCGGCGGCCAGGTACATATCGTTGCGGACGTTGGAGGCGGTGTTGGCCGGCACCCGGTCGAGCGTGCCGTAGCTCTTGACCTGGGCGCCGATCTGGCCGGTCAGCGCGGCCAGCGCCGGCACCACGTCGGCGTCCAGCGTGTGGGTGCGCACATAGGTGGTCAGCGTCTTGCGCGGTGCGGCCGGCGGCAGCGCGTCCGGCACCATGTATTTTTGCAGCGACTGCTGCGTCACCTGCGCGACGGCGACGAACTGGGTGACCTGGTCGACCGGCAGCGCGCGGTTGAGCGCGTAGGCCATCGGCACCGTGCCGACCAGAATCAGCATAATCAGGCCCATGCCTTTTTGACCGTCGTTGGAGCCGTGCGCGAAGGAGACGCCGGTGCAGGTGAGGATCAGCAGGCCGCGGATATACCATGGCGGCGGCGCGTTGCCGGACGGCGCTTCATACAGCGCGCGGTTCTTCACCAGCTTGCGCAGCGCCAGCAGCAGCAGGGCCGCGCACGCAAAGCCGACCAGCGGCGACAGCAGCAGCGAGTAGCCGACCTTGGTCGCCTGCGCCCAATCGACGCCGCTGGTGCCGTCGCGGCCGTGCATCAGGGCGTTGGCGATGCCGACGCCGAGGATGGAGCCTATCATGGTGTGCGACGACGAGGCCGGCAAGCCCAGCCACCAGGTGCCGAGGTTCCAGACGATGGCCGCGATCAGCAGCGCGAACACCATGGCGAAGCCGGAGCCGGAGCCGACCTGCAAGATCAGTTCGACCGGCAGCAGCGAGATGATGCCGAAGGCGACGGCGCCGCTGGAGACCAGCACGCCGAGGAAGTTGAAGCAGCCCGACCACATGACGGCGACGTTGGCCGGCATCGAGTTGGTGTAGATGACGGTGGCGACGGCGTTGGCGGTGTCGTGGAAGCCGTTGACGAACTCGAAGCCGAGCGCGATCAGCAGCGCCACGCCGAGCAGCAGATAGGGCAGCCAGCTGGCGTCGACCGGGCCGGCGCCGATGACGTCGGCGCGCAGGCTGTAGGCGCTGAACAGCAGGCCGGCGAGCAGCAGGGCGAGGAAGGTGGCGATGGTGGTGGCCGAGGTTTTGCGGTCGGCCGGGCCGGCCGGCGCGAGCTGCGCCGCGTTGGCCGCCGGCGACGGGTGGATCTGGGTGGTGCCGTGCATGATCGTCTCCAAGGGTGAGTTTGGAGTCAATCTACTTGTCAAATATGACACTGCGATGACGGTGCCCGCGCGGCCGGCTCACCGGCGCCGGCGGACACCGGGGTCAGACCCCGCTCGAGTTCAGTGGCCGAAGGCGGCGGCGCGGCGGCGGGGTCTGACCCCAGTTTTAGCTGCGGCGGGCGCTGCGGCGCGCCGCGCTGACGGTGCGGGCTTCAGCTGGCGATAAAGCGCGCCGGTATTTCGATGCCGCCGACGCGCGCGGCGTCCGCGTACAGACGCAATTCGGCGATGGCCGCTACCAGCTGTTCAACGCCGGGGTTGGCCTGGAATCCTTTGATGCGCTCATTGAGTTGCGTGACTTGCTTGCTCCACTCGAGCCGGTTCAACATGCTCATACTGTTTCCTCGTTTGAAAGCGGTCATGATGGGGTATCGCCGCGCCGCGCACCGTGCGTTGGCACACATAGCCGGCGGTGCGGCGCACGGTCAATGCGCGCGCAGCACGCCGTGCAGGAACAGTCCGATGGCTTGCTGCACGTGGGCCAGGTTTTCCGCCTCGCTGCGCGGTACTTCGGGCTCGAACAGCAAGCGCGTGGTCTGGTCGCCCAGCAGGCAGTTGAGCAGGTGGATCGCCAGCAGTTCCGGCGGCAGCTCGCTGCGGATCTGGGCCTGGATGTCGGCGCGGCTGAAGAAGCCGGCCAGCTGTTCGCGCGTCTGCTTGGGGCCGGCCTGGTAAAAGGTCTGCGCCAGCTCCGGCGTGGTGCCGGCTTCGGCGATCACCATGCGGTGCAGATTGCAGAAGGCGGGCAGCGACACCAGCTCGACGAAGCGCAGCGAGAAATCGGTCAGGATTTCTTCGATCGAGCGCGTGTCCGTCTCCATGTTGAACATGCCGCCGAAGTAGCGGGCGCGGCCCGCGGCGATGACGGCGTTGAGCAGCCCGGCCTTGCCGCCGAACTTGACGTAGATGGTGCGCACCGCCACGTGGGCTTCGCGCGCGATCATTTCCAGGCTGACCTTGCCGTAGCCTTTTTCCAGGAACAGGCAGGACGCCGTGTGCAGCAGATTTTGCAGGCGCGCCTCCTTGTCGGCGGCGCGCGGCCGGCCGGCCGACTTGCCGTAGCCGGGCAGGTCGGGGCCGGCGCCCAGGTCGGCGCTGGCGTCGTCGCTCACATCGGCGTCGTTGGCGGCGCCGTCGGCCATGGTGGCCGGCTGCGGCGCGGCGCTGTCTTCTGCGGTGGTGGAGATCTTCATATGTGGGAGGAAAGAGTATGTCCACACTGTAGTCCAAAATAAAATGAAATGCAATCGTTTCATTTCTTGACTTCGCTCCAGACTTGTCCAATAATGAACCTATCCCCTTTCATTACATCGGAGCGTCGCATGTCCAACCCGCACAGCCAGGCAGAACCAAAAGTGCTCAGCGCCGTCCCCGCCGGCACGCCAGCCGCACCGGCCGCGCCCGCAGCAGCGCCAGCGCCGGCCGCCAAGCAGCCTAACCGCCGCGTCCTCATCGTCGCCGCCGTCATCGCCCTGGCCGCCATCGGCGCCGGCGCCCGCATGTGGTACAACAGCACGCACTACGTGGAAACCGACAACGCCTACGTCGCCGGCCACGTGCACCCGGTCTCGGCCCGCATCGCCGGCACCGTCACCCGCGTGCTGATCGACGACAACCAGGTCGTGCGTGAAGGCGACGTGATCGCCGAACTCGATCCCTTCGACCAGCATGTGCGCGTCGAGCAGATCCAGGCCCAGATCGACACCGCCGAACAGCAGGTGCTGCAATCGGACGCGCAAGTGGCGCAGACCCAGGCCCAGGCCAGCGCCGCCGCCGCCCAGGTGGCGCAGTCGGACGCGCAGCTGGTGCGCGCCAGGCAGGACGCCGACCGTTACGGCCAGCTGTATAACAGCCAGATGAAGGCGGTCTCGAAAGCGGAACTCGACGCCGCCGTCGCCACCCGCGCCAGCGCCGTGGCCGACGTGGCCGCCAAGCGCGACAGCGTGGTCGCCGCCAAGGCGCAAATCGGTTCGGCCAACGCCGCCCGCGAAGTCTTGAAAGCGCAAGTGCGCGTGCTGCGCGTGCAGCTCAAGGACGCCCAGCAGCAGCTGGCCTACAACCGCATCCTGGCGCCGGTGTCGGGCCGGATCGGCAAGCGCAGCATCGAAGTGGGCCAGCGCGTCCAGCCCGGCCAGCAGCTGACGGCCATCGTGCAGGACGACGTCTGGGTCACCGCCAACTTCAAGGAAACCCAGTTGGCCCATCTGCGCAAGGGCCAGGAAGTGGACGTCAAGATCGACGCGCTGCCCGACTATAAACTGGTGGGCCAGATCGACAGCTTCGCGCCGGCCTCCGGCGCCGAATTCGCGCTGCTGCCGGCCGATAACGCCACCGGCAACTTCACCAAGATCGTCCAGCGCGTGCCGGTCAAGATCATCCTCAAGGCGGCCGACCTGAAGGCCCTCAGCGGCCGTCTGGCGCCGGGCATGTCGGCCGTCACTGAAGTGGCCATCAAAGAGGCGGCGACGAACGCGATTCCAGCGGCCCAGGTTCATTAAGGAGGGCGCGATGAGCGGCACGACACAACTGCCCGCGGCGGGCACGCCGCAGGCGCCAGTCATCAGCGAGCGCATTTCGCTGCGCACCTGGGTCGCGGTGGCGGCCGGCATGCTGGGCGCCTTCATGGCGGTGCTCGATATCCAGATCACCAATTCGTCGCTGAAGGACATCCTCGGCACGCTGTCGGCCACGCAGGAAGAGGGCTCGTGGATTTCCACCGCCTACCTGGTGGCCGAGATCATCGTCATCCCGCTGACGGCGCTGCTGACCCGCACCTTCGGCATGCGCGCCTACATGATGGGCACCACGGCGCTGTTCCTGGTGTTCTCGACGCTGTGCGGCTTCTCGTGGAACCTGGGCAGCATGATCGCCTTCCGCATGCTGCAAGGCTTCACCGGCGGCGCCCTGATCCCGATGGCGATGACGCTGGTGATGTCCAAGCTGCCGCCGTCCAAGCGCGCCACCGGCTTCGCCATCTTCGGCCTGACTGCCACGCTGGCGCCGTCGATGGGCCCGACCCTGGGCGGTTACCTGAGCGACCTGTATGGCTGGCCGTCGATCTTCTACATCAACTGGATACCGGGCGTGCTGCTGATCGCCGGCATCTCCTATGGCCTGGACCGCGACAAGATGAAGCTCGACGAAATCTTCAAGGCCGACTGGCTGGGCATCGCCTTCATGGCCGCCGGCCTGGGCGGGCTGACCATCTTCCTTGAAGAGGGCAACACCAAGGACTGGTTCGACTCCAACTTCATCGTTTTCTTCGCGGGACTGTCCATCGTCGGTTTGCTCGGCTGGGTCGTCACCAGCACCATGCGCGAAAAGCCCTTCGTCAACCTGGGACTGTACGGCACGCGCAACTTCAGCGCCGCCACCGCGCTGTCGCTGGCGATGGGCATGGGCTTGTACGGCTCGGCGTTCCTGCTGCCGCTGTTCCTCGGCCAGATTCCCGGCTACTCGCCGATGCAGATCGGTGAAGTGATCATGTGGGCCGGCCTGCCGCAGCTGTTCATCATGCCGTTCGCCGCCAAGCTGTCGTCGAAGGTCGACAACCGCATCCTGTGCAGCTTCGGCCTGCTGCTGTTCGGCGGCTCCTGCATCATGAACGCCTACATGGACGCCAGCACCGGCTACGACCAGCTGTTGTGGACCCAGATCATCCGCGCCTGCGGCCAGCCCTTCGTCATGCTGACGTTGTCGAACTTCGCCATGAACGGCGTGCAGCCGAAGGACATTCCATCGGCATCGAGCCTGATCAACATGACCCGTAACCTGGGCGGTTCGATCGGCATCGCGCTGCTGGCCACCGCGCTGACCGCGCGCGAGCACTTCCACTCGGAGCGTCTGGGCGAGGCGGTGACCGGCTTTTCCGCCGCCACCCGGCTGCGCATCGACCAGATGTCGCAAGCCTTCGTCGGCAAGGGCATGGACCCGACCACGGCGCATGACATGGCGCTCAAGGCCATCGATGGCCTGATCCGGCGCGAATCGTATGTGATGGCCTATAACGACGGCTTCTTCCTGGTCGGCGCGGTGCTGCTCGGATGTATCGGCGTGCTGTGGTTTTCCGACAAGGTCAAGGCGGGCGGCGGTGGCGGCGGCGCGCATTAAAAACCATATAAACGATTTATACAATATTCCGAGGTATGCCATGTCTTCAGCCCAGTTTTCAGTTTTGTATTCAACTTTGTCACCGGTCTTGAAACGCCTGACGCTGGCCGCATCCGTGGCGCTGGCCGTCGCCGCTTGCGGCACCGTCGGCGCCGATTTTTCGGCGCCGAACAATGTCGCCGGCATCGATGGCGGCTACCGCCACCTGCCGGCGCAGCAGGGCGCCAGCGCGGCGCGCCTGCCGGCGCAATGGTGGAGCGTGTTCGGCGACGCCACGCTGAACCATCTGGAACAGACCGCGCTGAGCGACAACCCCGGCCTGAAAGCGGCCGGCCAGCGCCTGCTGCAAGCCCGGGCCCAGGCCGGCGTGACCCGTTCCGAGCAGGGCGTGCAGGTGGGCGTGAGCACGGCGGTGTCGAACTCGCGCAGCTCGGCCAATTCCTCGCAGGGCATCGCCTTCGGCCACCAGTCCATCAGCGGCAACAACTACGAAGTGGGCGCCTCGCTGTCGTATGAGGTCGATTTGTTCGGCCGTTTGCGGCGCATGGTCGAAGCGTCGGACGCCCAGGTGCTGGCGTCGGAGGCGGACCGCGACGGCGTGCTGTTGCTGCTGTCGTCGCAGGTGGCGACCACCTACTGGCAGCTGCGCGGCCTCGACGCCGAGATCGCGATCTTGAAGGGCGCGCTGGCGACCCGCCATGAAACGGAAGACCTGATTACGGCGCGCTTCAACGCCGGCCTGTCCAATGAGCTCGACACCTCGCGCGCGCGCATCGAACGGGCCAACGCGCAAGCCGACCTGCATGAAGTGCAGCGCCAGCGCAACCAGCTCGAGCACAGCCTGGCGACGCTGGTCGGCGCCTCGCCGACCAGCATCACGCTGTCGGCGGCGGACGATGGCGCGCTGCCGCAGCCGCCGGTGATACCCGTCGGCCTGCCGGCCAGCCTGTTGGCGCAGCGTCCCGACCTAGCCGGCAGCGTCGCCAGTCTGCGCGCGGCCAACGCGCAAATCGGCGTGGCCGAAAGCGCGTTTTATCCCTCCGTCAGCCTGACCGGCGATTTCGGTTTCGCCTCCGAAAGCCTGCGCGACCTGGCCAAGGGCGGCTCGCGCCAGTTCAATATCGGACCGCTGGCCCTGTCGCTGCCGATCTTCGACGGTGGCCGCAACAAGGCCAATCTGGCGGTGGCGAAAGCGCGTTACGACGAAGCGGTCGACAATCACGAAACCCGGCTGCTGACGGCGCTGCGCGAAGTGGAAGACGCGCTGTCGGACGTGCAGGAAAAGCAGGAGCAGGGCCAGGCTCAGGCGCAGGCCAAGGCGGCGGCGGCGCGTGCTTATCTGGTGGCGCGGGCGCGCTACGACCGCGGCGTGTCGAACTATCTGGACGTGACCGATGCCGAGCGCAGCGCGCTGACGGCCGACCGCGCGGCGGTGCAGATCGACACCCAGCGGCTGCTGGCGGCGGTGTCGGTGGCGCGCGCGCTGGGCGCCGGCTGGCAGCCGTCGGCGCAGCTGGCGGCGGTGGCGCAGGTCAATGCCAAGCCGGTGAAGTAAGCCGGTTTCAAGCGCTGCGCAGCCACTACCGTAAATCGGGGTCAAGACCGTGGGTCAAGACCGTGGGTCAAGACCGTGGGTCAGACCACAGTTTCGAATGAATTTCTCGAAACTGTGGTCTGACCCCGAAGTCACGTGCGCCCCCAAGTCACATTCGCCCCCACGCTACTTGCTTGCAAGTCAGCTTTCCAACTCCTCAATCATTCCTGTTTTCCTACGTAATAATATACCGTTGTCGTTCCTGCCTTAACGCAACTAAGTTTCTCGTCTGCATGCTAGAGTCGTCACAAAGGAGTCTAGCCATGCATATCTCAACTTTTCCCCTGTTGCTCACCTTGCTGTCCGGCGCCGCCTCGGCTGCGCAGCTGACCGAGATGGAGACGCGCTGGCTGACCGCCGGCGCGCCCGTGCTGGCCTATGCCAAAGAATTAAAACTGCCGATCGACATCATCGTCCAACCTGAGGCGCATCCGAACGACGTGCCGATGGCGATGGGCTTCGACCACGGCCGCTGCAAGCTGGTGCTGTCGATGCGCGGCAATCCGCATGCCGAAGACATCTTGCAGCCGCTGTCGGCCGGGCAGCGCACGCTGATGATAGAAGCGATGACGGCGCACGAGGTCGGCCATTGCTGGCGTTACGCGCAGGGCGCGTGGCACGAGCTGCCGACAGGTTTCGTCGAAGCCGGCACCCAGCAGGCCGACGATCCGGCGCTGTTGCAGATGGCGCAGTCGCTGCGCGAAACGCGGCGCGAGGAGGCTTATTCCGATCTCGTCGCGCTGGCCTGGACCGAGCGCCGCCACCCGGACCAGTATGCCCAAGTGTATGGCTGGCTCAAGCAGGTGCGCCACGACCAGCCGGTCGCCGGCGGCTCGCACGACACCCAGGCGTGGCTGCAATTGGCGCGCGACGGCGCCGTCTTCGGCGCGGCCGGCACGCCGTTCGAGCAGGCCAGCGCGCTGTGGGGCGAGGGTTTGCTGAAGGACGATTGACGGCGTCGCGGCATCGACTATCCTCGTTTTGTGTTCGTTCCCGCACAGAGCCGTCGTGGGCGCTGGCGTTTAATCGCGGTGTCCACCCACCACCGAGGAGCGATCATGAACCGATTAATGATGCTGGCCCTGGCCACCGCCATGAGCGGCGCCGCCTACGCCGCGCCGACGGACTCGGCGGCCTACAAAGCCGCCACCGCCAAGGCCGACAGCGACTATCAGGCCGCCAGCGCCCAGTGCGACGGCCAGAGCGGCAACGCCCAGACCATCTGCATGCAGGAAGCCAAGGCGGCCCGCGCGCGCAGCAACGCCGACGCCGTCGCCCAATACAAGAACACCAAAAAGGCCACGGAAAAAGCCCAGATCGCCGTGGCCGACGCCGACTACAACCTGGCCAGGGCCAAATGTGCCGACCAGGCGGGCGGCGCCAAGGATAGCTGCATCAACGACGCCAAAGCCGCGAAAAACGCCGCCGTCACCGAGGCTAAGAGCGACTATCGCACCGCCGAGAACAACACCGATTGCAGCGCCCTGAGCGGCGCCGACAAGGCCAGCTGCATGACCCATACCAAGTCCGCCGCCGCCGGCGCGGTGGTGGCCGATTCCGTCATCACCACCAAGGTCAAGGCCGATCTGCTCAAGGAACCGGACTTGAAATCGCTCGACGTGCACGTCGACACCGCCAACGGCGTCGTCACGCTGAGCGGCTTCGTCGCCAGCCAGGCCGAGGCCGACCGCGCCGCGCAACTGGCGCGCGGCGTCAAGGGCGTGTCCGATGTGCAAAACACGCTGCAAGTGAAATAAGGACAAGAACGCCGGCGCCCGTCGCGCCGCGATCGATGCATGACTGGCCGCCTTGCGCGGCCTTTTTTATGGCCGGATCGCGGCATCGGAGCTGGAAAATTCCGGTTGTATTTATGATGATCGTCATTTATCATAAAGTCCATCCCGTTTTGTGATGGACTGCGCGTATGCAGCCGGCGGCGATATCGACCCTGAAAGAGACAAGCATGTTTTCTCAACCCGTATCCGATTGGCTGCACCGGCGCAACATCCACTACGCGTGGGTGATCGTCGCGATTACTTTCCTGACGGCGCTGACCTCGTCCGCCGCGCTGGGCTTGCCGGGCGCGATGATGCAGCCGCTGAGCAAGGAGTTCGGCTGGGACACCGAGCAGATTTCCTCGGCGCTGGCGGTGCGCTTCGTGCTGTTCGGTCTGATGGGCCCGTTTTCCGCCATCTTGATGGAGCGTTTCGGCCTGCGCAACGTCGTCGTCACGGCGCTGGCGCTGGTGGCCGGCGGCATGGCGCTGGCCACGCGGATGACGCAGTTCTGGCAGCTGGTGGCGCTGTGGGGCGTGATGCTGGGCATCGGCTCCGGTTCGACGGCGCTGGTGCTCAACGCCGTCGTCTCGAGCCGCTGGTTCGAGACCCACCGCGGCCTGGTGGTCGGCCTGCTGACGGCCAGCTCGGCCACCGGCCAGCTGATCTTCCTGCCCGTCAGCGCCTGGCTGATCGAGCACTTCGGCTGGCGCATGGCGGTGCTGCCGGTGTTCGCCGGCTGCGCGCTGGCGGCCGTGCTGGTGCTGCTGTTCATGCGCAACCGGCCGAGCGACGTCGGCACCCACCCCTTCGGCGCCGACCGCACGCAAGTCATCGTCGTCGCGCCGCCCGTCCACATCACCTTCGCCACCCCGTTCCAGGTGCTGCGCGGCGTGTCGGGCAGCCGCGTGTTCTGGATTTTGTTCGGCACCTTCTTCATCTGCGGCCTGAGCACCAACGGCCTGATCCAGACCCACTTCATCTCGCTGTGCGGCGACGCCGGCCTGTCGGCGGTGCCGGCCGCCTCGGTGCTGGCCATGATGGGCGCCTTCGACCTGGTCGGCACCATCATGTCGGGCTGGCTGTCGGACCGCTACGACAACCGCAAGCTGCTGTTCTGGTACTACGGCTTGCGCGGCCTGTCGCTGCTGTGGCTGCCGTATTCGGAATTCACGCTGTACGGCCTGTCGCTGTTCGCCATGTTCTACGGCCTGGACTGGATCGCCACGGTGCCGCCGACGGTGTGGCTGGTGGCGTCGACCTTCGGCAAGGAGCGCGCCGGCATGGTGTTCGGCTGGATCTTCGCCGGCCACCAGCTGGGCGCGGCCACGGCGGCCTTCGGCGCCGGCCGCGTGCGCACCCTGATGATGACCTATAACCCGGCGCTGTTCGCGGCCGGCGCGGCCTGCCTGGTGGCGGCCGCCATCGTCATGCTGATACGGCGGCCGGCGGCGGCCACGGTGCCGGCAGCGGCGGCGAAGACGGCATCGGCCTGACGGTGGAATCGACTTTGGTATAAATCGTTTATATGATTTATGCCGTAACGCCGGCGGCCCGCGGCAGCGCGGCCGCCGTCAATTACATCTTCGGGGCCGGACGATCAGGCCGCCCGGGTCGCGCTTGGGTCGTACTTGGGCCGATCTTGGGTCGCGCCTGGGTCGCGCCTGAGTCGAATAAGCGCTAAGATGGCGGCTGTTTGCATCGGCCCTTGAACCAGTATGAAAATAGATGACATCAGCGCCTTCGTCGCCGTCGTGCGCGAGCAGTCGGTCAGCGCGGCGGCGCAAGCACTGGGCATGACGCAGTCGGCCATCACGCGCCGCCTGCAAAACTTCGAGCAGGACCTGGGCGTGGCGCTGCTGGACCGCAGCGTCAAGCCGCCGCGTCCGAACCCCATGGGGCGCCAGGTCTATGCGCAATGCGGCAAGGTGCTGCTGGAAGTGGAGCGCCTGCGCGATCTGGCGCTGGCGGGGCAGGCCCCGACCGGCACCTTCCGCGTCGGCGTGATCCAGACCATCGGCGACGTCGTGCTGCTCGACACCCTGCAGCAACTGAACGCGGCCTTCGACGGCTTGCACACCGAGGTCGCCACCGGCTGGGGCGCACAACTGGTCGAGCGCGTCGCCGCCGGCCAGAGCGACGCCGCCATCGCGCTGTTCCCGTCCACCAAAGTGCTGCCGGACGGGCTGAGCGGGCGCACCCTCGGCAGCATGGAACTGGTGGTGGTCGCGGCCAGCGGCGCCATGCCCAAGCGCAGCTACCGGCTGCGCGACATCGACGATATCGGCTGGGTGCTCAATCCCGACGGCTGCGGCTTCCGCGCCGGCCTGGCCCGCGCGCTGGCGCAGCAGGGCCTGAACTTCAAGATCAATCTCGAGACCTTCGGCACCGACCTGCAACTGGGGCTGGTGGCGAACGGCGTCGGACTGGGCCTGGTGCCGCGCCCCATCCTGGAGCGCAGCGCGCTGCGGGCCCGGCTCGATATCGTGGCCGTGGCCGACTTCAAGCCGGTGCTCGACATCTGGCTGGTGCAGCAGCAGCCGGCCGGCCCGCTGCAAGCCGCGATCGACTTCTTCGCCGACGCCGTGACGCGCGCCTTTGCGCCGCGCCGCGCCAGAAAAGCGCGCTGAACGCGCATATCGATATACCTTTTTGCGGCTTCGCTGCGACCCCGTTCTTCACTAGAATGGACGGGGCGGGCCGCTCTGCGCACCCGCCGCAGTAAGTTTCGATGATTTGTGATTATTCTTAAAAATCATATATCGAAAGACGAAACAATTAGTTTTCGCATAATTATTCTCTCCCTATACTTGATTTCAACGGCTCATCCGAGCCACGAGATAGGGATGCATCACCATGTCAGCCTTCACCTCCGCCACCGTCGCCACCGATGCGCCGCGCGCCGCGCCCTCCGCGCTGGCCGCCCTGCTGCTGTCCGCGCTCAAGCGCGCCGCCACGCCGCTGCTGTTGCTGGCGGCCTGGGAAATCGCCTCCCGCAGCGGCCTGCTACCCGAACGCATCCTCGCCGCGCCGTCGCAGATCGCCGCCGCCCTGGCCGACCTGGTGGTCTCCGGCGAGATGGGGCGCAACGTGCTGGTGTCGCTGGGCCGCGTCGCCACCGGGCTGGCCGTGTCGCTGTCGCTCGGTACCGCGCTGGCGCTGGTGGCCGGGCTGTCGCGCCGGGGCGAGGCCGCCGTCGACTCCACCATGCAGATGGCGCGCACCTTGCCCTTTCTCGGCCTGGTGCCCTTGTTCATCCTGTGGTTCGGCATCGGCGAACTGACCAAGATCGCGCTGATCGCCTTCGCCACCACCTTCCCGATGTACCTGACTTTGTACAGCGGCATACGCGGCATCGACGCCAAGCTGGTGGAAGCGGCGCGGCTGTTCGGCCTCAGTTATCCGCAGCTGATCGTGCACGTGATCTTGCCGGGCGCCTTGCCGTCGTTCCTGATCGGATTGCGCTACTCGCTCGGCGTCGGCTGGCTGTCGCTGGTGGCGGTGGAGCAGATCAACGCCAGCGCCGGCTTGGGCTACCTGATTAACAACGCCCGCGACTTCATGCGCACCGACGTCATCGTGGTCTGCCTGCTGGTCTACAGCCTGCTCGGCCTGGCCACCGACCTGCTGGTGCGCCTGATCGAACACTACGCGCTGGCCTGGCGTCCTACCTTCATCAAGGACTGAACATGCAAACCATGGAATTCGATCTGGCCGGTGCGCCGGCGCGCAGCGCCAAGGTGGCCAACGCCACTGGCGCAGCCAACGCCACCAATGTCACCAATGTCACCAACTCCGCCAACGCAGCCGCCATCAAGCGCGCCGCCTGGCCGCTGCCGCCGGCTGATGCCGCGTCGTCGCCGGCCGCCGTGCAGGCGCGCCGACTGAGCAAGCGTTTCGGCGCCAACCTGATACTGGATCAGCTCAATATCGATATCGGCGCCGGCGAATTCGTCGCCTTGCTGGGCCGCAGCGGTTCCGGCAAGACCACGCTGCTGCGGGCGCTGGCGGGACTGGACCGCATCACCTCCGGCACGCTGGATGTGCCGCAGGCGCGCGCCGCCGTGTTCCAGGAGCCGCGCCTGATGCCGTGGAAGCGCGCGTGGCGCAACGTCACGCTGGGCATGAAGCTGGAGCGGACGCGCGAACGCGCCCTCCAGGCGCTGGAAGAAGTGGGACTGGCCCATCGCGAAAACGCGTGGCCTGCCACGCTGTCCGGTGGCGAGGCGCAGCGCGTGGCGCTGGCCCGCGCGCTGCTGCGCGAACCGCAGCTGCTGCTGCTCGACGAACCGTTCGCCGCGCTCGACGCGCTGACCCGCATCCGCATGCACCAGCTGATCCTGACGTTATGGCGCCGGCACCGGCCCGCCGTGCTGCTGGTGACGCACGACGTCGACGAGGCGGTGCTGCTGGCCGACCGCGTGCTGGTGCTGGAGCAGGGCCGCATCGTGGCCGACATCACGATCGCCCAGCCGCGACCGCGCAGCGCCGAGCGGGGCGAATTCCAGCGCGTGCGCTCGCAGCTGTTGCAACTGCTGGGCGTTGACCTCGAGCCGGCCGCCGCCGATGGCGCCGCCGGCAATGGTGACGACCACGCCGATGATGCCGACCATGCCCGCGCCGACGCGCCCTTCGCGCCTTCCTTCAACTTGAGCATCGCCCGGAGCTGACCATGTCGACCTCTGTCCACCGCCTGCCGGCCGCACCGGCGCCGCACCAGCTCGACAGCGCCGAATTCGCCGCGCTGCTGGAGCGGGTGAGCGCCGAATTCGCCGCCAGCGCCGAACGCCACGACCGCGACGCCAGCTTCCCGCACGAGAATTTCGAGCGCCTGCATGAACTGGGCCTGCTTGGCCTGACGGTGCCGCCCGCCCACGGCGGCCTTGGCGCCAGCCTGGCCCAGACGGCGCGCGTGATCGCCGCCGTCGCGCGCGGCGAACCCTCGACGGCGCTGGTGCTGACGATGCAGTATCTGCACCACGCCTCGTCCAAGACGGCTAACAACTGGCCGCCGCATCTACGCCAGCGCGTCATCGCCGACACGCTGCGCGACGGCGCGCTGATAAACGCGCTGCGGGTCGAGCCGGAACTGGGCACGCCGGCGCGCGGCGGCCTGCCGGACACCATCGCCCGCCGCACGCCGGAAGGCTGGCGCCTCAGCGGCCGCAAAATGTATTCGACCGGCATACCGCGCCTGACCTGGCTGGCCGTGTGGGCCCGCAGCGACGACGATCAACCGCTGGTCGGCAGCTGGCTGGTGCACCGCGACACGCCGGGTATCCGCATTGTCGAAAGCTGGGACCATCTCGGCATGCGCGCCACCGGCAGCCATGACGTGATCTTCGACGAGGTGCTGGTACCGCTCGATCACGCGGTCGATGTGTCGCCGGCCGGCGCCGCGCCCGATCTCGACGCCGTGCAGCTGGTATGGATGTCGGTGCTGCTATCGTCGCTGTACAACGCGGTGGCGCGCTCGGCGCGCGACTGGCTGGCCGCCTGGCTGGCCGGGCGCGTGCCGGCCAACCTGGGCGCGCCCTTGTCCAGCCTGCCGCGCTTTCAGGAGGCGCTGGGCCAGCTCGATACGTGGCTGTTCTCGAACCGGGTGCTGATCGACGCCGCCGCCGACGGCCGCATCGCGCCGGCCGATGCCTTCCGCGTCAAATACCTGGTGACGAATCAGGCCATCGCGGTGGTGGAAAAGGCCATCGAATTGAGCGGCAACCCCGGCCTGTCGCGCGCCAATCGGCTACAACGCCACTACCGCGATGTGCTGTGCAGCCGCATACACACGCCGCAGAACGACACTATTTTAATCAACAGCGGACGCGCCGCGTTCGCCGCCGCGGGCCACAACGTCAGCAAGCAAGCCGCAGTCACCGCAGTCACCAACCTCGCCCCACTCACCGTAAAGGAAGCATCATGAGCATCGAATTTATCGGTTTCAGCGCCACCCAGGAAGTATCGGAAACCCTGCTGCCGCAAGGCCCCGTGGTGAACAAGGCCTTCCTCGGCGCGGTGGCGCGCGCCCACGAATACGCCGGCTTCGACCGCGTGCTGGTGGCGCACAGCAGCGCGTCGGTGGACGGCTTCCAGGTCGCCTCGCACATCGCCGCGCAGACCGATACTATCGGCATCCTGCTGGCGCACCGTCCCGGCTTCGTGGCGCCGACGCTGGCGGCGCGCCAGTTCGCCACGCTCGACCAGTTCAGCGACGGCCGGGTGGCGATCCACGTCATCAGCGGCGGCGACGACACCGAACAGCAGCGCGACGGCGATCATCTCGACCACGACCAGCGCTAAGCGCGCACCGATGAATATCTCGACGTCGTGAAAAAAACATGGAGTTCGGAGGGCCCGTTCGACCACGAGGGCGCGCACTACCGCATCAAGGGCCAGAACGCCGGCGTGCGGCCGCTGCGCGACGGCCATCTGCCGGTCTACTTCGGCGGCTCGTCCGACGCCGCCATCGACGTCGCCGGCAAGCACGCCGACGTCTACGCGCTGTGGGGCGAATCGCTGGCGCAGGTCGGCGAAACCATCGCCCGCGTGCGCGCCGCCGCCGCCCGCCACGGCCGCGCCGGCCATATCAAATTCAGCCTGTCGCTGCGGCCCGTACTGGCCGCGACCGAGGAGCAGGCATGGGCCAGGGCCGACGCCATCCTCGCCACCGCCACCGAGCGCGTGAGGCAGAACGCCCACTTCAACAAACGCCCGCAGCAGCCGCAGAACGTCGGCTCGCAGCGGCTGCTGGCCACCGCCGCGCAGGGAAAAATCGTCGATGAGCGGCTGTGGACCGGCATCGCCGCGCTGACCAAGGCCGCCGGCAATTCGACGGGCCTGGTCGGCACGCCGGAACAGGTGCGCGACGCGCTGCTTCAATACTGGGAGCTGGGCGTGACGACGTTCCTGATCCGCGGCTTCGATCCAATTCAGGATGCGCTGCAATACGGCCGCGAACTGATCCCGCTGGTGCGCGCCGCCGTGGCCGAACGTGAAGCGGCGGCCGATGCTTCGACCGCGCGCCTCGCGGCTTGAACGGAGCGGCCGATGAGCACACCGCAACGTCAACTGGCCGTGGCCAGCCAGTTCGACCCCAAGGTCAACGCCGTGCTGGCGCAGCGCGCCGGCGTGACCGTGCATGACCTGGCGCCAGGTCCGCTGACGGCGCTGCCGCGCGGCGCCGGCGTGCTGTTCGCGCTGCCGGCGCCGAAAGGGCAGACGCTGTTGCACACGCCGGCGCCGCCGAATTGGAGCGCGGTGCGCTGGGTGCAACTGGCGTCGGTCGGCATCGACTACTACCCGGCGTGGCTGTTCGACGGCCCGGTGGTGACGTCGGCGCGCGGCACCGCCTCCGGCGCCGTCGCCGAATATGCGCTGGCCGCCATTTTCGGCGCGGCCAAGCAGATGCCCGACATCTGGCTGCACGAAGCCGCCGACTGGCGCCGCCGTTCGCTGGCGCTGGTGCGCGGCAGCACGCTGGGGCTGTATGGCTTCGGCTCGATCGGCGCGGCGCTGGCGCGCAGCGCGCTGGCACTGGGCATGCGCGTGGTGGCCTTGCGCCGCTCCGCCGCGCCGTTCGGCGTCGATGGCGTGGGGCGCGCGGCCAGCATCGAGGAACTGCTGGCGTGCGCCGACCATCTGGTGCTGGCCGCGCCGTCGACCGCCGCCACCCGCCACGTGATCGACCGCGCCGCGCTGGCGCACGCCAAGCCCGGCCTGCACCTGATTAATATCGCGCGCGGCGATCTGGTCGACCACGACGCGCTGCTCGAGGCGCTGGACCGGCAGCAGCTGTCGCTGGCGACGCTGGACGTGACCGATCCCGAGCCGCTGCCGCCGGGCCATGCCTTGTACGGCCATCCGCGCGTGCGGCTGTCGCCGCATATTTCGCCGAGCACCGAACAGATCGTGCCGGCGCTGATCGACAAATTCCTGCACAACCTGGAGCGCTTCCGCAGCGGCGCGCCGCTGGACGACGTGGTCGATACGGCCCGTGGTTATTAGCGACCAGGAACTGACAACCAATCTATACATTCAGGAAGCCATATGAGCAGCTCATCACCCCTGTATTCGGCGCCGCTGTCGCGGCCCCATTTGCGCCCGGTCGGCAAGGCCGTGCCGCGTCCCGCCATCTACGGCGCGCCGCGCGACGCCAACGGCAATATCATCTTCGCCGAACCGCCGCCGCTGCCCACGCTGGAAGCGCAACGCCAGCACCGCAAGGAGCGGCTGGCGGTGTCGTTCCGCCTGTTCGCGCGCTACGGCTACGACATGGGCGGCGCGGGCCACATCACGGCGCGCGATCCCGAATGGCCCGATCACTTCTGGGTCAATCCGGCCGGTGTTTACTTCGGCCATATCCGCGTCTCCGACCTGATTCTGGTGAGCCACGACGGCAAGGTGGTGGAGGGCGACGGCCCGCTCAACCGCGCCGCCTTCGCCATCCATTCGGAACTGCACAAGGCCCGGCCGGACGTGATCGCGGCGGCCCATTCGCACGGCCTGTATGGCAAGGCCTTCGCCGCCCAGGGTCGCCTGCTGGCGCCGCTGACGCAGGATTCTTGCGCGTTCTATGAAGACCACGCGATCTTCGCCGACTTCAGCGGCGTGGTGCTCGACGCCAGCGAGGGGCAGCGCATCGCCGCCGCGCTGGGGCCGCGCAAGGGCGTGATCCTGCAAAACCACGGCCTGCTGACGGTGGGCGCGTCGGTCGAATCGGCGGTGTGGCGCTACATCGCGTTCGAGAACGCGGCGCAGGCGCAGTTGCTGTCTGAGGCGGCCGGTCCGACCAGGCCGATACCGCACGACGTCGCGCTGCACACGGCGAAGCAGATCGGTTCGGACGCCGGCGGCTGGTTCAGTTTCCAGCCGCTGTGGGACGTCATCACCCGCGAAGAGCCGGACCTGTTCGACTAATCGAAGGAGCACACCATGTCCACCGCCACGATGACTTTGCAGGATGGCTACGCGGCCGAAAACCACGCCGCGCCGGCGACGGCTTACGCGCCGGCGTCGCCGATGCCGCCGTTGATACTTCCCGGTGCGGCGCGAGCCGCGTGGCTGCGCCGGCCCGGCACGGCCGCCTCGCTGGCGCTGCACGGCGCGGCGCTGCTGGCGATATGGGCCTGGTCCAGCGGCGTGGTCACAGTGCCGGCCGTGCCGCCGGTGGTGGAGCTGATCCGCCTGCGGCCGGAACCCAAGCCGGAGCTGACGCCGCCGCAGCCGCAGCCGCAGCCGGTGGCTGACAAGCCGCTGGCGCTGGCGCCGCCCAGGCCGGTCGCGCCATCGGTGCCGGTGCCGAAGACGGTGCAGTCTTCGGCGGCGCAGGCGGAAAGCTACACGCCGCCCGCCGCGCCGGTGCAGGCCGCGCCTGTCGGGCCGGTGACGCCGGTGGCGTCGGCGCCCGCGCAGCCGCCGGCGCCGCCAGCAGCGACAGCGGCGCCCAGGCAGATTGCGACCGAAGGCATACCGACCGATTACGTCAACCAGGTCTACGCGCGCATCAACAGCAATGCCGATTATCCGCGCGAAGCGAAGATGCGCCACCAGCAGGGCCGGGTCGCTTACCGCCTCACGCTCAATCCGCAGGGCGCGCTGGTTTCGTTCGACATCGAGTCGTCCGGCGTGGAAGCGCTGGACGACGCCGCGCGCGAAGCGATCCGCCGCGCCGCGCCATTTCCCCGGCTGCCCGATCTGGGCGGCAGCAGTTATCTGCTGGCCGGGAACATCGTCTTCAAAATTAATTAAATCGTCAGCCAACTTCAGGAGCCGTACATGAATCCTTCGCACCTCGCCGCACACCTGTCGCCGCTGGCGCTGTTCCAGCAGGCCGACTTCATCGTCAAGACCATCCTCGTCATACTGGCGCTGGCGTCGTTGGCCAGCTGGGGCGTCATCATCGACAAACTGCTGCGCTTTTCCAGCCTGCGCCGGCGCGCCGACGGCTGGAGCGCCGCGCTGTCCGGCCAGCGCACGCTGGGTCGCTTGAGCCAGGAACTGAAGCTGCAGGCGCAGGATCCGTTTGCGCGCATCTATCACGCCATCACCGACGAATGGCACACCAGCCACCGCCAGCACCTGCATGCCGATGCGGCGGGCCGCGACAGTTTGAAGGAGCGCGTCAACCGGGTCGGCCAGATCGCCAGCAGCGTTGAAATCGAACAGCTGCAAAAGGGCTTGTCGGTCCTGGCCACGGTGGGATCGGTGGCGCCCTTCGTCGGCCTGTTCGGCACCGTGTGGGGCATCATGAACGCGTTCCAGGGCATCGCCGCGTCCAACAACACCAGCCTGGCGGTGGTGGCGCCGGGGATCGCGGAGGCGCTGTTGGCCACCGCGCTCGGACTGGTGGCGGCGATACCGGCCGTCGTCGCCTACAACCGTGCCTCGGGCGACCTGAATAATTATGCGCACCGGCTGGCGACGCTGGTCGGGCTGGTGGAAGTGCAGCTGTCGCGCCAACTGGAGGCCGGCGTGGTGCTGACCGATGGCGGCGAGGCGGCGCCGGCCAAGGCTGAACGCGCCGAACGTGGCGAACGTGGCGAGCGTGGCGAACGCGCTGGCGGCAACGTCACGCCGCTGGCGGCGGGAGCCTGACATGGGCGCTAAATTATCGTCCGGCCCATCGCACCGCGTCGGCCCGGTCAGCGACATCAACGTGACGCCGCTGGTCGATGTGATGCTGGTGCTGCTGATCGTGTTCATGGTGGCGGCGCCGATGATGACGGCCGGCGTCAAGGTCGACCTGCCGACGTCGAACGCCAGGCCGCTGGAAGAGCCGAAGCCGCCCATCGTCGTCAGCATCGACGCCGCCGGCACGGTCTACGTCAACCAGACCGCCGCCGGCCCTGGTCAGCTGCTGGCGCTGATGGCGGCGGAGGCGGGCGGCGACAAGGAACGCCGCATCCATCTTCGCGGCGACCAGTCGCTGGCCTATGGCCGCATCGTGCAAACCATGGGCGCCCTGAACGACGCCGGCTACGCGCGCATCGCGCTGGTCTCGGAAGCGCCCGCGCCCTAAACCCCAACATCACACAACAGGTTTGAAAATGGATTCGATCACTTCGAAGGGCGGCGCTCGCCGCCGATTTCTGCAACGCGGCCTGCGCCTCGGCGCCGGCGCCGGACTGGCCGCGCTGCTGGGTGGCTGGAGCAGCGCCACCCGCGCCGCCGCGCTGCGGCTGCGCGACACCACGCTGCGCGTCGGCGTCTACAAGGGCGGCGATTCGTATTACTTCAACGAGGCCGGCGTCGCCGACCTGCCGTACAAGACCGCGCTGGCCGAATTCGCGGCCGGGAATCTGATCGTCGAGGCGCTGTCGGCCGATGCGCTTGACTGCGGCAGCATGAGCGAGATTCCACCGATCTTCGCGGCCGCCGGCGGCGCGTCGCTGAAGGTGATCGCGGTGCTGCGCGGCGACGTGAATAACCAGGTGGTACTGGTGCCGAAAAATTCCGCCATCACCGACGCGGCGCAGTTCAAGGGCAAGCGCATCGGCTATGCACGCTCGACGACGTCGCATTATTTTTTGCTCAAGCTGCTCAAGGAGCATGGCCTGGGTTTCAAGGATATCGAGCCGGTGGCGCTGGCGCCGCAGGATGCGCTGGCCGCGTTCCAGAGCGGGCAGCTCGACGCCTGGGTCATCTACGGACTGGTGGTGGAGCTGGCCAAGAACCAGGGCGCGCGCGTGCTGCGCACCGCCGACGGCTACCTGTCAGGGAATTACGTCATCAGCGCGTCGACCCGCGCCATCGCTGATCCGCTCAAGCACGCGGCCATCGGCGACTACCTGCAACGGCTGGCCAAGGTCTATGACTGGATCAACCGCAATCCACAGCCATGGGCGCAAAAGAGCGGCCAGCTGGCCGGCGTGCCGCCGCAGCTGTTTTTGAATCAGGTCAGCGCGCGCAGCCAGCCCTATCGCCTGACGGCGGTGGATGACGCGGCGATCCGCTCGCAGCAGCAGGTGGCCGATGTCTTCGCCGACGCCGGCCTGCTGGCGCGGCGGCTCGACGTCACGCCGCTGTGGGACCGCAGCTTCGCGCGCTACCTGGCCTGAATTTCACGAAACGCGACGACACGACGCACATCATAAAAAAACCATCAAAGGGAAATCACGCATGCGGCATTCATCGTATCAATCGGCGGTACCGGCACTTCACACTTTGCGACTGGCGCTGCTGGCCGCCGGCCTGCTGGGCGGCGCGGCCGCTTCGGCGCAAACCAGCGTCGGCCAGGTGCAGGACGTGGTGGTCAGCACCGGCGTGCGCGGCGAGGCGCGCACCGTGGCCGACAGCCCGGCGCCGATCGACGTTATCAGCGGCGAGCAGCTGATCCACACCGGCCGCGCCGAACTGGCCGAGGCGCTGGCGCGGCTGCTGCCGTCGTTTAATTTCGGGACCAACCAGGCCGGCGTCAATTCGGTGGTGCGGCCGGTCAGCAACCGCGGACTGGGGCCGGCCTACACGCTGGTGCTGGTGAACGGCAAGCGGCGCCACAATTCCGCGCTGCTGACCAACGGCGGCGGCGACACCAGCGGCGTCAACGCGATCGACCTCGATACGATACCGCTCAGCGCCATCGACCACATCGAAGTGCTGAAGGACAGCGCGGCCGCGCAGTACGGATCGGACGCGGTGGCCGGCGTGGTCAACGTGATCCTCAAAGCCGGCAACCACGGCGGCGAAATCGCGGCCGGCTACGGCCAGCTCAAGGAAGGGCAGGGCAACCGCGATAACAGCAAGGTCGAAGGCGACGCCGGTTTCGCGCTCGGCGACGACGGCTACCTGCACCTCGGCGCGGCGGCCCGCAAGCGCGGCCAGTCGTGGGACAACTTCCCGTCGACGAACCTGGTGGCCTACTCGCCGGCGTCGAATCCGAAGAACGCCAGCTGGAACCGCGACGGCGCCCACAACGGCGATCCCGGCATCGAATCCTACGACGTCGCGGTCAACGCCGAGAAGTCCTACGACAAGGACACGGTGCTCTACGCCTTCGGCACGCTGGGCACCCGCAACACGGTGGCCGGGAATAACTTCCGCCGCCCGAACGGCCTGGCCACCATCGACCAGCTTTACCCGGACGGCTATTTCGCCATCAATAATATGAGCGCCCTGGACTTCCAGCTCAACGTCGGCGCGCGCGGCCGCGCGGCCGGCTGGAACTGGGACCTGAACACCGGCTACGGCAAGAACCGCGCGCGCCAGTACAGCAATTTGACGTCGAATCCCTCGCTGGGACCGGCCTCTCCGACCAGCTTCGACGACCTCGCCGTGTATCAGTTCGAGCAGTGGACCACCAACGCCGACTTCACGCGCGCCGTCGACATCGGCCTGAAAAAGCCGCTGCAATGGTCGTGGGGCGTGGAAGAGCGCGCCGAGCGCTTCACCACGTATGCGGGCGAGCCGCTCGGCTACATCAACGGCGGCTATGTGTTCCAGCCGGGCGACCAGGAAGGCAATCCGAATGTCGGCAAGCCGGCGGCGGTGGGCGCCCAGGCCGGCGTGGCGCTGGCGCCGGCCGACGCGGCGCGCGTCAAGCGCAACGTGCTGGCCATTTATAACGACATCGGTTTCTATCCGCTGGAGCAGTGGTTCGTCGACGGCGCGGTGCGCGCCGAACATTACAACGACAGCGCCGGCAACACCACCAGCGGCAAGATCAACAGCCGCTACGATTTCTCGCCGGCGTTCGCGATACGCGGCACGGTCGGTTCGGGTTTCCGTGCGCCGTCGCTGACGCAGATCGGCTATTCGCAGACCGATAACCGCACCAACATCAATCCGGTCACCGGCGAAGTCGGTCCCAGTTTGTCCAAGCTGCTGCTGAACGATTCGGCGCTGGCGCGGCGCTTCGGCGCACAGGATTTGAAGCCGGAAAAGTCGCTCAACTTCGGCCTGGGCGCCGTGTTCAAGCCGGCCGACAATGTCAACCTCACGCTCGACGGCTACCAGGTGTCGGTGAAGGACCGCATCATCCGCACCGGCTATATGTTCGGTCCCGCGTTCGTGCCCACGCTGAAGGCGGCCGGCCTGACCGGCAGCGAGTGGATACAGTATTTCGCCAACGGCGTCGATACGCGCACCAGCGGCCTCGATGTGGTGACCGACGCCACCGGCGACTACGGCCGTTATGGCCTCGTGCGCTGGGGCGCGGCGGTCAACTGGAACCACACGTCGATCACCAGGATCAACGCGACGCCGTCGCAGATCACGGCCTTGGGCGCCAATCCGGGCGGCAGCTCGGTGTGGTTCGGCTATTCGGCCGGCGGCGGCATCGGCGACCTGACGGCGTCACCGCGCACCAAGCTGATTCTGTCGGCGCGCTGGTTCATCGGCGCGCTGGAAGCGAATTTGCAAACGACGCGCTACGACGCCTACACCTGGCAGACCACCGCCAACCGCGCGCAGGATTACCACTTCGGCGCCAAGTGGCTGAGCGATCTCGATGTGACGTATGCCGTCACCAGGCGCGCCAAGCTGACCCTGGGTGCGGCCAATCTGTTCAACGTGCGGCCCGATAAAAACGGCCCGGGCGACGTCAACTCCGGCGGCAACAGCTTCTATTACGGGCCGTCGCCGTTCGCCCCGAGCGGCGCCTATTACTACGGCAAGGTGACGTATGACTTCTGATCCGAATCGCTTGCGCCGCATGCTGGCGCTGTTGCCGGCGGCGGCCTTGCTGGGCGCCTGCGGCAAGGCGGCAACGCCCGCCGTCGCGGGTGCGGTTGGCGCCGCGCCGGATCTGTCCAGGGTGACGCTGGTGCTGGGCGATCAGGTCCACCTGCTGCAGACCAAGGCCGAAGCGGCCGGCGCGCTGCGCGGCGTGCCGTACAAGATCGAGTGGGCCAGCTTCCAGGGCGCGGCGCCGCTGTTCGAGGCGGTGGTGTCGGGCGATGTCGATACCGCGATGGCGGCCGATACGCCGGCGCTGGCGGCAGCCGCCGGCGGCGCGCGCGTGAAGGTGGTGGCGGCCAGCGTGACGTCGCCGGCCGGCGTGGCGATACTGGTGCCGCCGGGCTCTCCGATCAAGACGGTGGCGGACCTGAAGGGACGCGGCGTCATCGTGTCGTCGGCACGCGGCAGCGTCGCGCACTACCTGCTGTTTGGCGCGCTGCGCGAAGCGGGCCTGCATCCGGACGAGGTGACGACCGGCTTCATGCTGCCGGGCGACGCCGCAGTCGCTTTCTCGAGCGGTAAGATCGAGGCCTGGGCCACCTTCGGCACCTACCAGGCCAGCGCCGAAATCCATGGCGCGCGCGTGCTGCGCGACGGCGTCGGCATCAATTCCGGCATCGGCCTGATCGCCGCGTCGGACGCCGCGCTGGCCGACGCCGGCAAGCGCGCGGCGCTGGCGGACGTGCTGCAACGGCTGGCGCTGTCGAACCTGTGGGCCAACGCGCATCCCGACGAATACGCGCGCGTGTTCCAGCGGCTGACCAAACTGCCAGCCGATGTGGTGAAGCTGGTGGTGGCGCGCGACCGGCCGCAATTGCGCGCGCTCGACGCGCAGATCGTCGGCCAGTTGCAGCAGGTGGCCGACACATTTTTCGAAGCCAGGCTGTTTCCGCGCCGCGTCGACGCCAGCCGCCTGGTAGACGCGACCCTGTTCCGGCCCGCCTGACATTTCATTCAAGGAGAGACAGCATGAGCGCAACGTACAGCACGACGCATGGCACACCGCAGCGGCAAATCAAACTTGGTTTCATCCTCCATGGCGTTGGCCCCGGCTGGGGCGACTGGCGCCATCCGGACGCCGACCCCTGCGCCAGCACCGACATCGATTTCTATCTGCGCCAGGCGCGCGTGGCCGAAGCGGGCAAGTTCGATTTCCTGTTCGTGGCCGACAGTGTCCACATCACCGAGAAATCGAGCCCGCACTATCTGAACCGCTTCGAGCCGCTGACGATCTTGTCGGCCATCGCCACCGCCACCACCCACATCGGACTGGTGGCGACGCTGACGGTCAGCTACAGCGAGCCATACACGGTGGCGCGCCAGTTCGCGTCGCTCGACCACATCAGCCGTGGCCGCGCCGGATGGAATGTGGTGACGTCGTGGCTGTCCGGCAGCGCGGAAAACTACGGCAAGCCGGTACACCCGCCGCACGAGGTACGCTACCGCATCGCGGCCGAGCATGTGCAGACCGTGCAGGGTCTGTGGGATTCGTGGGAAGACGATGCGCTGGTGCGCGACAAGGCCAGCGGCCAGTTCCTCGATCCGTCCAAGCTGCATGCGCTGAACCACCACGGCGATTTTTTCTCGGTGCGCGGGCCGCTCAACATCAGCCGTTCGCCGCAGGGGCAACCGGTGATCTTCCAGGCCGGCGCGTCGGAAGACGGCCGCAATTTTTCGGCCCGTTATGCCGAGGCGTTTTTCACGGAAGGCTCGTCGTTCGACTCGTCGCAGGCTTATTATGCGGATATCAAGCAGCGGGCGGCGGCGCTGGGCCGGCCGGCGCACAAGCTGGGCGTGTTGCCGGCGCTGCGCGCCATCGTCGGCCGCAGCGAGGAGGAGGCGCGGCGGCTGTATGGCGAGGCGCTGGCGCTGGTTCGCATCGAGGACGCGCTGGTGGCGCTGGCGCGCTCGTTCAACGAGCATGACCTGGGCCAGTATGGGCTCGACGAACCGTTTCCAGACATCGCCCGCTTCGGCGCCGAGAGCAACCGCAGCGCGTCCGAGCGCATCATGCGGACCGCGCGCGAGGAGGGGCTGACGCTGCGCCAGGCCGCGCTGCGCCACGCCAGCCCGCGCCTGGAATTCGTCGGCACCGGCGTCCAGGTGGCCGACGCGATCGAGCGCTGGTTCGTGGGCGGCGCGGCCGATGGGTTTATCCTGTTCGAATCGCTGCCGCGCCAGCTCGACGCCTTTGTCGCCGAAGTGGTGCCGGTGCTGCAGCAGCGCGGCCTGTTCCGGCGCGACTATGAGCACCGCACCCTGCGCGGCCATCTGGGCCTGGACGTGCCGGAAAACCGCAACACGGCGGCGCGCCGCCAGGCCGCCTGAATGGAGCAGACGCAGATGGTTCAAGCACTGGGTTTTGACACGCCGCCACGGCTGCGGCACTTTATCGACGGCCTCGAACCGCTGCTGGACGCGGGCGAGCAGCGCATCGTCGAGCGGGGTTCGGCGCTGCTGCGCGAGCTGCTGGCGCATGACGACTGGCTGCCGCAAAGCGCCGCGCTGCCGGACCCGCGCCACTATCGGCAGTACCTGCTGTACCGCGATCCGGCGGCGCGCTTTTCGGTGCTCAGCTTCGTCTGGGGACCGGGCCAATCGACGCCGATCCACGACCACACGGTATGGGGTTTGGTCGGCCTGCTGCGCGGCGCGGAAGTGTCGCAGGATTATGTGCGCGGCGCCGACGGCACGCTGGCGCCGGACGGCCCGCCGCTGCGGCTGGAGGCGGGCGCGGTGGCGGCGGTGTCGCCGGCGCTGGGCGACATCCACCAGGTATTCAACGCCTACGACGACCGCATCTCCATCGGCATCCACGTCTACGGCGCCGACATCGGCGCGGTCGACCGCAGCATCTTCAGCGCCGACGGCGGCCGCAAGCCTTTCCGTTCCGGCTATGCCAACATCGGCTGACCTTAGCAAGGAGCACGACCTTATGACCAGGAATCCAGATAGCACCGGCCCGCGGGCCATCCCCGTGCGCAGCTACCAGCAGGTGCGCGACGCCTTGCTGGCGCGGCAGGAAATCGCGCTGCTCGACGTGCGCGAAGAAGATCCGCATGCGCAGGCGCATCCGCTGTTCGCGGCCAACCTGCCGTTCGGCCGCATCGAGCTCGATGCCTACACCAGGCTGCCGCGCCGCGACGTGCCCATCGTCGTTCTCGATGACGGGGAAGGGCTGGCGCCGGCCGCCGCCGCGCGCCTGCGCCAGCTCGGCTACACCGAGGTGGCGCAGCTTGATGGCGGCATCGCCGGCTGGCGCGCGGCCGGCGGCGAATTGTTCCGCGACGTGAATGTGCCCAGCAAGGCCTTCGGCGAACTGGTGGAGGCCGAGCGCCACACGCCGTCGCTGTCGGCGCAGGAAGTGCGGGCGCTGATCGATGGCGGCGACGACATCGTCATCCTCGACGCGCGCCGCTACGACGAATACCAGACCATGAGCATCCCCGGCAGCATCAGCGTGCCGGGCGCGGAACTGGCGCTGCGGGCGCGCGCGCTGGCGCCCGATCCGGCCACGCGCGTGATCGTCAACTGCGCGGGCCGCACGCGCAGCATCATCGGCGCGCAGTCCTTGATTAACGCGGGCTTGCCCAATCCGGTGGCGGCGCTGCGCAACGGGACGATAGGCTGGACACTGGCGCGCCAGCAGCTTGAGCACGGACAGTCGCGCCGCTATGGCGCGGTGCCGGAGGCGACGCGGCAGGTGGCGGCGCAATCGGCGCGCGCGCTGGCCGACCGCGCCGGCGTGCTGCGCGTGGCCTTCGCGGCGCTGGAGCGGCTGCACGCGGACGCCGGCCGCACCACATATTTTTTCGATATCCGCAGTCCGGAAGAATTCGCGCAGGGCCGCCTTGAACACTTCCGCAGCGCGCCGGGCGGGCAGCTGGTGCAGGAAACCGAGCAGTTCGCACCGGTGCGCGGCGCGCGGCTGGTGCTGGCCGACAGCGACGGCGTGCGCGCCAACCTGACGGCGTCGTGGCTGCGGCAGATGAACCATGAGGTGTATGTCGTCGACGAGCTGCGGGCCGCCGATTTTCATGTGTACAGCGCCTGGCATGCGCCGCTGCCGCCGGCGCCGGAGGTGGAGGAAATCAGCGCGGCGACCCTGTCGGACTGGCTGGCCGTGTCGCCGGAGCGCACCGCGCTGCTCGACTTTACGTCGGGCGCGAATTACCGGAAGCGGCATATTCCGGGCGCGTGGTTTGCCTTGCGTTCGGAGTTGGCGGCGGTGCTGGGACGCCTGCCGGCGGCGGAGCGCTATGTGCTCACTTGCGGCAGCAGCGCGCTGGCGCGCTTTGCGGCCGCCGATTTGCGGGCGCTGACGGCGGCGCCGGTGCTGGTGCTGACCGGCGGCACGTCGGCCTGGGCCGATGCCGGCTTGCCGCTGGAGTCGCGGCCGGGCCGGCTGGCGTCGCCGCTGATCGACCGTTACCGGCGGCCGTACGAGGGCACCGACAATCAGGACGAGGCGATGCAGGCGTATCTGGATTGGGAGTTCGGCCTGGTGGCGCAGCTGGGGCGCGATGGCACGCACGGTTTTACGGTGCTGTAAACGTCAAAGGGAGCGGCGCCGGTGCCGGCGCCGCTCGCTTTGATACGGTATAAATCGTTTATATTATTTATGCAGTATTAAAATTCTTCCCACTCGTCGGCGCTGGCGGCTGTTGCGAGCACCGGCGCTTTGCGTGCCGACAGGCGGGGCGCGGTGCGGGTCGCTGGAGTGGCCGGCCTGGCCGCAGCGACTCGTGCCGGCTTGGCCGCAGCCAGCCGGGCCGGCTTGGCCGCGCTGGCTTTCGCCGGCGCCATCAGCGCCGGCGCGGTCCGTTCCTGATGCAGCCTGAAGCCGGCGGCGACGCGCGCCAGGCCGGCCGCCTGTTCCTGCATGCTGTCGGCGGCGGCCGCCGCTTCCTCGTCCAGCGCGGCGTTTTGCTGCGTGACGCGGTCCATCTGCGCGATCGCGATGTTGACCTGGTCGATGCCGGTGCTCTGCTCCTGGCTGGCGGCGGTGATCTCGCCCATCATGTCGGTGACGCGGCGCACGCTGGCGACGACATCGTCCATCGTGCTGCCGGCCTGCTGCACCAGGCGCGCGCCGATGTCGACCTGCTGTACCGAATCGTCGATCAAGCCCTTGATTTCCTTGGCGGCGGCGGCCGAGCGCTGCGCCAGGTTGCGCACTTCGGTGGCGACGACGGCGAAGCCGCGTCCCTGTTCGCCGGCGCGCGCCGCTTCGACGGCCGCGTTCAAGGCCAGGATATTGGTCTGGAAGGCGATGCCGTCGATGACGCCGATGATGTCGACGATCTTCTTGGCCGAGCCGTCGATGGAGCCCATGGTGTCGACCACTTGCGACACCACCATGCCGCCCTTCTGGGCGATCTCGGACGCGCTCTGCGCCAGCACGTTGGCCTGGCGCGCGTTGTCGGCGTTTTGCTTGACGGTGCTGGTCAGCTGCACCATGGCCGATGCCGTTTCTTCCAGCGCGGCGGCCTGCTGCTCGGTGCGCGAGGACAGGTCCTGGTTGCCGGAGGCGATTTCGCCGGAGGCGAGGGCGATGGCCTGGGTGCCGCTCTGGACTTCGCCGACGACGGTGCCGAGGGCGTCGTTCATCGCGTGCAGCGCGCGCATCAGGTCGCCGATCTGGTCGCGCGAGGCCTGCGCGAAGTGGGTGCGCAAGTCGCCGCTGGCGACGGTGGCGGCGACGGCGATGGCCGCCTCGAGCGGCTTGGTGATGCTGGTCGAGATCAGCCAGGCGCCGGTCGCGCCCAGCAGCACCAGCAGCGCGCTGAGGGCGACGATCAAATTGAAGCTGCGGCTGGTGGCCGCTTCGACGTCGTGGGCCATCTGGTCGAGCACGCCGCGTTCGTACTGTTGCAGCTTCAGCATGCCGGCCAGATAGGCGTCCGAGGCCGGCGTGAAGGTGTCGCTGAACACTTTCGCGGCGAGGGCGGCGTCGCCCGATTTATTCGCGTCGAGCAGCTGCTGCTTCGATTCGACGAACTTGACGCGCACCGCCAGCGTCGCCTGGTAGATGGCTTTTTCCTCGTCGGAACTGGCCAGCTCGCCCATCTTCTTGTTGAGCACATTGCCCTTTTTCGAGCCGTCGGCCATGACGTCGGCGAAGGTCGCCGCCAGCGTCTGGTCGGAACTCTTGCCCATCAAGATGGTGCGGGCCACGGTGACGCTGGTCTGGGTGTACCAGTCGTTGACGAGGCGCTCCTTGGTCAGCGGCTCGGCCATCATGCGCTTGGTCGCCTCGGCGTTTTCGCGCGCGTTCACCAGCGCGAAGGCGATGGCGATGATGGACAGGATGAGGACGGCGGCGAAGCCGATGGCCAGCCGCACGCCGATGCGGATATTGGAGAGTCGTAACATGGTCGAGGTCGCGATATGAAAAGTGGCGGCCAGCCTGTTGTCGCGGCCAGCTTGAGTGGCAAGTATACCTTGGAATGCGTTTTTTAGTTTCCACATGGGAAAATTAATGTTCTTGTGGAATGCCCGGCAATGTTGCGCGACGGAGGGGCGCGCATGGGGCGGCGAACTCGGGCTTGATCGGCGTCGGGGCGGAGTCATGTTCGGCAAAGATAGGCCAGGCTGGCATGACTGTTAATCCGGACGAAAAAAAAGCTTCCCGAGGGAAGCTTTTTTTCTACTGCGCATTCCAAGGTATACTTGCCACTCAA
>NZ_JANXMI010000003.1 GCF_025354735.1 Rugamonas sp.
GATCATCTCGCTCACTTCCTGGCCCCACAGATTGGCGCCGTCGGTCTTGAACCAGTAGGCGCCGGCGTCGTGCTTGTAGGGCGGGCCGAACGCCGTCGCCAGATATTGATAATAATAGGAATTGTCGGTGTGGTCGCGGCACAGCACGCCGTTGCCGATGATGGTGCCGAAGGTGGTCGGCACGGTTTGCGCGGCCGCGAGCGCCGGCAACAGCGGCGCCGCGAGCAGGCAATAGCGCAGGCAGCAGCGCAGGCCGGCATGGCGCCAGGCACGCGGGCGCCCGTCTGGCGTTGGGCGCGGCACCGGCGCTACAGCTTCGACATCCATGCCCGGTTCGCGCTGATGCGGGCCTTGGCCGTGGCCGGCAATGCTTCGTAGCATCCCGGATATTGCTTGAGCGCCGCTTCGCGTATCTCTTTTTGCAAACCGTTAATCAAAAAGATGTAGAGCACCGAGCCTTCATCGGTTTTTTTGGTTCCCACGTATCTGATCATTTTTCCTCCTGGCCGGCTATTTGCCCTCGCGGCATCGTTCTTGCAGACATTATGACATCGCGCCCGGAAAACGCCTACTTCCCGCCCCTGCCGCGCCCTGTCGCCGCCCCGTCGCCGCGCCACTTCCTTTTATATCGGCAACGCCACGGCAAAAATGAAGCTTACTCATCAATAGCAACAGCTTCGCAAAATCGGCTTGCCTATTATTAAAATAAAATATCAATTCGATACCAAGTATGATTTAATTGCCATGCCGTCACAAAACGCCAACCCCGACCGGGTGCGAGGATATGATGAAATCCATAATAATCACGACATCAACATTCTTACTGCTCAGCAGCGGCGTCGCCGTCGCCGCGCCGCACCACGCCACCGTCACCATCGCGGCCGGCAACGCCCAATTCGAATGGGACCGCAACGACGACAGCCGCCTCGACTGGGAAGCCGTGCCGCCGGAAAACACGGTCTGGTACAACCCGGCACCGGCCATCGCCGGCCGGCCATCGGTCTACCTGCAAGTGCGCGGCGCCGCGGCGCGCGCCGAAATGAAAAAAGCGCCGCTGTCGCCCGTGCCCGAACCCGGCGTCACGGCGATGTTGCTGGTCGGCTTCATCATCCTCATGCTCGCCGGACGAGTGCCGCGCGACGAAAAATTCATCGCCTGATCCGGCCGCCGCCGTCGCGGCGCGCCCTCGTCGTCACCCTCAGCGTCTTGTCATAGCGTCACCGTTCAAGTCTCCGATTACGCAGTTGAGCCCGCGTTTTTGCGCGCCCGTCTCTTTGCCGCGGCCGGCCGCGCGCGCTTGCCTTATTGTTCGTCCATCGCTGACAAACCCGAGACCTCCACCATGAATCGACTGATCCCCACCGGCGCCCTGGCCGCCACCCTGACGCTGGCCGGCGGCCTGGTCCTGGCCGCCGCCTCCCCCGCTCCCGCCGACAACACCAGCGGCACCGAACAGCGCGCGCTGGCCGCCTTCAGCAAGATCGAACTGGACGTGCCCTACAACGTCACCGTCACCGCCCAGGGCGCGTCCGCGCTGGAACTATCCGGGCCGCGCAAGCTGTTCGCCGACATCGACACCACTGTCGTCGGCGACACACTGATCGTGCACGCGCGCCGGCGCGCCGGAATCAGCATTCATTTCGGCAAAGCGCCGCCGCCGCCCTTGATCCACATCACGTTGCCCGCATTGAGCAGCCTGAAGACGGCCGGCAGCGGCGACGTCACGCTGGAACGCTACCAGGGCCCGCAACTGGCCTTGAACGCGGCCGGCGCCGGCAATGTGCGGGCGGCCGGCCAGACCCCGCTGCTCCAGCTGCGCGTGGGCGGCAGCGGCGACGTCGACCTGCGCCAGCTGGCGGCGGCCAGCCTGGCGGCCACGATGGAAGGCGCCGGCAACGTCCGCGCCAGCGGCATCACGCAACAACTGGACGCCGACCTGAGCGGTTCGGGCGACCTGGAAATCGGCGACCTGCACGCGGCCCGCGTCAGCATCACACAACATGGCGCCGGCAACATCAAGCTGGCCGGCAGCGGCGCGGAACTGCGCGCCGAGCTGAGCGGCTCCGGCGACCTGGAAGCCTGCGCCCTGTCCGCCGGCGCCGTGACGGCCATGCTGCGCGGCGCCGGCAACGCCTGCGTGGCCGGCGACATCCGGAAATTCGACGCCGAAGTCCACGGCTCGGGCGACCTCACGGCGCGCGGCCTGCAAACCCAGAACGCGCGGGTGCTGCTCAGCGGCGCCGGCAATATGACGCTGAGCGGCGGCAGCGCCACGCTGAACGCCGACGTGAGCGGCTCGGGCGACCTCGACGCGACGCGCTTGCCGGTGGCGCGCGCCGTCACGCGCAGCAGGGGCGCCGGCAATATCAAATTGGGAAAAGTGAGCGATGCGCTCGAAGGGGAAATTCGCGGCTCGGGCGACCTGAGCGCGTCGACCGGCGGCAAACATGTGAAGCTGACGATGAGCGGCGCCGGCGAAGTCCAGCTCGACGGCCAGACCGACAACCTAGTCGCCCAGCTCAGCGGCTCCGGCGACCTCGACGCCCGCCGCCTGACGACGGCGCACGCCGAAGTGGTGGTGCAGGGACCGGGCAGCGCCGTCGTCAACGTCAAGGGCCGGCTCGACACCAGCGGCCGGGCCACGCAAAGCGAGCGCAGCCGCCTCATCACCATCGACCGCGCCGGCACCCACGACGAATAGCCTGTGACCATCGTCGCGCGGCCCACGGTCAGCCCGGCTGGCGGCCGGCCGCGCCGCCTACATCGCGACGCACATCAATCGAAGCACAAACGCTTCTTGGTCGCGGCGATCAGCTTGGCATCGTAGGGATACAGATTCTCGATGAACAGCAGTTCGCTTTCATCGGGCTCCTCCACGCACATCGCCAACATCATCGGACCATCGTCCATCCGGCCGATGAAATGCTTGGGCCAGCGGTTCTTGCGGTGGGCGCGCAGCACCTCCATGCCCAGCTTGGCCAAGGGCGCCTTCACGCCCGCCGCCAGCGCTTCGCGCTGCCAGTCATCCCAGTAATCGTTCTCAACTGCCTTGTTCATATCGTGTACTTCCCGCGTCGGTAAAGCGCCAGTGTACTCCCACCGGCCCCAACCTACCAAAACCAGACCAAAGTGGCCTTCCCGCCACGCCCCCGCGACACGCCCCCATCGCCTCACATTATTGAATATAATCAATAACATAGCATAAGATGACGGCATGATAACGCAAGGCCACTTCAATATTTAACAATACCAGTTAAATACCTGTTGACAAGCTGGTTGGGCGACCATATAGTGCCCCACAGTTCCCTACAGTATTCAGCGCGGACTGAAACGGCGGGTCGGAGAAATCAGCATGAGCGTAGTTGGCACCCCTACTCAAACAACCATGATCGAATTTTTAATCGGCGTCGACGGCGGCGGCAGCGGCACCAGGGTGAAACTGGCGCGCCGCGACGGCAGCCTGCTGGCGGAAGGCGACAGCGGCCCCTCGGGCCTGCTGCACGGCGTCGCGCGCGCCTGGGCCGCCGTCGAAGACGCCGCCGCCCGGGCCTTCCACGCCGCCGGGCTCGACTTCCCCGCCCGAACCTCGGTCGCCATCGGCCTCGGCCTGGCCGGCGTCCACAACAAACAGTGGGCCGACAGCTTCGTGCACGGCAATCCCGGCTACGCCAGCGTGGCCTTGGCCAGCGACGCCACCACCACCGTGCTCGGCGCCCATGGCGGCGCGCCGGGCGCCATCATCGCCCTCGGCACCGGCAGCGTCGGCGAAATCCTGCGCGCCGACGGCAGCCGCCAGGAAGTCGGCGGCTGGGGCTTCCCGGCCGGCGACGAAGCGGGCGGCGCCTGGATCGGCCTGCGCGCCATCAACCATATCCAGCAAGTGGTCGACGGCCGCGCCCCGGCCAGCGCCTTCGCCGCCGCCGTCATCGAGGCCTGCGGCGGCCAGCGCGACGCGATCCAGAACTGGCTGGCCGGCGCCAACCAAACCAATTACGCGCAACTGGCGCGATTGGTACTGCAACACGCCGACAATCCGGCCGCCCACGCCATCCTGAGCGAGGCCGGGCGCCAGGTCGGCCTGATTGGTCTTGCGCTCGACGCCACCGGTACGCTACCGATCGCCCTGTGCGGCGGCCTGGCGGAGCCGCTGCGGCCCTACCTGCCGGCGGATTTATCAGCGCGCATCGTCGCGCCGCAAGGCGATTCCGCCGCCGGCGCGCTGCGGCTGATCCAACAACAACTACAGGAGTAGCCCGTGCCAGCCCAGTTGAACGACTTCAAGCCGGACCACGCCAGCGACACGCCCTTGTACATGCAGCTGGCGAACCAGCTGTCCAACGGCATCGCCAGCGGCGACTGGCGCGCCAACGAGGCGCTGCCGTCCGAGCGCGTGCTGTCGGAGATGCTGACGATTTCGCGCGTCACGGCGCGCAAGGCCATCGACATGCTGTGCGAGCGCGGCATGCTGACCCGCAAGCGCGGCTCCGGCACCTACATCACGCCCAAACTGGAGCAGCCCCTGTCGCGGCTGACGAGCTTTTCCGAAGAACTGAGCCAGCGCGGCTTCACGGCCGGTTCGCGCTGGCTGCAACGCGACATCGGCATCGCCGCGCCGCTGGAACTGCTGTCGCTGGGCCTGTCGCCCAACACGCCGGTGGCGCGCCTGAAGCGCTTGCGCACCGCCGACGACGTCGTCATGGCCATCGAAACGACGACCATACCGGCGCTGTACATGCCGAATCCGCACAGCGTGACCGATTCCCTGTACGGCTACCTGGAGGCGAACGGCACGATCCCGATGCGCGCCTTGCAGCACATCCGCGCCGTCAACGCCAACGAAGAACAGGCGCGCCTGGCCAATATCCCTGCGGGTGCCGCGATGCTGCACATCACCCGCGTCAGTTATCTCGACAACGGCGCAGCGGTGGAACTGACCCACTCGTATTGCCGCAGTGATTATTATGAATTCGTAGCGGAGTCGCGCAGATGAGCGATGCAATCAAAGGCAATATCCTGACGGCGGCGGGCTGGATCCGCGGCGAGATCAACTTCAACGAGCGCATCGCCGCCATCGACGGCGCGGCCGTCGATCCGCTGGCCAACGGCGACGACTACATCATCCCCGGCTTCATCGACCTGCACGTGCACGGCGGCGCCGGCAAGGACATCATGGAAGGCGGCGACGCGGTCCACGCCATCGCCGCCATCCACGCGCGCCACGGCACCACCAGCATGCTGGCGACAACGATGACGGCGCCGCCGGAAGACATCGACCACGCCCTCAAGGCCATCGGCGCAGCGGTCGCCAACCGCCGCAGCGGCGGCGCGCGCGTGCTCGGCGCCCACCTCGAAGGCCCCTACATCAACTCCGGTAAACTGGGCGCGCAACCGAACTTCGCGCGCGCCGCCAAGCTGGCCGACGTCGAACGCCTGGCCGCCTTCGCGCCGCTCAAACTCATCACCGTGGCGCCGGAAATCGCCGGCCACCTGAACCTGGTGCGCGAGCTGACCGCCGCCGGCATGCGGGTCCAGATCGGCCACACGCTGGGCTCTTATGAAGACGGCGTCGCCGCGCTCGAACACGGCGCGGCCGGCTTCACCCATTTGTTCAACGCCATGAGCGGCCTGCACCACCGCGAACCGGGAATGGTCGGCGCCGCGCTGGCGCACGCCGAATACGCCGAACTGATACCCGACCTGCTGCACGTGCATCCGGGCGCCATCAAGGCCGCCATGCGCGCGATACCGAAGCTCTATTGCGTCACCGATTCCACCGCCGCCACCGGCATGCCGGACGGCGAATACATGCTGGGCCGGCACACCGTCCACAAATGCATGGGCGGCGTGCGCCTGCCCGACGGCACGCTGGCCGGCAGCACCCTCACCATGGACCAGGCGCTGCGCAACCTGGTCGGCCTGGGGCTGGACCTGGCCGACGCCTCGGCCCGCGTCTCCACCTATGCGGCCGACTATCTCGGCATGCAGGAACGCGGCCGCCTGGCGCCGGGCGCCTACGCCGACATGGTGGTGCTGGACCGCGATCTGAAAATCAAAGCCGTGTATATCGAAGGAGAACTGCTGTGACCTCAATGATGTTGAAAGAAGCCCTGTCCGCCGCCGAATGCGTGGCCCTGCAACTGGCCAGCGACCAGGAGCGCTACGCGGAACTGGGCCGCACATTGAGGAGCACCTCGTTCTCCACCGCGCTGACGATCGCGCGCGGCAGCTCGGACCACGCCTCGGCCTACGCCGCCTACCTGATCATGGCGCGCCTCGGCCGGGTGGTCGCCTCACTGCCGATGTCGCTGCTCACGCTGAACAAATCGCCGCTGATGACGCGCGACACGCTGGCCATCTCGATCTCGCAATCGGGCCAGAGCCCGGACGTGGTGGAACCGATCCGCTACTTCCGCGACGGCGGCGCCACCACCATCGCGCTGGTCAACGACATCGATTCGCCGCTGGCCCACGCCGCCGAATGGGCCATGCCGCTGCACGCCGGCAAAGAGCAATCGGTGGCCGCCACCAAAAGCTTCATCGCCAGCCTGGTGGCCGGCGCGCGCCTCGTCGCGCAGTGGCAGAACGATCCCGAACTGCTGGCCGGACTGGAAGCGCTGCCGGAATCGCTGACGCAAGCGGGCCGGGAGGACTGGTCGGCGGCGATAGAGATTCTGGCGCCGGCGAAAAATATCATGGTGGTCGGACGCGGCATCAGCTTCCCGATCGCGCTCGAAGCCGGCCTGAAATTCAAGGAGACCTCGGCGCTGCAGGCGGAAGCCTTCAGCGGCGCGGAAATCAAGCACGGCCCGATGGCGCTGATCGAAGAAGGCTACCCGCTGATGATCTTCGCCACGCGCGGCCCGACGCAGGCGAGCCTGCTGCAACTGGCCGAAGAAATGCGCGGCCGCGGCGCGCGCGTGATCCTCGCCGCGCCGGCCGACATGGCCACGCGCGACCTGACCCTGCCGACGGCGGCCACGCCGGACCTCGACCCCATCGTCGCGATCCAGGCCTTCTACGTGATGGCGGCCAAGCTGTCGGCCGCGCGCGGCATGAACCCGGACCAGCCGCGCCACCTGAGCAAGATCACCAAGACCAATTAAACAGCGCGATTCGACGGCCAGCTAAATCGGGGTCAGACCACGGTCTTGACCCCGACGTCACGGCGCATGCATCTCCACGTCCCACCACGGCACAGGCGTCATCAATGAAGATCAAATTCCTGCTGGCCGCATTGCTGTCCTGGAGCCTGGCCGCGCACGCCGCGCCGCAAAAAATCGAATTCTGGACCTTCAGCATGAAGCCCAAGTTCACGCCCTACTTCGAGACGCTGGTGCACAACTACGAAGCCTCCAACCCCGGCGTGAAAATCGAATGGATAGACTTCCCGTGGGACGTCATCCAGACCAAGCTGGTGACGCGCATCGTCGCCGGCACGCCGCCGGCGCTGGTCAACCTCAACGTGCCCTGGGC
>NZ_JANXMI010000023.1 GCF_025354735.1 Rugamonas sp.
GGCCGCCGGCAGCCACCCCTTCATCCTGTCGCGCGACGCCGACGGCCGCCTCGAGGCGGTGACGACGGTGCCGCAGTCGCCCGAGCTGCTGGTCGAACGCCGCGCCATCGTCGCCGCCGGCCAGAACATCGGCACCATCACCGTCTACGCGTCGCCGGCCGTGCTGTTGCAGCAGATGCGCCAGCGCAAGCTGGTGATCGCCGCCATCATCGTCGTGCTGGACCTGACGCTGGTGCTCAGCCTGTATATGTTGTTGTGGCATCTGATCTTGAAACCGCTGACGGCGGTGGGGCGCTATGCCGGCTACGTCAAGGCCGGCAACAACCTCGGCGCGGCGCCGCCCAAGGCCCTGTTCCTCGGCGAACTGAAGACGCTGTACGCCTCCATCCGCGACATGGTCGAGCTGCTCGACAGCCGTTACGTGGCCATGCATGCCAGCGAGGAGCGGCTGCAAATCGCCTCCAGCGCGGCCGCCATCGGCATCTGGGACTGGAACGTCATCAGCGGCCTGGTGGTGTGGGACGAGCAAATGTTCCGCTTGTACCAGGCCGAGCCGCACAAGGTGCCGATGCCGTTCAAGCTGTGGGAAGACATGTTGCACCCGGACGACGCCATCCCCACCCGCGCGCTGCTGCAACAGTCGCTCGAGGGGCTGGCCGAGTACGACGTCGAGTTCCGCGTGATCTGGCCGGACGGGTCGGTGCGCCACATGAAGGGCGACGCCATGATCTTCCGCGGCGCCGACAGCCGGCCGGTGCGCATGGTCGGCGTCAACTACGACATCACGGCGCAAAAGTCGGCCGAGATGGAGTTGCGGCGCCACCGCCACCACCTCGAGGAGCTGGTCGAGGACCGCACCCGCGCGCTGTCGGTGGCGGTGTTGCAGGCGCAGGCGGCCAACCAGGCCAAGAGCACCTTCCTGGCCAATATGAGCCACGAGCTGCGCACGCCGCTCAATTCCGTGATCGGCTTTTCGCGCCTGATGGCCGACTCCAAGCACATGCTGCCGGAGGAAAAGCGCAACCTGGCCATCATCCACCGCTCCGGCCACCATTTGCTGACGCTGATTAACGACATCCTGGAACTGTCGAAGATCGAGGCCGGCCGCGCCGTGCTGCAAACGGAGGTGGTCAGCCTGCGCGAGATGTTGCAGGAAGTGATGGACATGGTCAGCATGCGCGCCGGCCAGAGCGGCATCGAGCTGATACTCGAATGCGTGCTGATGCCGGCGGCCGCGCGCGTCGACGGCACCAAGCTGCGCCAGGTGCTGCTGAACCTGATGTCGAACGCGGTCAAGTTCGCGCACCAGGGCAAGGTCACGCTGGGCGTGCGCGGCGTCACCGGCGCCGACGGCGGCTGCCAGCTCAGTTTCGCCGTGCGCGACAGCGGGCCCGGCATCTCGGAGCAAGACCAGGTGCGCATCTTCGAGCCCTTCATCCAGGCCGACGGCCCCGGCGCCAAGGAGGGCACGGGACTGGGCCTGACGATTTCGCGCGAATTCGTGCTCTTGATGGGCGGTGTGCTGGGCGTGCAGTCGGTGCTGGGGCAGGGCGCCACGTTCACCTTCACGATACCGGTGCAGCTGACCGGCGCGGCCGGACTGACGCCAGAGCGCCCGGCGGGGACCGGCGGCGGCGGCGACGTGGCGGCGCTGGCGCCACAGGACCGCGGCTGCCGCATCCTGGTGGCCGACGACAACGAGGACGGCTGCGCGCTGCTGGTCAGCCTGCTCAAGCCGCTCGGCTTCGCGGTGCGCTGCGCGCCCGACGGCGTGGCGGCGCTCGACGCCATCACGGCCTGGCAGCCGAATCTGGTGTTCATGGACTGGCGCATGCCGCAGCTCGACGGCCTGGAAGTGACGCGCCGCGTGCGCGCCGACCCCGACCAGGTGCAGCCGCGCATCGTGATGCTGACCGCGTCGGCCTACGCCGAGGAGCGCGAGGAGGCGCTGGCCGCCGGGGCCGACGAATTCATGCGCAAGCCGGTGCAGCAGGAGCAGCTCTACCTGGTGCTGGAACAGCAGCTGGGCCTGCAATTCGTGCGCCACCGTCACGCCCAGCCGCAGGCGCTGCCGGCGCCGCTGTCGCGCGGCGACCTCGATCTGCTGGCGCCCGAGTTGCGCGCCACCCTGAAGACGGCGGTGCAGGAACTGAACCTGGCGCGCGTGGCGCTGCTGCTGGCGCCCCTGCCGCCGGCGCTGGCCGGGGTGGTCGAGCGCATCGAGCACATGCTGCGCCTGCACCGCTATCCGCAGCTGTGCGTGCTGCTCGACGAGGCCGCCGCCGAAGCCGACGGCAATCCGATCCGGGAGACCGCATGACGGCCGCCGCAGTCGTCACCGCCGCCGCCGCCGCCGTCGCCGCAGCGGCGGCCAGCGCCGCCGGACAGGCCGTGGCCGCCGGCAGCGCCGGCGAAGTGCTGGTGGTGGAAGACACGCCGGCCTCGCTCAAGCTGCTCAGCGACCTGCTGATCGCGGCCGGCTACCAGGTGCGCCAGGCGCCGGACGGCGAGCTGGCGCTGTGGAGCGCGCAGGCCCGCCCGCCGGACCTGATCCTGCTCGACATCCGCATGCCGGGCATCGACGGCTTCGAAGTGTGCCAGCGCCTCAAGCAGAGCACCCAGCTGCGCGACATTCCCGTCATCTTCCTGTCGGCGCAGTACGACATGGACGACAAGATGCGCGGTTTCAAGGCCGGCGCCGTCGACTTCATCGCCAAGCCCTATCAGACCGAGGAAGTGCTGGCGCGGGTGCTGGCGCAGATCAAGCTGGCGCGCACCCAGCTGGCGCTGGCGGCCAGCAACGCCGAGCTGACGGCGACGCTGTCCCAGCTCGACACGGCGCGCGGCGAGATCGCGCGCTCGGAGCGGCTGGCGGCGCTGGGCGCGCTGGTGGCCGGCGTCGCCCACGAATTGAACACGCCGATCGGCAACTGCGTGCTGGCCGCCAGCGCGATGGACGACCGCACCCGCGGCTTCCTCGAAGGGCTGGACGGCGGCGTGCGGCGCTCGGAGCTGATGCAGTTCGGCGCCGACGTGAGCCACGCGGCCGAGCTGTTGCAGCGCAATCTGCACAAGGCGGCCGACCTGATCGAATGCTTCAAGCAGGTGGCGGTCGACCAGAGCAGCTCGCAGCGCCGCCAGTTCGACCTGGCGCTGCTGATCGAGGACATGATGACGACGCTGCGTCCGGCGCTGCGCGACATGGCGGTGACGCTGGACCTGCAGTCGGCGCCCGGCGTGGCGCTCGACAGCTATCCCGGCGCGCTGTGCCAGATCCTGACCCAGCTGACCCGCAACGCGCTGCTGCACGCCTTCGGGCCGGCGGCCGGGGCGGCGGCCACCATCGTGATCCGGGCCGGCCGCGACGGCGACGGCGCCGCCACGCTGGAATTCGAGGACAACGGCGGCGGCATCGCCGCCGCCAGCGTGGGCAAGGTGTTCGACCCCTTCTTCACGACGCAGATGGGCAAGGGCAGCGGCGGGCTGGGCCTGCACATCGTCCACAACCTGATCGTCAACGTGCTCGGCGGCACGGTCAGCGTCGGCAGCGTGCCCGGCGCCACCCGCTTCGCCATGCGCTTCCCACTGGTCGCGCCCCAGCTCAGCGGCGCCAAGCGCTACGGCCCGGAACATGGCTGGCCGGGATAGCGGCGGCCCGCGCCGGCGGGATAAAACTGCACGGCGCGGCGGCGCGGGTATATCATGGCGGTCGATGCTGTTGAATTACTAACGGTAGCACAGCGCTAACATGGCAATAACACAGCGCTGGCAAAGGCGCCGGCCGGCAGGCGATCCGGCGGCGAAGTCACTCACAGGTCAGAAAGAGTTTTACATGCATCGGGATTTGTCGGAATACCATACCAAGGGCGAAGTGCTGATCGTGGAGGACACGCCGGCCTCGCTCAAGCTGCTCAGCGACCTGTTGACGGAGGCCGGCTACTACGTGCGCCAGGCCCCCAACGGCGAGCTGGCGCTGTGGACCGCGCAATCGCGCCCGCCCGAACTGATTTTGCTCGACATCCGCATGCCCGGTATCGACGGCTTCGAAGTCTGCCGCCGGCTCAAGGAAATCCCGGAACTCCAGCAGGTGCCGGTGATCTTCCTGTCGGCCCAGCACGACACCGACGACAAGGTGCGCGGCTTCGCGCTCGGCGGCGTCGACTTCATCGCCAAGCCCTTCCAGACCGAGGAAATCCTGGCCCGGGCCGACGCCCACGTGCGCCTGGGCCGGGCCCAAAAGGCGCTGGCGGCCGAACGCGCCCACCTCGAGCAGCGGGTTGCCGAACGCACGGCCGAACTGGCCGCCACCGCCCAGTCGCTGGAGCTGGAAGTGCGCCAGCGGCGCGCCAACGAGGAATTGCTGCGCCTGGCCGGCCAGGTGTTCGAGGCCACGCTGGACGCCATCGTCATCACCGACCCGGCCACCAACATCGTCGCCGCCAATCCCGCCTTCAGCAAGATTTCCGGCTACACGGCGCAGGAAGTGATAGGCCAGCCGGTGGTCATGCTGCACGCCGGCCAGGTCAACACCGCCACCTACGCGACGATGGTGCAGTCGCTGCAAAACGGCGGCCACTGGTCGGGCGAGATCCTGGCGCGGCGCAAGAACGGCGACACCTATCCGGGCCTGCTCAGCGTGTCGTCGGTGCGCGACGCCGACGGCCATGTGCTCAACCACATCGCCGTGTTCATGGACATCACGGAACGCAAGGCCGAGCAGCACCTGATCGACTTCCTGTCCAACCACGACGCCCTGACCGGCTTGCCGAACCGGCTGCTGGCGCGCCAGCGCTTCGAGCACGCGGCGGCGGCGGCGCGGCGCGACGGCCAGTGCGTGGCCGTGCTGTGCCTGGACCTCGACCGCTTCAAGAGCATCAACGATTCCTACGGCCCGCACGTGGGCGACAAGACGCTGCAAGTGGTGGCGCGCTTCCTCAGCGAGACCGTGCGCGAGGGCGACACCGTGACGCGCCAGGGCGGCGACGAATTCCAGATCATCGTGCAGGACGACGTCCAGCTGGGCGCCACGCTGGCGCTGGCGCAGCGGATTTTGGACGGCCTGCGGCGCGAATTGATTATCGACGGCCAGCCGATTTCGCTGACGTCGAGCATCGGCATCGCCATCAGCCCGAGCGACGGCGACAGCTTCGATGAGCTGGTGCGCAACGCCGACACGGCGCTGTTCCGCGCCAAGGAAACGGGGCGCGACCACTACGCCTTTTTCACCGAAAGGATGGACGCCGAAATCCGCGACAAGCTGGCGATCCAGGGCCAGCTGCGCGGCGCCATCGCGCGCGGCGAATTCGAGGTCCACTACCAGCCGCAAATGTGCTTGCGCACCGGCGTGATGCTGGGCGCCGAGGCGCTGCTGCGCTGGGATAACGCGGTGCTGGGCAAGGTGCCGCCGAACCGCTTCATTCCGCTGGCCGAGGAGTACGGCCTCATCACCGCCATCGGCGAATGGGTGCTCGACACCGTGTGCGCGCAGATCCGCGCCTGGCACGACGCCGGCGTCGGCGACATGAAGGTCGCCGTCAACCTGTCGGGCGGCCAGTTCGCCCACGACGGCACCGTCGCCTTTGTCGAAAACACGCTGCGCAAATACGGCGTCGCGCCGGCCTCGCTGGGCATCGAAATCACGGAAGGCACGGTGATGGGCGACCCGGACAAGGCCGTCGCCGCGCTCAAGAAATTGAAGAACATCGGCGTCAGCATCTCGCTCGACGATTTCGGCACCGGCTACTCCAGCCTCGGTTATCTGAAGCGCTTCCCGATCGACGTGCTCAAGATCGACAAGTCCTTCGTCGACGACGTCACCACCAACGCCAACGACGCCGCCATCGCGCTGTCGGTGATCTCGCTGGCGCACAACCTGAACATGCGCGTCATCGCCGAAGGCGTCGAAACGCGCGCGCAGATGGAGTTTCTGGCGCAGCGCGGCTGCGACGAAATGCAGGGCTATTATTTCAGCCGTCCGCTGGCCGGCCCCGCGTTCACGGCGCTGATGCGCGAACGGCGCAACCTGCTCGAACTGTAAACGACCTTTTAGCATCCAACCCCGGAGTGTCATGAATAAGAAAATGAGCGCGGCCGCCGCCGCCGCATGTCTGCTGTGGTCGGCCGCCGCCACCTCGGCGGCCGACCATCCCTCGGTCGCCGCCGACGCCCAGTTCAAGGCCGTCTACACGCAAGAGTGGAAGTGGCGCGTGACCCAGCGCCTGGAAGAGGGCGAGGACGACGACGGCGGCGAGATCAGCGCCGAGCTGCCGCACGTCGACCTCAAGACCGAGCAGGCGCGCCTGGCCTACTGGCAGGGCGTGATGAAGAAGCTCGACGCCATCGCGCCGGCGAAATTGTCGGCCGCCGAAAAAGTCAATTACGCCGTCTACCGGGCCCAGATCGCCGCCTTCGTCAGCGCCCAGCAGTTCCGCGAATATGAAAAGCCGCTCAACGCCGACACCGCGTTCTGGTCCAATATGGCCGACGACGCCCGCAAGCATTTCAGCACGGCCGCCGAATACCAGGCCTACATCAAGCAGCTCAACGACGTGCCGCGCTATTTCGGCGAGGAGACCGCGAACATGCGCGCCGGCCTGGCGCGCGGCTTCACGCCGCCGCGCGTCACGCTGACCGGCCGCGATAGTTCGCTGACGTCCGTGACGCAGGCGAAGAGCGCGCAGGAGACGGTTTATTACCAGCCCTTCAAGCAGATGCCGGAGACGATACCGGCCGCCGAGCAGGCCGCCCTGCGCGCGGCCGGCGAGCAAGCCATCGCCACGGCGGTGCTGCCCGCGTACGCGGCGCTGCTCAAGTTCATGCGCGAAGAGTATGTGCCGCACGCCACCGAGGCGCTGGCGGCCGAGAGCCTGCCCGACGGCAAAGCCTATTATCAATCGAAGATCGTCGAGTTCACCACCACCACGCTGAGCGCGGCGCAGATCCATGAACTGGGCTTGAGCGAGATGGCCAAGATCCTCGCCGAGATGCAGGCCACGATCGCGCAGACCGGCTTCCAGGGCGACCTGCCGGCCTTTTTGCACTTCCTGCGCACCGACCCGCAGTTCTACGCCAAGACGCCGCGGGAATTGCTGCTGCGCGCGGCCTATATCGCGAAAAAATTCGATGGCAAGGCCAGCGAGTATTTCGGCTACCTGCCGCGTCGGCGCTTCGCCATCACGCCGGTGCCGGACGACCAGGCGCCGTTCTACACGTCGGGCCGCGGCGGGCCGGGCGTTTATCTGGTCAACACCTACAATCTGCCGGCGCGCGCGCTCTACAGCCTGCCGGCGCTGACGCTGCACGAATCGGCGCCGGGCCACGCCTTCCAGATGCCGGTGGCGATGGAGCAGAAGGGCTTGCCGATGTTCCGCCGCGCCTACATCTCGGCCTTCGGCGAAGGCTGGGCCCTGTATTCGGAGCGACTGGGCAGCGAGATGGGCATCTACGAAACGCCGTATGAAACCTTCGGCATGCTCAGTTACCAGGCCTGGCGCGCCTCGCGGCTGGTGGTCGACACCGGCATCCATGCGCAGGGCTGGACGCGGGAGCAGGCGCAAGCCTATTTGCACGACAACACGGCGCTTTCGGATCACGAAATCGAGACGGAAGTGGATCGCTACATCTCGTGGCCGGGGCAGGCGCTGTCTTATTATCTGGGCGAGATGAGCATCATCAACGCGCGCAAGAAGGCCGAGGCGGCGCTGGGGAGTAAATTCAATCTGCGCAATTTCCACGACACCGTGCTGCAACTCGGTTCGGTGCCCTTGCCGGTGCTCGAGGCGCGCATCGACGCCTTCATCGCCGACGGCGGCAAGAGCCCGTATCCGCATCTGGACTGAGCGCTCGCTCGGGGCCATCGCGCCCGGACCTGCCGATCGCGATGGCGTCGGCAGGTTTTTTTGCGCCCGCGCTCCCTACAGCTCGCCTGTGCCTTGGTTTGCCTGTGCCTTAGGCAACGCTCACCGGGTATGGGGTGGGTGTGCCTTTTTTTTCGGTTTTACTAAAACCTGCTATTCCATACTAGCTGCCGCTACTCCTTACTATTTCATGCGGTTCTATGCTATCGGCGGAACTAAATCGTACTACACGGCTCTAACAAATACAGGCCGGGATTTAGTATGGTTTCGCGTCCCGCGCGGAAATTTTAGTAAGCGATAGCGCGTTGCAGTATTCCTTAGCAGGAGCTAGCAGCGATTAGTAAAACCGATTTTTTCGAGGCACCCACCATGTCCACGCCTGAATCCACGCCCGTCTCCAAGCCAGCTTCCAAGCCTTACAAAAGGCCTCTCTACTATATGAACGTTGCCGTGCCTACCGACTTGTTGGAGGCCTTGGGCGAGCACACGGGCCATTTCTGGTCCGATCCCCTGATGGAGCCTATTATCTGGGATGCGATCCGCGCCTTGATGAATCCAGCTCCGGCGGCCCCGCAGCAGCCGGCGGCGCCGTCCGAGGCGGGCTACCAGTGGAAGCAGGTGTTTCTTCCCGAGGGAACCAAGCTGCGCGCGAGCTTCGGCCGCCAGCCCTACTTCGCCGTGGTGGAGGGCGCCGAAATCAAATGCGGCGAGCGGTCCATATCGCCGTCGGGCTTTGCCAACTTGCACGGCAGCGGCAACCGCAACGCGTGGAAAGCCATCTGGCTGCGCCTTCCCGGCAGCGATGCATGGCTGCTGGCCGATGTTTTCCGCTCGGCGCGAAACAAGGCCATAGCGCGTATGTTCGGAGACGACGCGCCTGCGGCCGCAATAAAATCGCGGGCGACGCCCCGCCTGCGGCGCGATGACGATAAAGATAAGGTTAAGGATAGGTAGCCGGCAGCGCGCCCGTCCCAGCTGCGCCCAAACAAGGTCCGCCCATCCGCCGCGCAGAAAGCTGGGCAAGGCGACGATGTGCCGCGCAAGAAACACACCGAGAAACACGCCGGACGAGGCGGCCGCCCCAAGCGCAGTGCGAGCAAGCTAGTTCCCGGAAGTTCGTGAGGAGGAAAAAAAGCTATGGCATGACGAAATGCCGAGCAAAAAAAAACGCCCCGTAGGGCGTCTTGTCATCGTCGCGTGGACGATTATTTTGCGGCTTTGCGGCGGCGGGCGATGAAGCCCATCAGACCCAGGCCGGCGAGCAGCATGCCGTAGGTTTCCGGTTCCGGCACGGCGGCGGTGAGGCGAACGTTGTCCAGCGAGGTGCCGAGCGAATCGGAGGTGCCGACGGCTTTAAAGGTCAGCAAGTCGCCGAAGTGTTTGTTCTGGCTCACGACGGTGATCGATTCCGCGGTCCAGCTGGCGGCGTTGTTGAAGACGCCGACGCTGTTGCCGTCTCACAATACTTCGATGCCCTGCGACGACGTCGGCACGCCGGCGCGGTCCTGGATGTCGAAGGTCAGCGTGTAGCTCTTGCCGAAGTGGGTGTTCAGGATGTCTTGCGACATCGAACTGTTCTGATTCGTGTCCAGCTCGACGAAGTATTTGCCCGCGTCGGCTTGGCCGGCCACGTTGTTGCGCACTTCGATGCCGTGCGTCAGGCTGGCCCAGCCCTGGATGTAATCGTAGGTGCTCCAGGTGCCGTCGGCCAGCGCGGGGTGGCCCAGGCCCAGGTTTTCAAAACTGCCGTTGATGACGAGGTTAGGGGCGGCTTGGACGCTACCGGCCGCCAGCAGGGCGGCGGTCACGGCGGCGGCTTGGATGAATTTGGTGAAAGTCATGGTAGTTTCCTTTTTTCAGGCGCTGCAAACTGTTGGCAATTATTGTTTCTCAAAAGACACATGAATTATAACAGTGGTAACGCTGGGCAAGCTCGTCACCCAGCCCAAAAAAGGAAAAATTTAAGAAAATAGTTGTATAAATGAGGACGAAAATTGCACCCTGGAATTTAAAATTCCTTGATGCAATTTTTCGGATGGCGCTGCGTGTTTAATATTACTCCGACGAAATTAATTGCGCGGTTGATATCGCATGATGGATCACGCGGCCGCCGGCGGCGCCAGCATGTCGCGTGCGATCCAGTCCAGCACCGGCGGCCGGTGCGGCGCCCAGCCGAGCAGGGTGCGGGCGCGCTGGCCGCGCACGCGGCTGTTGGAACCCAGCCCGTAGGACGCCATTTCATAGCCCCATTCGGCGATGGCCAGATCCAGCGGCCAATCCTGGGCCGGCCCCAGGCCCAGCGCCGCCGCCATGGCCGCCGTCATGTCGCCGAAGGCCGCTTCGCCATGCTCGACGAAGTAAAACATGCCGGCCGCCGTCTTTTCCAGCGCCAGCAGGTAGAGGTCGACGACGTCGTCGATGTGCACGTTCGACCAGATGTTGCGGCCGGGTCCGACATGCCGCACGATGCCGCTGCGGCGCGCTTGCTTGAGCAGGCGCGGCAGCTGCACGCTGTCGCGCGGCAGCGCGCCGTGGCCGTAGATCAGCGTGTTGCACAGCACGGCGCTGCGCACGCCGCGCGCGGCGCCGGCCAGCACCAGCTCGTCGATGGCGACGCGGGCGGCCTTGTCGGCGGTGGGCGCCGGCAGCGCGTCTTCATGATAAATCTGCTCGCTGCCCACACCGCCCGACGCGTCGCCGACGATGCTCGAACCGCTGGTGTGCAGCAGCACCTTGCCGGAGCCGGCCAGGGAGTCGAGCAGCGCTTCGACGGCGCCGCGGTGGTCGCTGCTGGCGGCGTTGACGACGGCGTCGGCCGCCCGCGCCTTGGCCATCAGCAGGGCGCGGTCGTCGAGCGTGCCGACGACGCCGTGCACGCCGATGGTGGCCAGTTCGGCGACCTGCTCCGGCTGGCGCACCAGGCCCGTGACGTGATGGCCGGCGCGCGCCAGTCCGGCCGCGATCGAGCCGCCGATGAACCCCGCCGCACCCGTGATAAATACTTTCATGCCGACTCCGATAGTTGTGCTGGAAAAGCCCAGTATCGCCTCGGCGGCCGCGCGCGCCTAGACCGCCGCGCTCAAATCATTTGTGCAGCGGGCGCAAGAATCGGCACAGGCAGCATCGCCGCCGCGTCGCCGTCGCCGTCGCCGCCGATGCTGACGGCGCCGCCGCCCGCGCCTACTTCCGGCCGCCCAGCACGACCCGGTTGCGGCCCTGTTCCTTGGCGCGGTACATGGCCTTGTCGGCGCTGCGGATGAACAGGTCGGCCGTGTCGTGCTCGTTCGGCGTGAGCACGGCCACGCCGACGCTGATGCTGACGCAGCCGATCGGCGACTTGGCGTGCGGCAGCCGCAGCGCCTCCAGCGCCAGCCGCAGCGCCTCGGCCAGCGCCAGCGCGGCGTCGGCGTCGGTGTCGGCGGCCAGCATGACGAACTCCTCGCCGCCGTAGCGCGCCGCCAGGTCGCTGGCGCGGCGCGCATGGGCCTGCAACAGCGCGGCCACCTTGCGCAGGCAGGCGTCGCCCTCCTGGTGGCCGTAGAAATCGTTGTAGTTCTTGAAGAAGTCGACGTCTATCATCAGCAAGGCCACCGGCTGGCCGCTGCGGGCGGCGCGGTGCAGCTCGGCCTCCAGCGCGGCGTCGAAGCGGCGCCGGTTGGCGATGGCCGTCAGGCTGTCGGTCATGCTCAGCGCCGCCAGTTTTTCATTGGCCAGTTCCAGGTCGCGGGTGCGGGCCGCCACGCGCGCTTCGAGCTGCTCGGTGGTCTGGCTGATGTTGGCGGCCATCTCGTTGAACTTTTGCGACAGCAGCGCCAGTTCGTCGCCGCCCTCGTAATCCATGCGCAAGGCGTAGTTGCCGGTGACGGTTTCGCGCATGATGCAGGCCAGCTTTTCCAGCGGCGCCGAGATGCTGCGCGCGATCATATAGGCCAGGCCGATGGCGACCAGAAAGCACAGCAGGCCGATGCTGACGATCTTGTTGCGCACCGATTGCGCCTCGGCCAGCAGGGCGCCGTCGGGCAGGATGCTGACCACGTACCAGCTGGTGCGCGGAATCTGCGTGTAGGCGACGAAGTAGCCGGCGCCGGCGGCCCGGTCGGGGTAGGCCAGGAAGCCGGTCGGCTCGCCGCCGCGCGCGCTCGCGGCGATGGCGCGCAGCAGCGCCGGCGCGGCCGCCGCCATGGCGCCGGCATGCTCGCGCGGCTGGATCAGGGCGCTGCCGTCGCGGCTGTCGAGCACGAAGATCTCGCTGCCGGCGCCCAGGTGTACGTTGTCGAACACGGTGGCCAGGTGGGCCGGCCGCACGCCCAGCAGCAGGCTGCCGGCCAGGCGGTTGTCGCGCTTCCAGTAAATCTGCCGCACCATGGCGATGCTGGGATTGCCGCCCCATAAATCGAGCGCGGCCCACGACGGCCGGCCCTGGTTGGCGGCGGCGGCCGGCGCGGCGGCCACGAATTGCTCGACGCCGCGCCCGAGCTGGGCGAACACCTGCGGGTCGAGCACGCGGTTGTGCGGATCGAGAAAATACTTTTGGCTGATGTCGTCGCGCGCGCCGTAGGCGTCGAGCAGGATCTTGGTCAGGTCGGCGCGGGCCCGGCCCTTCTCGGTCGCGCTGTCGAGGTCGTAGCGCGCCAGCGCCTGCTGCACCGCGTCCGACAGCGCCAGCGCCTCGCTGCCGGTTTCGATGGCGGCCATTTGCAGCTGCACGTTCTTGGCCACCTGCTTGACGATTTCGGTGGCGAACAGCTGGGTCTTCTGCTGGATCGCCTTGCTCGATTCGGTGTAGGAAATGTAGCCCGACACCAGCAGCGGCAGCAGCGTCAGCACGATGAAGGCGGCCAGCAGGCGGTGCCGGATGGCGCTCCTGCGCAGCAGCGCCGTCAGCTGGCGCTCGGGCCAGCCCGGCGCGCTCGGCGGGCGCGCCGCGGCCATGGCGGTGGGCGCGCTCATGGCCGCACCTGTCGGTCGAGCGCGCCGTTCAACTGGCCGGCGGCCTGCTGCGGCGTGGTCTTGCCGGACAAGACGTCTTGCAGCAGCGGGTGCAGCAGTTCGATGGCCGACGCCGGCAAGAACACATAATACGGCGGCACGGCCTGGGGCGCGGCGCTGATCTGGGCGATGTAGGCCGTCATTTGCGGATCGCTGACGGCCGGCGCGGCCAGCTGCTTCATCGAGGGGATATTGCGGCGCTTGTTTTGCTGCATGGGATAGCCGGCGCCGACCAGGTAGTCGAGAAATTGCAGCGCCGCCTCGCGGTGGCGGGTGTCGCAGACGGCGAAGCCGGTCTCGCTGCCCAGCACCGGCACCACCCGCTTGCCCGGCGCGTTCCACGGCGGCACGAACACGCCGCTGGCGACCCGGCCGCCCATCAGCCGGCCGGCCGCCCACGTGCCTTCGAAGGCCATGGCCGCGCGGCCGTCGGCGTACAGCTTGAGGCCGTCGGCGTAGCCGGTGTTCATATAGCCGGGCTGCAAATAGCCGCGCGCGGCCAGCAGCTTGATCTTGGCGAAGATGTCGGCCACTTCCGGGGTGTTCAAGTCGAGCTTGCCGGCCGCCAGCGCCTCGCGCCAGTCCGGCTGGCGCGCCGCCACGTTGTTGGCGAAGCCGTAGCTGAAGGGGCCGTTGCCCAGCATATTGGGATAGGCGCCGTCGAGCACCAGCGGCGTGTAGCCGGCCTTTTTCAATTGCTCGCAGACGGTCAGGAATTGCTCGAAATTGGTCGGCAGGGCGCCGATGCCGGCCTTGCGGAACATTTCCTTGTTGTAGTAGATCAGCGTGGCGGCGATGCCGCCGGCGACGCCGTAGTGGCGGCCGGACGGCGCGGTCCAGTCCGGCTTGAGCTGGTCCAGCATATTGTCCCAGGCGGCGCTGCGGCCGACGTCGACCAGGATGCCCTGGTCGGCCAGCCGCGTCGCATAGGCGTTGGGATTGAGCGACACCAGATCCGGCAGGCGGTTGGCGGCGACCTTGGGCTTGAGGTTTTCCTCGACCGAATTGCCGATCATGAACTGGACCTCGACCTTGATCCGCGGGTGGGCGCGGGTGAAGGCGGCGGCGATTTCCTGCATTTCCTGCGGCCAGTCGGGGGCCCAGACCAGGGCCGTGATGGTGGTCGGCTCGCTGTCGGCGCGGCCGGGCGCGGCGGCATGGTGGCCGCTGTCGCAGCCGCCCAGCACGGCCAGCGCGCCCACGACGCCGGCGGCGGCCAGCCCGGCCCGGCTCCCGCCCCGGCCGCGCTCCGCTAATTTTTTTAGGATCTCAGGTACCCGCATACTCGGCTAATTTCAATAAACAAACATTAATTTCAAATTGGAAATTAAACGTCCAGTCAGCAGACTACACCATCGCCGTTTTGTTGTGGACGAAATTGTACGGGTTTTACGACGATGGCGTCGAAATACGACAGTGCCGCCGGGAACGGTTTGGGGCGCTGCTGGCATTTCATGCACGAATTTGGTGCGAAATTGACGGTTTGGTGCAAAAAAAATCACGCTGTCAAGAATTGCGCCCTTCAGGCATGGCATAAACCTTGCTTAGAGTAAAAGATTAGCACTTGTCCACGACATACCATGCCCGATTGCATCGCCGCCACCGATCTCGCCGCCAGCCACAGCGCCTGGCAGGCCAGTCTCGCGCTGCGATTCACGGACGACGCCGGCACCACGCGGCTGACCGGCAACCGCCACCACGGCCCGCTGCGGGTGCAAAAGTCGCTCCATCCCGAGGGCGGCGCCGTGTGCCACGCCATCGTCGTCCACCCGCCGGGCGGCGTCGTCGGCGGCGACCAGCTCGACATCAGCGCCAGCGTCGGCCCCGGCGCGCACGCCTTGCTGACCACGCCGGGCGCCGCCAAATGGTACAAGGCCAACGGCAAGGTCTCGCGCCAGCGGCTGCGTCTGGACGTCGGCGCCGGCGCCGCGCTCGAATGGCTGCCGCAGGAAACCATCTTCTACAACGAGGCCGACGTGGTGCTCGACCAGCACGTCGCCCTGGCCGCCGACGCCCGCTACATCGGCTGCGAAATCCTGTGCATGGGCCGGCGCGCGTCGGGCGAATCGTTCAGCGCCGGCAAGGTCGCGCAGCGCACGCAGATACACCGCGGCGGAAAATTGATCTGGTGGGAGCAGGGCGCCTTGCTCGGCGGCGCGCCCGCCAGCCCGCTGGCGCTGGACGGCAAGACCGTCTGCGCCACCCTGATCGCGGTCGGCAAGCCGCTGCCGGCCGGCGTGCTGGCCGAGATGAGGGCCGCCGCCGCCGCCCACCTGCATCCAGACGCCGGCTTCGGCATCAGCCACACCAAGGGCGTGCTGGTGGCGCGCCACCTGGGCGACGACAGCGAAGCGGCGCGCCACCTCATGCTGGCCGTGTGGCGCCGCTTGCGCCCGCACCTGCTGGACCGCGCGGCCGTGGTGCCGCGCATCTGGCGCACCTGAACCCGAACCGGAACCGACATGGATTTGACCCCCCGCGAAAAAGACAAGCTGCTGATCTTCACCGCCGGCCTGCTGGCCGAGCGCCGCCGCGCGCGCGGCCTGAAGCTGAATTATCCCGAAGCCGTCGCCTTGATCAGCGCCGCCATCATGGAGGGGGCGCGCGACGGCAAGACGGTGGCCGAGCTGATGGCCGACGGCGCCGCCATCCTGACGCGGGCCGACGTCATGGACGGCATCGCCGACATGATCCCCGACATCCAGGTCGAAGCCACTTTCCCGGACGGCACCAAGCTGGTGACGGTCCACCACCCGATACCGTAAGCACCAGCCGCGCGCCATGAACATCTACCAACCCGACCTCGCACAATACGACGCCGCCCGCGCCGACCTGATCGCGCTGCTGATGGACGCCGTGGCCCACGGCGCCTCGCTCGGCTTCCTGGCGGCGCTGACGCCGACCGAGGCCGGCGCCTACTGGTGCGAAGTGCGCGCCGCCATGCAGACCGGCGCGCGCCTGCTGTGGCTCGCCGAACGCGATGGCGCCATCGTCGGCACCGTGCAGGTCGAACTGTGCGGGAAAAAGAATGGCGTCAACCGCGCCGAAGTGCAAAAGCTGCTGGTGCACAGCGCGGCGCGCCGCGGCGGCGTCGCGCGCCAACTGATGGCCGCCGTCGAAGCGGCCGCCCGCGCACTCGATCGCGGCCTGCTCTACCTCGACACCGAAGCCGGCTCCGACGCCGAACCGTTTTACCGGGCCTGCGGCTACACCTATGCCGCCGGCCTGCCCGACTATGCCTGTAATCCGTCAGGCATATGGAAACCGAACGCGATCTATTACAAGACACTGTTCACAAGGAGCCCATCATGATCCCCGGCGAATACCTGCTCGAAGAAGGCGAAATCGGCATCAACGACGGCCGCGAAACGGCCACCGTGGTGGTGCAGAACCGTGGCGACCGGCCGATCCAGGTCGGCTCGCACTTCCACTTTTTCGAAGTCAATCCGGCCCTCGGCTTCGAGCGCTGGCGCGCCTACGGCATGCGCCTGAACATCGCCGCCGGCACCGCCGTGCGCTTCGAGCCGGGCCAGCAGCGCACCGTCGAACTGGTGAAGCTGGCCGGCGAACAGAAAGTCTACGGCTTCAACGGCGCCGTCAACGGCAAGCTGGCGACCGTCCCGCCCAAGGGTTGACATGGCGACCCTCGCGCGCCGCGCCTACGCGGAAATGTACGGGCCGACCACGGGCGACCGCGTCCGCCTGGCCGACACCGAACTGTTCATCGAGATCGAGCACGACTACGCGACCTATGGCGAGGAAGTCAAATTCGGCGGCGGCAAAGTGATCCGCGACGGCATGGGCCAGTCGCAGCGCGTGGCCGCCGACGTCATGGACACCGTCATCACCAACGCCGTCATCGTCGACCACTGGGGCATCGTCAAGGCCGACATCGGCCTGAAAAACGGCATGATCGCCGCCATCGGCAAGGCCGGCAACCCGGACATCCAGCCGAATGTGACGATGGCCATCGGCGGCGCCACCGAGATCATCGCCGGCGAAGGCATGATTGTCACCGCCGGCGGCGTCGACACCCACATCCACTTCATCGCGCCGCAGCAGATCGAGGAAGCCCTGATGAGCGGCGTGACGACGATGATAGGCGGCGGCACCGGACCGGCGGCCGGCACCTCGGCCACCACCTGCACGCCGGGGCCGTGGCACCTGCACGCGATGCTGGGCGCGGCCGACGCCTTCCCCATGAATATCGGCCTGCTCGGCAAGGGCAACGTCAGCCTGCCGGCGCCGCTGGAGGAGCAGGTGCTGGCCGGCGCCATCGGCCTCAAACTGCACGAGGACTGGGGCAGCACGCCGGCCGCCATCGACAACTGCCTGTCGGTGGCCGACCGCATGGACGTGCAGGTCGCCATCCACAGCGACACCCTCAACGAGGGCGGCTTCCTCGAACACACGCTGGCCGCGTTCAAGGACCGCACCATCCACACCTTCCACACCGAGGGCGCCGGCGGCGGCCACGCGCCGGACATCATCGCCGCCGTCGGCCAGGGCAATGTGCTGCCGTCGTCGACCAATCCCACGCGCCCGTTCACCGTCAACACGCTCGACGAACATCTCGACATGCTGATGGTCTGCCACCACCTCGACGCCGCCATCGCGGAAGATGTGGCCTTCGCCGAATCGCGCATCCGGCGCGAAACCATCGCCGCTGAAGACATCCTGCACGACATCGGCGCCATCAGCATGATGTCATCGGACTCGCAAGCCATGGGCCGCGTCGGCGAAGTCATCCTGCGCACCTGGCAGAGC
>NZ_JANXMI010000091.1 GCF_025354735.1 Rugamonas sp.
GCCCTGCCCGACCGCCCGCGTCGGCGACGGCGGCGCCACCAGCAAGGTGCGCCACATTCCGAACGAGGATGATCCGTGCGCGGATTCGCGCGGAGTGGCGCCCCGCTGAGGAAGCGCCGCGACGCCGGATGAGGAGGCGCCGGGGGGCGTGACGCCGGCAGCTCCACGAACGCAAAAAAGCCGCGACACTGCGAAGTGCGCGGCTTTTTTTCGAGCAGCGGGACCGCAGGCCCCGCGCCCTCCAGCTTAGGCCTGACGCTTGCGCATCCGGATTACGCCGGCCAGACCAGCCAGACCGGCCAGCAGCATCAGCGCGCTGGAAGGCTCGGGCACGGCGGCCACGGGAATGCCATTGATCTCACCGGTGTAGAGGCCGTTTTTGACCGCATAGTCACCAACCACTTCCAGGACATAGGTGCCGCTGGTCAGGGTCCACGAACCGCCCTTGATCGATTGCGTCTTGGTCGCGTTGCCGTAGTCGATCAGCGTCTCGTCGTTGGCCGTGAACAGCGCGAAGCCACCATTGCCGCCATCGATGAAATCGACGCCCCAGGTGCTGCCGTTTTTCACGGCTTTGACGTGGAAGGAAACGGTTTCCGTGTCCGGCACGTTGAAAACGAAGTAATCCTCGAATTCGCCGCCGACTCTGTGCGCGGCGGCGAACGGATCGTCGATGGCGCCGGTCGATTGGTCGCTGAAGCTCCACGAGGTCGTGTACACGCCCGGCGAGCCGGCGTCCATCGGCACGTATTGGGTGCCGGAAGTCGGGGCGACGGCGTAGGCTTCGGTCGCGCCGCACAGGGCCAACACGGCGGTGATGAGCAATTTATTGATGTTTTTCATTTGCATTCCATAAATAAGGTAGAGGGTTGTGACAGGGCGCGGCCATCCATTGCCGCGCCCTTGCCGTTACATCACTTCACGCCCAGCACCGTCGCCAGCGCGCCGACGTCGAGCGAACCCAGGCCCGTGCTCGGGTTGTAGCCCTTGGTCGACTGGTAGTACTCGTTGTCGCCGGCGGTGATGGCCTTGAACGGCGAACCGACGCCGTAGCCCTTGGCCTTGAACGCGGCATACAGCTGCGGATTGATCGGGCCGATGCGGCCCGACAGGCCGGAGCCGATCAGCGTCAGGATGCCGTTGAGCTGAGGCGCGACGAAGCTGGTGCCGCCGGAACCGGTGCTCCAACCGCCCTGATAGACCGCGTAGCCGCTATACGGATCGGCATTGAGCGAGACGTCGGGCAGGTTGCGGCCGGGTACGCCGCCCGGCAGGTCGGCCAGATCCTGATACGCCGTGGTCTTGGCGTTTGGATCGAGGTAGGTTGGCGAGCACAGCAGCGTCTGCGCGTTGGCCGACGTCTGCACGCCGGCCAGGCCGGTCTGGTAGTCCGGCAGCGCATAGTCGACGCTGACGCCGCCGCCGCCGCCGACCGTGTAATAGCTGGCGTAATACAGGTCGGTGCCGTAGTTGCTGACGATGTAGTCTTTCAGGTAATCCCAGCCCCAGGCGCGCTCGGCCGTCACCGTGACAGGGCCCAGGCGGTGCTGGAAGGTATTGGGCAGCGTGGTGCCGCCGGCGGCCAGCACCAGCGGATCGGCGGCCGGGAAGTCGACCGTCAGCAGCGTCGTGCACTGTGGATAGGTGTAGCTGCGGTTGATGTCGAAGGCGCCGGCGTCGCCGGAAGCGGCGATGACGGGTATGCCCTGTGCGGCCGCCTGTTCGAAGACGACGTGGAAGGCGTCGACCGTGGCCTGCTCGTTGTAGATTTCCGGGCCGCCCCAGCTGATCGACAGCACGTCGACCACATTGTCGATGATGGCGTGCGCGAAGACGTCGATGAAGCCTTTGTCGGTGTTCGGCGCGAGGTAGACGCGGATGTTGGCGCCGGGCGCGACGCCGCCGGACTGTTCGACGTCCAGCGTGGTTTCACCGGCGCCCTCGGAGGTCGGGCCGTCGGCGGCCAGCGGGCCGCCGTCGACCAGGATGTCGAGGATGCGGTGCGGGTTGACCGTCAGGCCCACCTGGCTCCAGTAGGTGTAGGCGTCGGACTGGTTGTAGCCGGCCAGCGTGGCGATGCCGATGGTCTTGCCGGCGCCGGTCAGGCCCTTGGCGTACAGCGGATTGATGTTGTACTTGGCGGCCAGGTCGGTCACGGTGTAGCTGCCCGGCGCATTGCCGACGCTGCCGGAGAAGGTGGTCAGCTTGGGCGCGTCGTTCGCCAGCACGCCGGTGCGCGGCACGATGGCGTTATGCTTGTGATAGTTGGCCTTGGTGCTGAAACCGGTCACGGCGCTGACGATGGAGGTCAGCGCGGCGGGGATTTGCGCCGATTTCGCAGGCGCCTGGTAGACCTCGCCCAGCAGAGAATAGCTATGCACGGGCGCGCCGAAGGTGGCGGCGATCTGGGCATTGGTGCCTTTGACGCTGATGAGCAGGTTGTTCGCGAGCACTTCGCTGACCGTGAAGCCCTGGGCTTTCAGGAAGGCGACCACTTGGGCGACGGCCGCCGGGGTCTGTCCATACGTGTCGGCGAACTGTTGCGGCGTGATGAATTTGCGGAAGTTGGCGCTGGCCGGGTCGCCGACGCTGGCGACGAAGGCGTCGAGCGCGGCGCGGTTGCGCACCGTCAGCGCGACGGTGAAGCTTTTGACATCGGTGGCCGCGGCGGCGCCGAGGTCGACGATGCGGGGATCGGCCGACACGCGCAGCGGCGTGGAGACCGGCTTCGGTGGTGCGAGATTGAGCGCCAGGACCGGAGTCGAAAACGCGCCGGCGACGGCGCAGAACAAGAGCGTTGGCACCAAAGATTTAGAACCGTTTTTCATTGTGACCTTCCATTTTGTTATCGGTTTTTGAAAAGAACAACATCTGGACCACGAGAAACTATTTCATTTAAGACACTTAATCTAATCATTTTATTAATTCATGACATTATTAGTTTAGCATTAGTTTTTGTACATCTATCATTCATTTCTGCATCGGTGTATGAAAATATCAACAACTTAGGCACACGTCTCTTTCTTTCTGAAAGTCAAGCCCGGATGGCGGGCATGCCGAAAACCAACGGTCATGGGACGTGCGCCGGCCTGCCCCAAGGGGCAAGGACGGCGGGTGGCGGAAGGGTAAACAGCCTCCCGGAACGGGTCCGGGATCGGCTTTGCGCGCGCGGGTGGGCGGCTGGGGATGGCGGGCGGCGCGTTCGCGCCGGCCCGTTTTTATTGCTTGACGCTGGTGGCCATGACCAACTGGATGCGGTTTTCGACCAGGCTGCGGGCGAAGTTGGCGCTCATCTGCCCCATCCGCGCGCCCATCACCAGCGCCAGGCCGGGCGCCTGCGGGGTGGGCGCGGCCAGTTGCAGCTGGCGGAACCAGGCGATCGATTCGGCGCTGACGTCGTTCCAGGCCTGCGTTTTCAATCCGGCCCGCGCCAGCGCGGCTTCGGTCTCGGCCGCCGTCAACAAAAAGCTACCGGCGGCGCTTTCCGACCACGGCACCGGATAGTGCGGCGCCGGCTGCCCCTCGAGCGCCAGCACATCGTAAAAGCCGAACACGCCGCCCGGCTTGAGCACGCGCGCGATTTCGCTGTAGAGGCGGGCGCGCTGGCCGATATTCATCGCCACGTGCTGGGTGTAGACGACGTCGAAGCTGGCGTCGGCGAAGTCCAGCGCCAGCAGGTCGCCGACGCGGTAGTCGACCAGCGCGCCCATGCCGGTGCGCTCGGCCAGCAGCGTGGCGACGGCGACGAAGCTGTCCGTCAGGTCGACGCCGGTGACGTGGCAGCCGTGCGTCTCGGCCACGTAGCGCGCCGGGCCGCCGAGGCCGGAGCCGGCGTCGAGCACGCGCATGCCGGCGTCGATGTCGAGCAGGCTGATGAAATCGCGCGTGGCGGCCAGGCCGCGCGAGTGGAACTGGTCGAGGCCGGCCAGGTCGGCGCTGCTCAGCGGCCCGCCGTGCTGGTCGAGGAAACGCCGCACTTGCGCCACGGGATCGGTGTCGGCGGCGCTGTAGTGCTGCTGGATGGGATTGCTGCTCATGTGGAACTCCTTAATTTAGAATGCGATGAAACTCTAAATTTAGAGTAACGTAAGCATCTAATTTAAGCAAGCGGAATTTGCCCGGGCGCGGCCAGCCTTATTTCGAGATGCGCAGGATGGCCGAGGCCAGCTTGGAGAAGCACGGCGTCAAGTCGTCGACGGTGGCGGCCGGGCAATACAGGCCGACGGGCTTGGCCGGGTTGTAGCAGCGGCTGGGCGCGTCGGTCGAGTTGGCCATGCACTTGAGCACGTCGCGTCCCGCTTCCTTGTCGGGGCCGGTGCCCTGCGTCAGCTCCGTACCCAGGCCCAGCGTGAACACGAACACGTTCTGGTCGCGCAGGTTGGAGGCGAGCGCTTCGGCCATATTGCGCGCGGCGCGGTTGACGTTTTGCCAGGCGATGGTTTCGGTGCTCATGTCGGCCGTCACCACGCGCGGGCTGGTGGTCACGAGCTTGAATTCCTGCTTGGTCGGATCGTTGGGATTGCTCGCGTCGTTATGCGCGTTGTACCACAGCGGCATGCCGCTGACCTGGTTGCTGATACGGTTGGGGGTCGCGGGAGGGATGACGGCGACGGGCGAGCATTTCGTCGGCAACAGCGTGGAGACCTTGTTCGGGTCGTACAAGCCGCCCGGCCAGTTCACGGTGGTGTCGTCCGAGGTGGTCATGGTGCCCGCCGTTTTGCAATCGGCGGCGGTGTTGAACGGGAAGTAGGAGGCCACCGAGTTCGGCGCGCCGTCCGAGAAGAACACGACCACGCGCAGATTGGAGCGGTTCGCGGCCGGAATGGAATTGAGCTGGGCGCGCGCCTGCCACATGCCTTCGGACGACGCCGTCGAACCGGTAAAGCCGTATTGATTGATCTGGGTGGTCATCGTCGCGCGGTCGAAGCCGCGCCCGCTGGTCCGTATCGGCGTGTCCACCACCGAGCCGTAGGAAAAGTGCAGCAGGCCGACGCGGTCCGTGGTGTTGTTGAATTTCTGTAAAAATGTGACGGCCGAGCTACGCACATTCGCCGCCGACGACGACAGCGAACCGGAAGTGTCCATCACCAGCACCATGTCCAGCTCCTTGCGTATGGTCTGCGACGTCACGCCCGGCGTCAGCGGCGTCTTGTTGAGCACGCCCATCAGCGAGATCGGCATCTTGGCCGAGGCCGAGATGTCGATCGTCACCAGGCCATTGTTGAAGGCCACGCTGGGATCGTTCATCGTGGCCGTCGCCCCCAGGTAGCCGGCCGGGAAATTGGCGGCGAAAAAGCGCGCGGCGGCGGCCTTGGCGTTGGCGGTCTGGTCCGCCTGGGTATCGCCCTGCGACACGGCGCGGGCCGCCGCCAGGCTGGCCGAATCGGTGGCGGAACTGAGCTTTTCGCGTATCGTGTACGCCACACCGGTATCGATCGCCAGGCCGACGACGCCGATCAGGACCAAGGCCGACATGGCGACCATCAGCACCACCTGGCCGCGTTGTTTGGAAAGGAAAGCGCGCATATCAGAATACCGTTTGTGAGTACAGATTGGTGCCGAACACCGGCACGGTCATATTCCCGAGCTTCATATTGCCGAAGAGCAGATTGAACTGGTAAAAGCTTTCCGCCACATAGATCACTTCGCCGTCGATCAGGTTGCCGCTCATCAGCGGCACCGCCGGCGCGGTGTTCCCGGTGGGAATATTATTGCAGGCGCCGGTGGAATTATTCCAGCTGGCGCAATTCCACAGCTTGCTCGACGGCGCATAGCCGCTGACGCGGAAGCCCTGGTTGGTGGCGGCATCGTCCCAGCGGTACTGCTCCAGCACGATGGTGCGCTTGGCGCCGCTGCCGGTGTCGGTATAGCCCATCAGCTTGGTGATGTAGACCATGCCGCGGTGGTCCATGTCCAGCGGCGGCGCCGTCGCCGCCACCGAGTCGAGGATCACCTGGCTGTTGGTGCTCAAGTCGACCTTGCCGCGCGCGGCCAGGTTGGCGGCCTCGCGGCTGATGTTAATCATAATCATATTGGCCTGGATGCCACGCGCGAAGTCGCTGGTGGCCAGGATCAAAAACAGCATGAACGGCAGCAGAATGGCAAACTCCACGGCCGCCAGCCCGGCGCTGGCGCGCGCCGCCACCGCAGCGCGGAACCCGCCCGTCATGGGCCGAAGCCCTCGTTGAGCATGGTCGTGCCGACGACAAACTGATAAACGCCGCCGGGGAAGAACGGCCTCAGCAGCGGCGTCAGCAGGGGCCAGCTGCAATGGAGCTGGATCACGACGATGTCGCCGGCGGCGCCGAACATATTGGCCGTATAGGCGGCGCTGTTGGCGTAGCTGGTGTTGTTGACGACGACGGTCGGGTTGACCTTGGCGTACATGCCCATCGAACTATCTTTCATCTTCTGGATCACGGCCAGATAGCGCTGCTGGTTCGCCGTGTTCGGATCGTCGTCGCTCTGGCCGGTGATCGCGTAGCGCGCGCCCTCGCGCACCGCGTACTGCATCGTCAGCGTGGAAAAATACATCAGGCTGAATTCGATGATGCCGAACAGAATCAGGAAAAACACCGGCGCCACCAGCGCCATTTCGATCACGTTCGATCCGCGCTGGCGCCGCCGCAGCGCGCCATAGCCGGCGCCACGCCGCTGCGCCGTGGGAAACAAGGGACTCGATAAACTCATTTTTTCCTGCTATTGGAAGAGAGGCAAGACGATAGGGGCACAGCGACGAGCGGCGGGGCTCGGTTTCGACCTGACACGGTCGCAGCGCGCGATCGGGCACGCGGTCAGCGCCAGTGCGGGCTTGAAGGACTGGCGCATCGATTGTAACCCGGCTTTAACATTACAGATAGTTATTTAGTATTCCCAAATAGCAACGAAGATCGCTGCGCGACCGCCTTTCCGCCACCATCACGCCCGCCGCCTCATTGTTGTATTGGACAGAGGGAGATTCTATGTATACACTCCTGAAATTGCAAGGAAAGCAACGATAAGTTATCATCGGAATGTTGTATTCAATCGTCGTTATCTGAAAATCGGCAGGCCTCAACAGTGAATCAGTTTGGAACAGCAGCGCAGCGTACCCAGTCAATCGGCGGCCAGTCCGGCGCGCTCGACGCCGCCGGCGCGGCCATGGTGTTCGAAATGCGCTTGTTGCTGTCGGTGGCGGCCCTGATGGCCCTGTTCCTGGCCCCCGGCCGGGTCGGCGCGTTGAGCAAGCTGAGCTGGCTGACCTTCGCCGCCTACGCCCTCTACAGCGCCACGCTGTTCCTGGCCGCCAAAGGGCGCCGCCTGACGCATCAGCACGGCAAGCCGCTGTACTGGATAGACTTGCTCTGGTATGCGCTGATGATCTATGGCAGCGGCGGCGGCAACAGTTTTTTCGTGCCCTTCTTCTTTTTCGTCATCCTGACCGCCTCCTTCCAGTGGGGCTTCGACGACGGCGCCCGCGTCACGCTGGCCTCGGCCGCGCTGCTGTGCGGCGCCGCGCTGGCGCTGAGCCCGAAAACCGACCTGGGCCGGCTGCTGCTGCGCCTGACCTTCGTGCTCGGCCTCGGCTACATGATCGCCTACTGGGGCGGCTTGAGCGTGGCCCAGCGCCGCCGCCTGGCGCTGCTGAGCGCGGTCAGCCGCCTGTCCAATCCGCGCTTCGGCGTCGACCAGACCGTCGCCTCGCTGCTCGAACAAACGCGGCTGTTCTACGGCGCCAGCAACTGCATCTTGCTCACGCACGACCCCGCCAACGACCAGTGGCTGTTGCGCTCGGCCAACGCCCAGCAGGCCGGCGGGGCGGTCGGCGTGTCGCGCCTGAGCGCGGCGGCGGCGGCGCCCTTGCTGGCCTTTCCGGCCCAGCAGACCGTGCTCTACACCCAAGCCATCAGTGCGCGCCTGGCCTGGACCGGCGAGGCCAGCGTGTATGAACGCGGCACCGACCGCTGGACCGCGCTCGACCCGGCATCGTGCTTGCAACTGGCCGATCTGTTCGACGCCCGCACCTTCATCAGCGCGCCTTTGCCGCTGCGCAAGGGCGAAGGCCGCATCTATGTGGCCTCGGCCAGCGAACGCTTCAACCGCGGCGACGCCGTGTTCCTGCAACACCTGAGCCGCCACGCCTTCCCCATGATAGAAACCATAGAACTGCTGGACCGGCTCGCTTCCGACGCGGCCTTCCGCGAGCGCCAGAAGATCGCCCGCGACCTGCACGACACGGCCGTGCAACCCTACGTCGGCCTGCGCCACGCGCTCGGCGCCCTGCGCCAGCGCGGCGGCGCCGACAATCCGCTGAACGACGACCTCGACAAGCTGATCGCCATGAGCACGGAAGTGATAGGCGACATGCGCAACTTCGCCCGCAAGGTGCGGCGCGACGCCCTGCCCAGCGAGCCGGAACTGCTGGTGGCGCTGCGCCGCCAGGCCGAACAGGCGCACGAATTCTATGGCATCGCCCTGAGCGTAGAAGGCGATCCGGCGCTGGCCATCAGCGACCGCCTGGCGGCCGAGGTGTTCCAGATCGTCAATGAAGGCATGAGCAATATCCGCAAGCACACGCGCGCGCGCGCCGGCCGCATCCACCTCGCCCGCGCCGACGACATGTTGCACATCCAAATAGAAAACGACAATCCCGACCACGCGGCCGCCGACTTTTTGCCGGCCTCCATCGTCGAACGCGCCACCGCCCTGGGCGGCACCGTGCGCATCGACGCCAACGCCGACGGCGCCACGACGGTGCGCGTCGCCATTCCGCTGTAGTAAGCAGGACGGTAACGATGACAGCCTCTTCCCCGACTATCCGCATCATGCTGGTCGATGACCACAAGACCATGTTGTGGGGCCTGGAAAAACTGATCGAGGGCGAACGCCCGGCCATGGCCCTGGTCGGCAGCGCCAGCGACGCCGAGCAGGCGCTGGCGCTGGGCGCGTCGCTGCGGCCCGACCTCATCATGCTCGACCTCGACCTCGACGGCAAAAGCTCGCTCGACATCCTGCCGGCGCTGCTGGCCGGCAGCGGCGCGCGCGTCATCATCCTGAGCGGCAATCGCGACCAGGCGCTGCTGGCGCGCGCCGTGCGCGAAGGCGCGCGCGGCGTGGTCGGCAAGGAGGCGGCGGCCGACACCGTGCTGGCCGCGATCCGCAAGGTCCACGGCGGCGAACTGTGGCTGGACCAGGCGGTGATGGGCCGGCTGCTGGGCGAATTAATCGGCCCCAAGGCGGCGCCGCCGGTCAACCCGGAAGCGGCGCGCCTGGCCAGCCTGACCGAGAAGGAACGCAAGATCATCCGCATGGTGGTCGACGGCAACGGCGCCGCCAACAAGGAACTGGCGCAGCGCGCCTTCATCGCCGAGGCGACGCTGCGCAACTATCTGACGTCGATCTACCAGAAACTGGCCGTGGCCAACCGGCTGGAACTGTATGTGTATGCCACCAAGCACGGCCTGGGCGACGCGCCCTGACGGCGGAGCCGAGGCCGGGGGCCAAGGCCGAGGGCCGACCGTGACAAATGTCATGGTTGATGCCGCTCAAGTCAGGCGCTTAGTCCCGCCCACAAAGTGATGTTTGTCTGATGTGGCGCAATAAGGGCTTCTCTATAATTCATTACATCAGCTGCGGTGTTGTACGGCTGAAACGGCTAAAGGCAAGTAACAAAGACAGGGAGTTCAGCATGCAACAACAGCGCGCAGCGACAGTGGGGGTCCGGCATTTTGCGGGCAGCGAATCAGGCGCCACGGTCATGGAGTTCGCACTGCTCGCCTCGCTGGCCTCGGTCGTCGCCATTTTGGCACTGCTGGCTTTGTTGACTGGCTGAGTCACCGAATCTTTGGCAGGAACGCAACGTAAGCAACCATCGTTATTACTCATCTCAAAGGATATCATCATGAACGCCATCAAAAATTTCTTCAACGACGAAGCCGGCGTGACCGCCATTGAATACGCCATGATCGCCGCCTTCATCGCCGTCATCGCACTGGCCGGTATCAAACTGATCGGCACCCAGGTCGCCGCGCTGTTCACCAAAGTCACCACCGCAACGGCCTAAGAGCCGGCCGCCGCGCCTCGCGCGCCACGGCGATACCCGCGTCCGGACCGGCCCACGCCCGTCCGGACGTTTTTGCGACAACTTTTTCCGGCCCTGCCATGCGTCCTCCCGCGATCACCGATTTGCCGCTGCTAGTGCTGTGCTGCCTGTTGGCCGCGGCCGTGCTGACCGACGTGCGCAGCCGCCGCATACCCAACAAGCTGGTGCTGACCGGCGCCGCCGCCGGCCTGGCCTTGCAGACGGCGCTGGCGCCCGGCGACGGCTTGTTCACCGCGCCGTTCGGCGGCATCGGCATCGCGCTGGCGCTGGCCGGACTGGGCCTGGGCCTGGCGCTGCTGCTGCCCATGTACGCCTTGCGCGCCATGGGCGCCGGCGACGTCAAGCTGCTGGCCATGATAGGCGTGTTCGTCGGCCCGCGCGCCGTCACCGGCATCTGGGTCTGCACCCTGGTCGCCGGCGGCGTGCTGGCGCTGCTGGTGTCGCTGCGCAACGGCACGCTGAAACGCATGGTCAACAACTCCTATCACCTGATGTTGCACGGCGTGCTGGGTGTGGTGGCCGGCAACGCCGCCCGCATCGACGCGCCCGCCAATCCCAGCGGCAAGCTGCCCTACGCCATCGCGCTGGCCGCCGGCACGTTGCCCTACCTGGTCTACGCCCGCGTCACCGGCGCCAGCCTGTTCGAGTAAGCCAGGTGGCCGCCACGTCCTCCTCTCCCGCCACCGCGCGCGCCCCGCGCAGCGTCGAAGAGACGGGCCTGCCCTTCCTGTTCCTGGTCGAGCTGGTGGCCAAAGTGCTGTTCCAGCGCGGCCAGGTGAAGTTGCACGACCTGGCCAGCCACTTGAAACTGGCCATCAGCGTGCTCGATCCGCTGATCGTGTTCCTGCGCACGGAAAAACTGTGCGAAGTCACGCGCAGCGGCGGCAGCGGCACCGACGCCGACCTGACCTATCATTTGACCGACGCCGGCCGCCTGCGCGCCGTCGCCTGCCTGGCCCGCAACGCCTACGCCGGCGCGGCGCCGGTGACGCTGGCCGACTACCGCGCCCAGGTCGCCACCCAGAGCGTGGCCGACCTGCGCGTCACGCGCCCGGACGTGGCCGCCACCTTCCACGACATCGTCATCGGCCAGCGCGTGCTCGACCAGCTCGGTTCGGCCATGAATTCCGGCCGCGCCATCTTCATCCACGGCCTGGCCGGCAGCGGCAAGACTTTTTTGGCCGAGCGCCTGTGCGGCTTGCTCAAGGGGAGTATCGCCGTGCCCCACGCCATCATGGTCGACGGCGAAGTGCTGCCCTTTTACGATCCGGTGCAACACCGGCCGGCAGCCGGCGCCGACCCGGACCGGGCCGACGAGCGCGGCGATCTCCTGCGCGGCATCGATGCGCGCTGGGTGCGCGGCATCGAGCGCCCCACCACGCTGACCGGCGGCGAACTGACGCTGGAGATGCTGGACCTGCGCTTCGACGCCAACACGCGGCTATACCAGGCGCCTCCCCATTTGAAAGCCAATAACGGCATTTTCATCATCGACGACCTGGGCCGCCAGCGCTGTTCGCCGCTGGAATTGATGAACCGGTGGATCGTGCCGATGGACCGTGGTATCGATTATCTTTCGTTGCATACAGGTCATGTTTTTCAGGTGCCTTTCGACGTGGTCGTGGTATTCTCTTCTAACTTTTTACCCGAGCGTTTATCCGATGGCGCCTTCCTGCGGCGCCTCGGTTACAAGATCGAAGTGCCGGCGCAAACGGCGCAGGAATACGAGCGCATTTTCAGCCAGGCCTGCGCCCAGTACGGCATCGCTTGCGAGGCCGGCGCCTTTTCCTATTTGCTGCACGAAAAGCACCACCGGGAAGACATCCCGCTACTGGCTTGCTACCCGCGCGATCTCTTGCGCCAGGTGCGCGATCTGGCGCATTACGAGGGCGGCGCGGCGGTGGCCGACCGCCGATCCCTGGACTGGGCCTGGGACAATTATTTCGCCGGCGCGGGCGCCCGCCGCGCCGCCGGCGACAAGAATAAAAAAGAGCAGGAACGGCGCGAGACGCCAGCGCAGGTTTAATCAAAGGGAAACGGGAACAATGAGAAATACGCGGGCCTTAGTAATGATCGCCGTGGCGCTGCTGCTGGCGTTGTCGGCGGTGGTGGTGGCGGCGCGCTGGATCAACGACCAGGGTTCGGCCACCAACAGCAAAGTGGCGGTGGCGCTGCAAGACATCAACCTCGGCTCGCGCGTGACGCCGGAAATGATCCACATGATCGACTGGCCCAGCAACGCCCTGCCGCCGGGCGCCATCGTCGACGCCAAGCTGCTCGAAACGCGCGTCACGCGGGCCAGCATCCAGCGCGGCGAACCGCTGATGGAAAGCAAGCTGGCGCCGCCGGGCACCACCGGCGGCCTGTCGGCCGTGGTCGCCGAAGGCAAGCGCGCGATGACGGTGCGCGTCAACGACGTCGTCGGCGTGGCCGGCTTCGCCCTGCCCGGCAATTTCGTCGACATCCTCGTCAACACCCAGGAAGACAACCACGGCGACAACAGCCGCCGCGACCAGGCCATTTCCAAGATCGTGCTCGAACGCATACTGGTGCTGGCCGTGGCGCAGGAATCGAACCGCGACGACACCAAGCCCAAGGTGGTCAACGCCGTCACGCTGGAGCTGACCCCGGACCAGGTCGAAAAACTCGACCTGGCGCGCAGCGTCGGCACGCTGTCGCTGGTGCTGCGCAACCAGGTCGATCCGAAGTCGGCCAACACCGAGGGCGCCACCAAATCGAGCTTGCTCGACGGCGGCCCGGCCCACCCCGTCACCGCCGCGCCGGCCCCGGCCGCCGCCCCGGCGCGCGCGGC
>NZ_JANXMI010000122.1 GCF_025354735.1 Rugamonas sp.
CGCGCAGACCGCAGCCGACCAGGCGGCCGCCGCCGCCAAAGCCGCCGCCGATGCCAAGGCGGCCGCCGATGCCGCCGCCGCCGCAGCAGCAGCAGGGAACCAGAGCGCCGCCGACCAAGCCGCCGCCGCCGCAAAAGCGGCGGCCGACGCCAAGGCCGCTTCCCAGGCCGCCACGGCGGCCGCGCAAGCCGCCGCCACGAAGGCCGCCGCCGATGCCTCCGCCGCCCAGTCCGCCGCCGCGCAAGCGGCTGCCGACGCCGCGGCGAATGCGGCCGCCGACGCCTTCGCCGCCGCCCAGGCGGCCTCCGCGCAGGCAGCCGCCGATGCGGCCGCCCAAGCCGCCGCCCAGGCCGCCGCCGCCGCTGCCGCGCAAGTCGCCGCCGGCTCGGCCGACCAAAGCAATCCGGGCAACAAGCCGGTGGCGCAGGCGCTCAATTCGACCGTCAACATCATCAACACCTCGGTCAGCCTGGCGGCCCGTCCACCCGGCATCGACACCAGTTCCACGCTGCTGGCCAGCAACGCCGGTAGCGGCGGCGGCTCGGGCGGCGCCACCGGCGGCCCCGTCGCCACCACCACCGACAAGAAAGACGACAGCAAGAAGGACGACGGCACGGTGGCCAGCAGCAGCGGCGTCAAGAAGGACGACAGCGCCAAAAAAATGTATTGCAACTGACGGTGGCCTGGCGGTCGAAAGGAAAATCTTAATTATTTGACTGAGTAAATCGCATAAATCCCACACATTATGGAATTGAGTACTCACGAACAAATAAATTTCCCTATGAGAATGATAGGATGGCGAAACACTGACGCTGCCGGCCATCGACCGCATCTCGCGTGGCCTGGCCGGCCGCCAGAGGGCGCCTCGACCCCGTGCCCGCGATGGAGACGACCGCCGTGGCTGGACCACCGGTGATCCGCGTGGCATCCGATTACGATAAAAACTCTAAGAGCCGACCCATGAAACAGTGCATAGCGCGCCTGCTTGCAGGTTCCCTTCTGGCCGCCGCCGTGACGGCCGCGTGGTCCGCCGATGCCGGCCGCGATGACCTCCATTTCGACATCGCCCGCTTCGACGTCAGCGGCAACACCTTGCTCACGCCGCAGCAGATCGAGCAGGCGCTGGCGCCGTATGCCGGCCGGCAGCGCGATTTCGGCGACGTCCAGCGCGCGCTCGAAGCGCTGGAGGCGCTGTACCACAAGCGCGGCTACGGCGTGGTCACCGTCGAGCTGCCGGAGCAGGAATTGAAAAGCGGCGTGGTGCAGCTGAAGGTGGTGCAGGCCACCATCGGCCGCGTCAAGGTCACCGGCAACAGTTATTTTGACGAAGCCAATATCCGCCGCAGCCTGCCCGGCTTGCAGGAAAACCAGACGCCGAACCTGAACCGGGTCTCGAACAGCATCAAGCTGGCCAATGAAAATCCCAGCAAGAAAGTCAATCTGAAGCTGCAAAGCGGCGAGAAGGACGACGAGGTCGACGCCACGCTCGACGTGGCCGACGAACGTATCTGGAAAGCCATGCTCAACGCCGACAACACCGGCACCGGCCAGACCGGCAAGACCCACATCGGCGTGGTGCTGCAAAACGCCAACCTGTGGGGACTGGACCACGTCGCCAGCCTGCAATACACCACCTCGGGCGAGGAGCCGAGCCGGGTCAAGGTCTACGGCGCCGGCTACCACATCCCGCTGTACGGCCTCGGCGATTCGCTCGACTTCTACGGCAGCTATTCGAACGTCGATTCCGGCACCGTCACGGCCGGCACCTTCGACCTGGCCGTCAGCGGCAAGGGCGCCGTCTACGGTGCGCGCTACAACCAGAACCTGGCCAAGCGCGGCGACTACGAGGCCAAGCTGCTGTACGGCGTCGACTACAAGGCCTTCAAGAACAATGTCGAACTGCTGGGCCAGCAGCTGGGCAACGACGTCACCGTCCACCCGCTCAGCGTGACCTACGTCGGCATCCTCGGCCTGCCGGGCGGCGAGGCCAGCGGTTCGCTGACGCTGGTGCGCAACGTCTCCGGCGGCACCAACGGCGGCCAGGACGATTTCACCCGCGCCCGCGCCGGCGCCAAGGCCGATTACACGCTGCTGCGCTTCGCCGGCAGCCTGACGCACGCGCTGAAAAACGACTGGCAATTGCGCGCCATCGTCAACGGTCAATACAGCGCCGATGCGCTGATCCCCGGCGAGCAGTTCGGTGCCGGCGGCGCGACGTCGGTGCGCGGCTTTATCGAACGCGAAATTTCCGACGACTCCGGCGCCGCCGTCAACGCCGAAGCGTACACGCCGAACTGGTGCCAGAAATTCGCCAGCTGGAATTGCCGCGCGCTCGCTTTCTACGACACGGCTTATGTGTCGCGCAGCCACGCGCTGGCCGGGGAGTTGCACAGCACGTCGATCGCCAGTGCCGGCCTCGGCTTGCGCGTGCTGATGGGCAGCAATGTCAATGTGCAGCTCGACTACGGCCACGTGCTGCGCGCCGGCGCCACCGGCGATGCGGACGGCAACCGTTTGCATGCCCGCCTGAACCTGGCGTATTGAAGCGATTGATGTTGTCAGCCCATGCTGTAAACCGATGAAGTGCTCAATACCTCGCGCAAAAAGCGTGTTGCTGTGAGTTGCCGCTGTGAGTTTGTTCGATGGTTTTGAAAAGTAGACAATGAAAAAAGTATCCGTAGTCAGCGCAGCCGCAGGCGCCCCTCCCGTGTCGCGCCAGCTGCCGCGCAAGATGCTGGCCGCCGTGGTCGCCGCCTGTTTCGGCGCCGCGCAAGCCCATCCGGTGGCGCCGCAAGTGGCGGCCGGGCAGGCAAGCTTCAATCAGCAGGGCAATCTTTTTTCGATCACGAACACGCCCAACACCATCATCAACTGGCAAAGCTTTTCCATCGGCGCCAACGAAGTGACGCGCTTCATCCAGCAAAACGGCGACAGCAAGGTGCTTAACCGCATCACCGGCCAGGATCCCAGCCAGATCCTCGGCGCGCTGCAATCGAACGGCAAGGTGTTCCTGATTAATCCCAACGGTGTCTTGTTCGGCGCCGGCGCGCGGGTCGACGTCAACGGCCTGGTGGCGTCGAGCCTGAATATCAGCAACGCCGATTTCCTCGCCGGGAAAAACAACTACACCGGCGGCGCCGGCGCGGGCAGGGTCGACAACCAGGGCGCGATCACGACGCCGGACGGCGGCCAGGTCTTCCTGATCGCGCCGAACGTGGCCAACAGCGGCATCATCATGGCGCCCAACGGCCAGATCATCCTGGCGGCGGGCGAGAGCGTGCAGCTGGTCGACTCGGCCCATCCGGACGTGCAGGTGCGGATTTCCGCGCCCGCCGACCAGGCGCTGAACCTGGGCCGCATCGTGGCGCAGGGCGGCAGCGTCGGCATCTATGGCGCGCTCGTCAACCAGCGCGGCCACGTCAGCGCCGACAGCGCCGTGCGCGGCGACGCCGGCCAGATCATCCTCAAGGCCAGCGGCACCATGCTGCTCGAAACGGGCAGCACGACCACCGCAACCGGCGCCGGCGGCAAGGGCGGCACCATCGAGTTGCTCGGCCAGCAGGTCGGGCTGACGGGCAACGCCAGCGTCGACGCCAGCGGCGCCAGCGGCGGCGGCACGGTGCTGGTCGGCGGCGATTACCACGGCTTGAATCCGGCGCTGCCCAACGCGCAGTTCAGCTACGTCGGCGCGGACGCGGTGATCGCGGCCGACGCCCTGCAATCGGGCGCGGGCGGCAAGGTGATCGTGTGGGCCGACCAGGCCACGCGCGCCCACGGCAGCATCTCGGCGCGCGGCGGCGCGCAGGGCGGCGACGGCGGCTTCATCGAAACCTCGGGCGCTTATCTGGACGTGGCCGGCATCCGGGCCGGCACGGCGGCCGCGCACGGCAAGCTGGGCCAGTGGCTGCTCGATCCGGACGACATCGTCGTCGCCACCGGCGGCAGCGCGGAGCTGCCCGACGTCACCACCTTCGGCGCCGGCTCGGGCACCAGCACCATCGATCCGCTCGCGTTCCGCGATAGTGCGGACACCGTGGTGTTACAGGCAAGGAACAGCATCGCCTTCAATAGCCCGGTCGCCATGAGCTACCTGGGCGCCGGTTTGAGCGCGCAGGCCGGCGGCGACATCGCCGTCCACGCCACCATCGGCACCAACAGCGGCCCGGTGTCGCTGTCGGCCAATGACAGCGGCGGCAGCGCGCTCGGCGTGGGCATGGTGCACGTCTACGGCGGCGGGGCGATCGACACCCGCTCCGGCAGCAGCGGTGGCGCGGCCATCACGCTGAGCGGCGCCGCCGTCACGGCGGGAGACGGCTTGAATGCCGGCGGCGGCGCCATCACGCTCAGCGCCACGGGCGGCGGCACGCCCGCCAGCGGCAAGATCAGCGCCGGCGCCTTGTCGGCCGATACGGCCACGCTGACGGCCAGCAACGACATCACGTTCAACGGGCCGGTCAACCTTGCCCATTCCTCGGGCACGGCATTGACGGCGTATGCCGGCAACAACATCACGCTCGGCGCCGGCTCCGGCATCACCACGGCCGGCGGCGGGGTAACGCTGTTCGCCACCGGCGCGCTCGCCGTGGGCGCGGGCAGCGGCGGCATCAGCACCGACGGCGGCGCCGCCCTGTTGTACGGCGCCAGCGTTTTATTGGCCGACAATGTCGACGCCGGCACCGGCCAGATGACGGTGCAGTCCAACGTGGCCGGCGACGCGATCACCGTCAATGCCGGCGTCACGCTCAGCAGCGGCGGCGCCGAGCTGCAAGCCGACAGCATGGCCCTGAACGGCACCGTTCATTCGTCGGGCAATGTGATGATCGGCACCTTTTCCGATGCCACCGCCATCCATCTGGGCGCCGGCGCCACCAGCGGCGCCGGCGTGCTGGGCCTGAGCGACAGCGCGCTGCACAACATCAGCGCCGGCCAGATCGTGGTCGGCGCCCGCCCGGGCGGCTACAGCGGCACGGTCAGCGTGACTGGCGCGCTCAACCTGACCGGCGGCGCGGGCTTGCAGGTGCTGGCCGGCAGCATCGCGGTCCACGCGCCGCTGACCGTGGCCCAGAACGTGTATTTGACGTCCAACGCGGCCAACGGCGCGATCACCGTCGATGCCGGCGCCACCGTGTCCGCCAGCGACATCCAGCTGATGGCCGACAGCATGGCGCTCAATGGCCATGTCAATTCGCCGGGGCGGGTGATGCTCTACACCTTTTCCAATGGCACGGCGATCAATCTGGGCCACAACGCCGTCAACGGCACCGGCGTGCTGGGCCTGAGCGATACCGCGCTGCGCAACATCGGCAGCCCGCTGATCGGGATCGGCAACCGCGAGGGCTACACCGGCGCGCTCACCGTCACCGGCGCGCTGAACCTGACCGGCAGCGCGGCCGCCAGCGCCCAATTGCAGCTGGGCGGCGGCAGCATCGCCATCCACGCGCCGCTGACCGTGGCCCAGAACGTCGATTTGCTGGCCGGCGGCGCCGTCACCGAAAACGGCGGCGGCACCATCACCGCGCCGCAGTTGTCGTTCCTGGGCGGCACGGTGACCCTGGGCGGCGCCAACAGGGTCGGCAAGCTGGCGGGCGTGGCCGCCGGCGATGCGCTGTTCACCGATGCCGGCAGCGGCAACCTGCTGCTGGGCGATGTCGACGGCAAGTCCGGCGTACGGGCCGATGGCCATACCGTCACGCTCAACGCCGGCGGCAATATCAGCCAGAACAACTACGGCTACCTGATCGCGTCCAAGGTGGTGCTGAACACGCCGGGCAGCGTCGACCTGACCGAGGCCGGCGGCACCAACCAGATCGGCGTGCTGGAGGCGCAGAGCATCGGCAGCCTCAGTCTGGCACAAATGATGATGCCGGTGACGCTGGGCGGCGACGGCAAGGGTGTCACCCTGAAAAGCGGCGGCGGCAGCGGCCGTGCGATCACCGTCACCGACAGCGCCGGCATCACCGTGGCGCAGGCGGTCAACGGCAACGGCGCGCCGGTCAGCCTGAGCGGCGGCAATATCTTCATCGGCAACGAGCTCACGCCATCGTCCGCGTCCGTCGGCGGCAGCGTCGTCGGGCTGATGGCCAGCGGCAGCCTGACGATGGCCGGCGGCGCCTCGGTGTCGGCCAGCGGCACGCTGAACATGGTCGCCGACACGATGACCCTGCCGACCGCCGCCGCCATCAGCGCGCCGGCCGTCTTCATCGCGCCGTACACCGGCGGCCGGGCGGTCAGGCTGGGCGGCAGCGACGGCGGCGACCTGAATGTGTCGCCCGATGCGCTGGCCGCCATGTCCTCGGCCAATATCGCGATCACTTCCACGGCCGGGGTCACGGTGGCGCAAGCGGTGACGCTGCCCGGCGTCGCGCTGAGCCTCGATGGCGGCACGGCCGGCATCTGGGTCGACGCGGCGCTGAGCGCGCGCACGCTGCGGCTGACCGCGGACCAGATGGGCTTTAGCGACATTCTCAGCGCCGACCTGGCCAATTTCACCAACGCCAGCCCCAACTTGCCGATCCGGGTGGGTTACGTCGACGGCGCCTGCAGTCCGTCCTGTCTGGCGCTGAACGATTTGTCGTTCGTGCACGTGCCCGTCATCGGCATCGGCACCTTCAGCGGCGACGCCGCCTCCGGCGCGATCACGGTGGCCGGCTTCGACGCCGGTGTGCACCCGCTGACCAGCGGCCCGCCGCCCGCGACCATCACCACCATCGGCTTGCTGACCCACGCCGGCATCACCCAGACCGGGCCCATCGTGGTGTCCAAACTGGGCGTGCAGGCCGGCGGCACGGTCCTGCTGGATAATTCCGACAACGCGATCGACAGCGTGGCGGCGCTGCTGACGGCCGGCGATTTCACCCTCGCCAGCGGCAACGCGCTGGCGGTGACGCGGCTCAAGGGCGGCGACCCGGTGGCCGGCCTGCTGTATGACGTCAACGGCATCAGCACGCCGGGCAATGTCACGCTGACGTCGGCCGGCGCGATCACGCGCAGCGCCACCGGCGCGGCGGACGCCGGCATCAAGGCGGCCACCCTGACGCTGGTGGCCGGCAACGGCATCGGCGCCGCCGGCGCGCCGCTGATGACCAGCGTGGTGACGCTGGACGCGACCAACGAGATCGGCGTCAACGGCGCCAGCCCTATCAACATCAGCAACACCGACCAGAACGGCGGCACCACGCAGATGACGGTGGCGCGCGCCTGGCAGAGCGCCGACGGCGGGGCGCTCAACAGCGGTCCGATCACCATCGAGAACACCGGCGCGATGCTGGTCGGCGAGGGCAACGGCGTGCGCACCGACAGCGGTGCGATCACGCTGCATACCCACAGTCCGCTGACCATCGACGGCCCGGTCAGCAGCACCAACGCGCACGGCGGCGTCATCACCTTGTCGGCGGGGCCGAGCGGCAGCGACGACACGCTGACCATCGCCAACGGCAATCTGGTGACGACCACGGGCGCGATCGCGCTCAACGCCGGCGGCGACATCGTCGTCAACGGCGCCAGCGTGGCGGGCAATGTCACCACCACCGGTAACCAGAACGCGCCGCCGCCGCCGGACCTGCCGACCTGCATCGCCAACCCCAGTGCCGCCGGCTGCGCCGCCGTGCTGCCGACGTTGAACAGCTGCGTCGTCAATCCGACCCTGGCCGGCTGCTCGGTGGTCTTGCCGACGCTGGCCAGCTGCGCCGTCAATCCGACGGCGAACGGCTGCTCGGTCGTGCTGCCGACGCTGGGCAGTTGCACCGCAAATCCAACGGCGGCCGGTTGCTCGGTCGTGCTGCCATCGCTGGCCAGTTGCACCGCCAACCCGACAGCGGCCGGATGCTCGGTGGTGTTGCCGACGCTGGCCAGTTGCAGCGTCAATCCGACGGCGGCTGGATGCTCGGTGGTGTTGCCGTCGCTGGCCAGTTGCACCGCCAATCCGGGCGCGGCCGGTTGCTCGGTGGTGTTGCCATCGCTGGCTAGTTGCACCGCCAATCCGACGGCGGCCGGTTGCTCGGCCGTGCTGCCGGCGCTGGATGCGTGCATCGCCAATCCGACGGCGCCGGGCTGCACCGCCGTGCTGCCGCCGGTATCGGCCTGCGTGAGCAATCCATCGGCCGCCGGCTGCTCGGCGGTGTTGCCGTCGCTGGCCGTGTGCACCACCAATCCATCAACCGCTGGTTGTTCGGTGGTGTTGCCGACACTGGCCGCCTGCACCGTCAATCCATCGGCCGCCGGCTGTTCGACGGTGTTGCCGTCGCTGGCCGTCTGCACCGTCAATCCATCGGCCTCCGGTTGCTCGGCGGTGTTGCCGACGCTGGCCGTCTGTACCGTCAATCCGTCGGCCGTCGGTTGCTCGGCGGTGCTGCCATCGCTGGCCGCCTGCACCGTCAATCCATTGGCCACTGGCTGCTCGGCGGTGCTGCCGTCGCTCAGCTCTTGCACGGCGGCGTCGACCTTGGCCGGTTGCTCGGTCGTGCTGCCGACGCTGGCAACGTGTGTCGCCCATCCATCGGCGGCCGGCTGCGGCATCGTCTTGCCGTCGCTGGCGCAGTGCAGCAGCACGCCATCGCTGGCCGGCTGCTCTGCCGTGCTGCCGACGGTGGCGCAATGCACGGTCACGCCGACGGCGGCCGGTTGCGCGTCCGTGCTGCCGTCGCTGGCCCAATGCACGGCGACGCCATCGCTGGCCGGCTGCACCACGATGCTGCCGCCGACCGATATCTGCGCGATCGCGCCGAACTCGGCGCTGTGCCAGGTGCTGATCCCGCCGGTCGCATCGCAGCCGACGCCGAACGCGCCGCTGACGGTCGCCCTCAACCAGACCGTGCAGCTGGTCAATTCCACCGCGCCGAGCACGATCTTGAATGTGGTGCCGCCAACGCCATCCACCGGCGGCAGCGGCGGCAATAACGGTAGCAACGGTAGCGCCGGCAGCAGCGGCGGCAACAGCAGCACCTCGTCCACGCCGGACGACAAGGTCGCGGATAAATCCACGGCGCCGACTTCCACCAATCCAGGAGTAGCAAATGAGCCCGCTAAGAAAATGTACTGTAATTAAGGCCTTGCTGCTGCTGGCGCTGCTGTGCGGCGGCTCGCTGGCATGGGCGGCGCAGGTGGCCGGCACGGTGATCCAGCTGAGCGGGCCGATGCTGGCCAAGAAGGCCGACGGCGGCCTCAAGATCCTGTCGCTGAAGTCGGAAGTCGAAAGCGGCGATACGCTGGTGACGGAAAAAAACACCTACGCCATGATTAAGTTCATCGACAACAGCGAGATCACGCTCAAGCCGGCGACCACGTTCAAGGTCGAAAACTTCGCCTTCGACGCCGGCAAGCCCGACGGCGACAGCGCCAGCTTCAGCCTGGTCAAGGGCGGCCTGCGCTCGATCACCGGCCTGCTCGGCAAGCGCAACAAGGAACGCTTCGCCCTGAAGACGCCGACGGCCACCATCGGCATCCGCGGCACCACCTTCATCGTCGATTACGTGGAAGCGTCGGAGGAGGCGGTCGCGGCCGCGCGGCACGCTTACTGGATGGCCAGCACGGCCGCGCTGGGCGACGCCGGCGTGGCCGGCGTGGTGCCGCTGCAACTGGCCCAGCTCACGCCGCCGACGGCGCCGGGTGGACTGCCGCCCGGCCTGTACGTGCAGGTGATCGATGGCTTGATTAATGTGAGCAACAGCGGCGGCTCGACCAATTTCGCCGCCGGCCAGTTCGGCTACACCCCCAGCATCAAACAGCCGCCAGTGATTTTGCCGACCAATCCCGGCTTGAAATTCACGCCGCCGCCGACGTTCAGCGCGCCGGCCGGCGGCAGCGCCGCTTCCTCGTCGTCGAAGTCGGGGAGCGTCGATTGCGTCGTGCGCTGAGGGGGGGGCGTCCGCCTGAAATAGCGCTTGACCTTCCCATCATGGGATACTTGATGCTGTCACCATCGCAGCCCTTTCGAGTATCGCCATGAAGCCAGCCCTGTCCCCTCCGCCCCCGCCGCCCGCCGTGCTGTCGATGAAAATCGACGGCATGACGTGCGCCTCCTGCGTCGCCCGCGTCGAAAAAGTGCTGGCCAGGGTGCCGGGCGTGGACAAGGTCAGCATCAACTTGGCCACCGAGATGGCGCGCGTCGAATCGGCCGCGCCGCTGCCGTTCGAGACGCTGCGCCAGGTGGTCGACGAGGCCGGCTATGCGGCCAGCGCCGTCGTCGATCAGCCTGACGCGGCCAGCGAACGGCGCGGCGCGGCGGCCGCGTCCGACCGCAGCCGGCGCGACGGCCTGCTGGTGCTGGCCGCCGCGCTGCTGTCGCTGCCGCTGTTGATGCCGATGCTGCTGGCACCGTTCGGCCTGCACGCGATGCTGGACGGCCGCCTGCAATGGGCGCTGGCGACGCCGGTGCAGTTCTGGCTCGGCGCGCGGTTTTATCGCGCCGGCTGGAAGGCGCTGCGGGCCCGCGCCGGCAATATGGATTTGCTGGTCGCGCTCGGGACCAGCGCCGCCTATGGCCTGAGCGTGTGGCAGCTGCTGGCTCATGCAACGCTGGCGGCGGCGGGCCACGGCGCCATGCCGCCGCTGTATTTTGAAGCGTCGGCCGTCGTCATCACGCTGGTGCGGCTGGGGAAATGGCTGGAGTCGCGCGCCAAGCGCCAGACCATGGCGGCGATCCGCGCGCTGCAGGTGTTGCGGCCGGAATCGGCGCGGGTGCGGCGCACCACGGCGGCGCAGCTCGTGGAGGAGGTCGACGTCGCCATCGATGAGGTGGGCGCCGGCGCGCTGGTGGTGGTGCGTCCCGGCGAGCGCATCGCCGTCGACGGCGTGGTCGAGGAGGGCGCCAGCGACGTCGACGAATCGCTGCTGACCGGCGAGAGCCTGCCGGTGGCGCGCCGGGCCGGCGACCGGGTGATCGGCGGCGCCATCAACGGCGACGGCCTGCTGCTGGTGCGGGCCACGGCCGTCGGCGCCGAGGCCACGCTGGCCCGCATCATCCGTCTGGTGGAGGAGGCGCAGGCGGTCAAGGCGCCGATACAGCAGCTGGTCGACCGCGTCAGCGCCGTGTTCGTGCCGGTGGTGCTGGTGCTGGCCGCGCTCACATTCTGCGGCTGGGCGCTGGCCGGTGGCGACGTCCAACTAGCCATCATCAACGCGGTGGCGGTGCTGGTGATCGCCTGTCCGTGCGCGCTCGGGCTGGCGACGCCGGCCGCCATCATGGCCGGCACCGGCGTGGCCGCGCGCCACGGCATCTTGATTAAGGACGCCGAGGCGCTGGAGCTGATGCACCGCGTCGGCACCGTCGCCTTCGACAAGACCGGCACCCTGACCGAAGGCAAGCCGGCCTTGCTGGCATTGCTGCCGTTTGACATCGACGCGGCCCGCCTGCTGCAACTGGCGGCCGCCGTGCAGCGCGGCAGCGAGCACGCGCTGGCGCGCGCCGTGGCCGACGCGGCGGCGCCCACCATCGCCAACGCCGCCGCCGCGCCGCCGCTGCCGGCCACCGATGTGCGCGCGCTGCCGGGGCGCGGCGTCGCCGCCAGCGTCGACGGTGAGGCGCTGATACTCGGCAGCGCGCGGTTGATGGAGGAACACGGCATCGCGCTCGCGCCGCTGGCCGCGCGCGCGGCCGCGCTGGAACGGCAGGGCCACACGATAGCGTGGCTGGCGTCGACGACGCCGCATCGTTTGCTGGGCATGCTGGCCTTCGGCGACCGCCTCAAGCCCGGCGCGCAGGCCGGCATACAGCGCCTGCACGCCCTGGGGATAGACACCGTGCTGCTGAGCGGCGACAACCAGGGCAGCGCCGATAGCGTGGCCGGCGCGCTCGGCATCGCCACGGTGCACGCGCGCCTGCTGCCGGAAGATAAAACGCGGCTGGTCGCCGCGCTCAGACAGGGCGGCGCGCGGGTGGCGATGGTGGGCGACGGCATCAACGACGCGCCGGCGCTGGCGGCGGCCGACGTCGGCATCGCCATGGGCGGCGGCACCGACGTGGCGATGCAGGCGGCCGGCATCACGCTGATGCGCGGCGATCCGGCGCTGGTGGCCGACGCCATCGACATATCGCGCCGCACCTACGCGAAGATACGGCAGAATTTATTCTGGGCGCTGATCTACAATCTGGTCGGGATACCGCTGGCCGCTTTCGGGCTGCTCAATCCGATGGTGGCGGGGGCCGCGATGGCGCTCAGCTCCGTGAGCGTGATCGGCAACGCGCTGCTGTTGCGGCGCTGGACACCGCGGGGAGGCAAGTGATGAATATCGGGCAGGCGGCGGCGCGATCGGGCGTGACGGCCAAGATGATACGCTACTACGAAAGCATAGAATTGATCGCGGCCGGGCGGCGCAGCGAGGCCGGTTACCGCATCTATGGCGACAACGATCTGCACGCGCTGCGCTTCATCAAGCGGGCCCGCTCGCTGGGTTTTTCGCTGGAGCGGATACGGGGCTTGCTGTCGCTGTGGCAGAACAAGGGCCGCGCCAGCGCCGACGTCAAGGCCATCGCGCTGGGCCATGTCGAGGAGCTCAACGCGCGCATCGCCGAGTTGACCGAGATGCGCGACACGCTCGCCGGCCTGGCGCTGAGCTGCCACGGCGACGAGCGGCCCGATTGCCCCATCCTGCGCAGCCTGGACGCGGGCGATAAACCCTGCTGAGGTTGAGCGTGCGCCGGCGGCCGAATTGGTGTACCGCCGCTTCAGCGCATAAACATCCAAACGGTCAGCACGGCGCCGACGGCGACGACGAAGCCGCGCATGACTTTTTCCGGCAGCCGGTGCACCAGCCACGAGCCGCACAAGCCGCCGGCGATGCCGCCCACGCACAGGGCGATCGCGGCCGGCCAGCTGATTAACGCCGAGGTCGCGAAGATCAGCGTCGCCGCCGCGTTCATCGCCATCGCCAGCACGTTCTTGGTGGCCGTGGCGGCGCGCACCTGCTGGCCGGCGATGGTCAGCGCGGCCAGCATCAGGAAGCCGATGCCGCCGCCGAAATAGCCGCCGTAGACGGCGATGCAGCTCTGCGCCAGAATCAGCACGCCGCGCGGCATGGCGCTGACCGCGTGCAGCGGCTTGCGGCGGAAGCTGCCCCACGCGAACACGCTGGTGGCGAACAGCACCAGCCACGGCACCAGCCGTTCAAAGAAGGAGGCCGGCGTATTGAGCAGCAGCACGGCGCCGAAGATGCCGCCGATCAGGCTGATGATGAACATCTGCCTGAACGTCAGCGGCCCGACGTCGGCCACCAGGCTGCGGCCGGCGTAGGCCGAGGTGGTCTGGCTGGGGAACATGGCGATGGTCGATGTCATGTTGGCGGCCAGCGGGTTGAGGCCGGCCAGCAGCAGCGCCGGAAAGGTGATGAAGGAGCCGCCGCCGGCCAGCGCGTTCTGGACGCCGGCGAACAGGCCGGCGGCGGCGATCATTAATACGAGGTGCAATTCGAGCGGCGGGACGGGTGGCATGGGCTGGGCGCTGGCGCGTTGGGTGGTGGTGTAAGGGGAAGGGTCCGGCGATTATAACCGTCGGCACGGGGTGCCGACATCGGCGCCCACGGCGGCGCCCGCATCCCCGCCATCGTCCGCCGCGCTGCCGCGCTGCCGCAGTGGTGCCGCCGCGGCTCAGGCGGCGCTGAGCACCGGGTAGCCGGCTTCGACGATGGCGTCCCTCAGCGGCGCGAGCGCGCTGGCGCTGGCGATCGTGACGGTCTTGCTGGCCAGGTCGATATCGACGGTGGCGGCGGCGTCGACCGCCTTGACGGCCTTGGTGACGGCGCCGACGCAGTGGCCGCAGCTCATGTTTTCAACGTGTAATTGGTACATCGCGATACTCCCGGTGTGGTGACGATGGTGGCATCGTAATCCTTCCTGTGGGGGGAAGGTCCAGGCTTATCGTCGGGAGCGGCGGGCCTATAGCTTGGCCAGGTCGAGGCTGACCAGCGCCCAGATGCCGCCGGCGTAGTCGGGTTCCTTCGACAATTCCTCGACCGGCGACGGCCTGATCTCGAACGGTTTGCCTTGCCGCAGCAGCGTACCGACGTGGCCGTAGATGGCGTCGGTGACGTTGCGCATGGCGTGGTCTATGGTTTCGCCGGTGGAAACGCAGCCGGGAATGTCGGGCACCGTCACGCCATACTTGCTGCCCTGGTTTTTCTGGATCAGGATGGGAATGTCCACGGACTTACCTCAGGGCTTACCTCGACGACGGCGGCGGCGCTTTCGGCGCCGGAAATTGTCTCTAGTGTCATACAGGACGCAGGCGATATCAAGTTTTTTCGTGGCGGCGGGCGCGCCGGTGTTGCGCTGCGGGAGGCCGCGACCGCGCGCCGGCGCTCAGCTCGCGGCCTTCGGCCCGCCTTGTCGCAGGCCGGGCGCCGTCCATCTCACCCATCTGCTTTCTGCGCCAGCCAGGCGGCGGTCTGTCGCACGCCCACGCAATCGGGAAAACAATACGGTATTGTTAATGATCCATATTCGACCATTCAAACCCCACCCAGTTCAGGAGCCCCATGCGTTGCCTACTCGTTCCCCTGTTTTTTGCGCTCAGCGTTCAAGCCCCGGTATTCGCGGACGAAGCGGCCACACCGGAATTCGCTCCCGCCGCGTTGAAACTGGCGCGGGGACACATCAACGAGGTGATGGTGTTGGGCACGCCGCATTTGTCGCAGCTGCCGAAGTCCTTCGACGTATCCCAATTAAGCCTGCTCAATGAGCGGCTGGCCAACTGGAAGCCGCAGGCCATCGCGATAGAGGCGCTGTCCGGCTTGCAATGCGCTTATCTGCGCAGCTACCCGCAACGCTACGGCGACACGGTGCGGACTTATTGCCGCGATACGTCGGCCGCCAAAGCGGCGACCGGCCTCGATATTGTCGAGGCCGCCGCGCAAGCGGAACACTTGCTGAGCCTCTGGCCGGCATCGCCGTCCGCCGTCCAGCGGCGTACGCTGGCGTCCCTGTTCCTGGCCGCCGGCGAACCCGCCTCGGCAGTGGTCCAATGGCTGCGCCTGCCGGTGGACGAGCGCCGGGCCGGCGACGGCTTGAATGAAGCGCTGGTGGCGACGCTTAATGCGCTGAAGGAGCGGCGTGACGAGAGCTATCTGATCGCCGTGCCGCTGGCCGTACAAAGCGGGCTGGAACGCGTGTACGCCATGGACGACCACACGGCCGACCAGCCCGATGTCGACGAAAAAGCCTATGGCGCGGCGATCATGAAGGCGTGGAATAATCCGTTTACGGCGCAACGCAAACGGATGGACGATGCGCTGGAAAGCCATCTGGACACGCCGGCCGGCGTTGTCGCGATGTACCGTGCCCACAATGAACGCGGCATCGCCACGCTGATTTTCCAAAGCGATTTCGGCGCGGCCCTCGAAGAACCGTCGCCGCAACATTTCGGCCGTGGCTACGTCGCCTATTGGGAGACGCGCAATTTACGGATGGCGTCGAACATCCGCGAATCGATGACCACGCCCGGCATCCGTACCCTGGTCATCGTTGGCGCCTCGCACAAAGCCTATCTGCAAGCCTATCTGAACCAGATGCACGACGTCCGCATCGTCGGCACGGACGATTTATTGCAGGGTCGATGAGGCCTTAATTCGCCGTGGCCGCCGTCATGCGCCGCACCGTCAGTTCCAGGTTCGAATAGCTGCTGCGGACGCCGCGCGGGGCGCTCGATTTCGGGTCCGCCAGCGGCACGGTGGCCGTGGCCGCGTAATTGTTTTTGGGCGTCAGCGTGATCTGCACCGACTTGCTGACGTTGCGCTCGATATCCTCGCTCTTGCCGGCGCAGGCGCCGCTCGTGCATTCCTGTTTTTCCGTGTAATCGATCTCGAATTCCAGCGTCACGACGTAGGAGCCGCTGCTCAGCTTGACCGGATTGTTGGGCAACTGCGCCAGCGCCAGGCGCAGCTTGGCCGAGCGGGACGCCGCCAGTTCATACACGCCCACCACGTTCGCCTTGGGTTTGAAGCCGGCCAAAGTCTCGCTCAGCTTGAGCACCTGGAACAGATTTTTTTGATACGACGCCAGGCGCTGCGCCTCTTCGCCCGCCTCGCGTTTTTGCAAAGTTTGCAGGCGCTTGATTTCCTCAAGACTCGGACCGGGCGGCGCCGGCGGCTCCGCCGCGACGGGCCGTGGCGCGGCCGCCTGCGCACCCGCATCGGTCTTGACGCTGGGGGCAGGCGCGGGAGGCGCCACTTCCGGGGCGGCGCAGGCGGCGAGCAGGATCACGAGCAGGTAAGCACAGGCGCGGAAGGGGATGTTCATACGGTTTCGGTCTCCAATGGATGACGTGGGCCTGCTGACGGTCTTGCTCTTGGCCTTGCTATTTACTCAGGCGGAATCCGACGCGGGGATCGCCCTTGCCGCGCTCGCCGGAAGTGCGCGCCATCGGCCGCACGTCCACGCTCATGGAATCGAAGGCGCCGCCTTTCTGTACCTTTTTCTTGCAGCCCGCATCGTTCAGGGCCACCGCATCGGCGCCCTCGTGCGTGGGCTGCCAGCAATCGGCGACCCATTCGTAGACGTTGCCGACCATGTCGTACAAGCCGCCGTAGGCCGTGTAGCTGCCGACCGGCGCCGCCTGTGGATGGTCGCCCAGCGTGCCGCACTGGCCGCAGTGGGCGCGCTTGTCGCCGATGCGGTCGCCCCAGGGATACACGGTGGTGGCGCCGGCGCGGGCCGCATATTCCCACTCCGCCTCGGAGGGCAGGCGGTAGCCGACGCCGGTCTTGGTCGACAGCCAGGCGAGGTAGGCTTGCACCGCGTCCCAGCTGACGTTGGTGACCGGCATATTCCCGACGCTGCCGATGCCGGGCGGCGCCGTGCAAGCGCCGTCGGCCACGCACATCTGCCATTGTTCCACCGTGACTTCATAGGCGGACAGCTCGAAGGCGGCGACCGGCTGTTCCATGCCGCCATATTCTTCCGGCGCGGCGCCACGGTCGCCGGGCTGCGAACCGACGCGGTAGCTGCCGGCCGCGATCTTGACCATCACCGGGCAGGCGTCGCTGCCGTCGGCGCGATGGAGCGGGCAGGGCGGCGGTCCGGCCGGCGCGACCGGGGCGGCCGGCACAGCGGCGGCGGCC
>NZ_JANXMI010000151.1 GCF_025354735.1 Rugamonas sp.
CCTTGAGCCGCTGCGTTGGTTGACCGAGACGCTTGAGAAGCTGCCTACCTGCCCTAACAGCCAGATCGATACCCTGCTGCCGTTCACGAACTCTACCCAGCCTTAAAGCCAATTGCCAGATGGGGCCGCTGGACGCTTACGCATCGCCTTGTATTTTCCCGTATTCAAAAAAAGACCCGCTTAGCCGGGGCTGCGCGAGTCTTTGATTGCCGCAATTTTACGGCTGTAATTTTACAACCGAACTTTATGGCTGTAATTTATTGCTGCGGTTTATTGCTGCGGTTTATTGCTGCGATTATTGCTGTAATTTCGTGCTGAAATTTACGGCCGCAATTTACGGCCGCAATTTACGGCCGCGATTGACTGCGGCCGCATCGCCGAACTTCGGCGCCGGCTTTTTAATGGCTGCGCAAACCGCTGGCCGCCTTGGCCAGTTCCGTGATGCGGTCCCAATTGCCGGCCGCGATCGCATCCTTCGGCGTCAACCACGAACCGCCGACGCAGGCCACATTCTTCAAGGCCAGGAACTGCGATGCCGTCTCCTGCGAAATGCCGCCGGTCGGGCAAAACATCACGTCCGGCAAGGGGCCGCCGATGCCGTTCAACATGCCGATGCCGCCCGCCGGCACGGCCGGGAACAGTTTCAGCTGCCTGAAGCCGTGCTCGCGCGCGGCCATCACTTCCGACGGCGTCATCACGCCCGGCAGCAGCGGCAGGCCGCTGCTCTTGGCGGCGGCGATCAGCGCGGCCGTCAGGCCCGGCGACACGCCGAAGACGGCGCCGGCATCGCGCGCGGCGGCGAATTCTTCCGGCTGGGTCAGCGTGCCGACGCCGACGATGGCGCCTTCGACCGTGCTCATGGCGCGGATCGCGTCCAGGCCGTGTTTGGTGCGCAGCGTCACTTCCAGCACGCGGATGCCGCCGGCCACCAGCGCGCGCGCCAGCGGGATCGCATGTTCGAGCTCATCGATCGCGATCACCGGGATCACGGCCGAAGTGCGCATAATGTCAAGTAAGGTCATCGTCATGGTCAGGCTTCCTTCTTCATCGAGAAATCTTCATCGGAACCGGGCATGGTGTTGCCGACCGGGTCAATATCATGCAGGCCGACAGTGGTCGGGATCGGCGACGGCAAGGCGAACGTGGTCGCCCCCTCTTCGGCGGCCGACACGTGGTGGCGGAACATGGAAAACAGTTCGCGGCCCATGCCGATGCCGTTCGGCGACAGGTCGGCCGTCGCCTGCGGGCGCGCGTTCCACACCTCGGCCGGCACCAGCGCCTCCAGCGTGCCGGTGGACGCGCACAGACGGATGATGTCGCCGTCGCGCACGCGGCCGAGCGGACCGCCGGCCAGGATTTCCGGCGACACGTGGATGGCGGCCGGCACCTTGCCCGACGCGCCCGACATGCGGCCGTCGGTGACGAGGGCCACGTGGCGGCCGGCGTCCTGCAAATTGGCCAGCGCCGGCGTGAGCGCGTGCAATTCCGGCATGCCGTTGGCGCGCGGGCCCTGGAAGCGCAGCACGGCGACGAAATCGCGGTCCAGCTGGCCGGCCTTGTAGGCGGCCATGAAGGCTTCCTGGGAATTGAAGACGATGGCCGGCGCCTCGACGGTGCGGTGCTTTTCCTTGACGGCGGAGACCTTCATGACGGCGCGGCCCAGGTTGCCTTTCACGAGTATCATGCCGCCGTCCGGCGCGAACGGGGCGTCGGCCTTGCGCAGCACGGCATCGTCGCCCGACTCGAGCGGCGCGTCGCGCCAGACCACGCCCGGCTTGCCTTCGCTCTCGCCGAGGAACGGTTCGGCGCAGTGCGCGCGCAGGCCGCGGCCGAGGATGGTGGTGACGTCGTCGTGCAGATAGCCGGCGTCGAGCAGTTCGCGGATCACGAAGCCGGTGCCGCCGGCCGCGTGGAAGTGGTTGACGTCGGCCTCGCCGTTCGGATAGATGCGCGTCAGCAGCGGCACCACGGCCGACAGCTCGTTGAAATCGTCCCAGTCGATGACGATGCCGGCCGCCTTGGCGATGGCCACCAGGTGCAGCGTGTGGTTGGTCGAGCCGCCCGTCGTCAGCAGGCCGACGATGGCGTTGACGATGCATTTCTCGTCGACCACGTGGCCGACCGGCAGGTACTGGTCGCTCTGGGCCGTGATCTGGGCCGCGCGCTGGCCGGCGGCGGCCGTCAGCGCGTCGCGCAGCGGCGTGTTCGGCGTGATGAAGGCGGCGCCCGGCAGGTGCAGGCCCATCACTTCCATCAACATCTGGTTGCTGTTGGCCGTGCCGTAAAAGGTGCAGGTGCCGGCGCCGTGGTAGGACTTGGCCTCGCCTTCGAGCAATTCCTCGCGCGTGGCCTTGCCCTGGGCGTACAGCTGGCGCACCTTGGCCTTGTCGGAATTGGACAGGCCGGTCGTCATCGGTCCGGCCGGCACGAACACGGCCGGCAGGTGGCCGAAGTGCAGGGCGCCGATCAGCAGGCCCGGCACGATCTTGTCGCACACGCCCAGGTAGACGGCGGCATCGAACATATTGTGCGACAGCGCCACGGCGGTGGCCATGGCGATGGCGTCGCGCGAAAACAGCGACAATTCCATGCCCGGCTGGCCCTGGGTGACGCCGTCGCACATGGCGGGCACGCCGCCGGCGAACTGGGCCACAGCGCCGACGTCGCGCACGGCTTGCTTGATGATTTGCGGGAAGCGCTCGAAGGGCTGGTGGGCCGACAACATGTCGTTATACGAGGACACGATGGCCACCGACGGCTTTTTCACTTCCTTGAGCGCCAGCTTGTCGTTGGCGGGGAAGGCGGCGAAGCCGTGCGCCAGGTTGGTGCACGACAGCGCGCCGCGCTGCACGCCCTGGATGCGGGCCGCGTCGAGGTGGGCCAGATAGGCGCCGCGCGACGGCTTGCTGCGCGCGATGATGCGCGCCGTGACGGATTGAACTACGGGATGCAGCGCCATGATCGTTCCTTATCGATGAGTTGCCTGAAATTTTACTACAAAATATGGACGGCGCCGATCTTTTGTCGCGCCGCCCGGCCCGCCCCGCGCACGCGGCGGCAAACAATTTCCAACAAGACATAAGCCCGCCATCGGCAAGCCGTCAGCAAGCGACACCTTGCGTCGGACCATGGTCCGCCGCCCGGCCATCCTGTAGTGAATTTACCTGTTTTTCGGGTATCATCCCATATCATTGCCGGAATCATGTCAGAATTGACCCAATCGTGGCGCCGCCCCCGCGCTTTTTTTCCGCTTTTTACCACTTTTGCGACCCTATGCCGCCGACCATTATGCGCCAGCCCGCCCTCACCGCCACCGCCAGTTATCTCGCCCTCGAATCGCACGCCGCCGACGCCCGGCATTGGCAGTTGCGGGCGCTGTTCGCGGCCGACCCGCAGCGCTTTCCGGCGCTGACGACGGACGCCGCCGGCCTGTTCCTCGACTATTCCAAAAACCGCGTCGACGCCACCACCATCGCCCTGTTGCTGGAGCTGGCGCGCGAACGCGGCGTCGAAGCCCGGCGCGACGCCATGTTCGCCGGCGACAAGATCAACCTGACCGAGCACCGCGCCGTGCTGCACACGGCGCTGCGCCTGCCGCGCGGGGCCGCGCTGACGGTCGACGGCCAGGACGTGGTGGCCGACGTGCACGCCGTGCTCGACCGCATGAAGGAATTCAGCGAGCGCGTGCGCGGCGGCGCCTGGCTGGGCCACAGCGGCAAGCCCATCACCGACATCGTCAACATCGGCATCGGCGGCTCCGACCTGGGACCGAAGATGGTGACGCTGGCGCTGCGCTCCTACGCCCGCCCGCGCCTGACGACGCACTTCGTCTCCAACGTCGACGGCCACGACATCGACGCCGTGCTGGGCCGGGTCGACCCGGCGACGACGCTGTTCATCATCGCCTCCAAGACCTTCGTCACGGCCGAAACCATGCTCAACGCGCACACGGCGCGCAGCTGGTTCCTCGCCAGCGCCACGGAAGCCGACCTGGCGCGCCACTTCGTCGCCGTCTCCACCAACACGGCGGCGATCAAGGCCTTCGGCATCGACCCGGCCAATATGTTCCCGTTCTGGGACTGGGTCGGCGGCCGCTACTCCGTGTGGTCGTCGATCGGCCTGTCGGTGGCGCTGGCCGTCGGCTTTGGCTACTTCAGCGACTTGCTGGCCGGCGCCCACGCCATGGACGAACACTTCCGCACGGCGCCGCTGGAAACGAATATGCCGGTGCTGCTGGCCATGACGGGCTTCTGGAACCGCCAGTTCCTCGGCTGCGCCACGCTGTCGATCGCGCCCTACCACCAGGACCTGAGCCGCTTTCCCGCCTATCTGCAGCAACTGGAGATGGAAAGCAACGGCAAGCGCGTCACCCAGTCCGGCGCCGCCGTCGACACGCCGACCTGCCCGGTGGTGTGGGGCGAGTGCGGCACGAACGCCCAGCACGCCTACTTCCAGCTGCTGCACCAGGGCACGGACGTCACCCCGATCGACTTCATCGCCACGCTGCGCGCCACCCACGACCTGCCCGGCCACCACGCCGCGCTGCTGGCCAACTGCTTCGCCCAGTCCGAGGCGTTCATGAAGGGCAAGACGGCCGACGAGGTGCGCGCCGACCTCCAGGGCGGCGCCTTGACGGCGGCCGAGATCGAGGCGCTGGTGCCACACAAGACCTTCCCCGGCAACCGCCCCAGCAACACCATCCTGATGGACCAGCTCACCCCCTTGTCCCTGGGCGCCCTGATCGCCCTGTACGAACACAAGACCTTCGTCCAGGGCGTGCTGTGGGACGTCAACAGCTTCGACCAGTGGGGCGTGGAACTGGGCAAGGTGCTGGCCCAGCAAATCCAGAGCGAGCTGACCGGCGCCCCCGCGCCCCAGCGCCACGACAGTTCGACCAACGGCCTGATCCTCATGGCCAAGGCCGCCCAGCACATTTAAGAAAGCGCCGCCCATGACCGCACACACCATCGAACCCGCCGTCGACGTCGCCTGGAGCGGCATCATGCAAGTGGGTGAATGCCCGCTGTGGCACCCGCAGGAACGCCTGCTGTACTGGGTCGACATCGACGGCCGCGCCGTGCACCGGCTCAACCCGGCCGACGGCGGCCACCGCGTCTGGACCATGGACAGCGAACCGTCGGCGCTGGCGCACAGCGCCGGCGGCGGCCTGGTCGTCGCCACCCGGCGCGGCGTGGTCCACCTCGACACGCGCACCGACGCCGGCGCCGGCGACAACGATGGCGACGGCGATGACCATGTCGACGGCGCCGCCGTCACCGACCTCGTGGCCGCGCCCTACGACACGAGCCGGGTGCGCTTCAACGACGGCCGCGCCGACCCGGCCGGCCGCTTCTGGATCGGCACGATATACGAGCCGCGCGACCGCCCGGCGGCCGAGATGTACGTGCTGGAGCGGGGCGCGCTGCGGCTGGCCTGGTCCGGCGGCATGACCAACTCCAACGGCCTGGCCTTCAGCCCCGACCGCCGCACCATGTACCACGCCGACACGGCGGCCCACCGCGTCACGCGCTACGCCTACGACGTCGCCACCGGCACCGTGAGCGCGCCGCAGCTGTTCCGGCAATTCGACAGCGACAAGACCGCGCCCGACTACGGCGGCCGGCCCGACGGCGCCGCCGTCGACAGCGCCGGCAACTACTGGTGCGCGCTGTTCGAGGGCGCGCGCGTGCTGTGCCTGTCGCCGCAGGGCGAGGTGCTGCATGAGATCAAGCTGCCGGCGCGCTGCCCGACGATGGTCACCTTCGGCGGCGCCGACCTGCGCACGCTCTACATCACGACCGCCAGCCACAACCGGCCCCCGGCGGAACTGGCGCAATACCCGCATAATGGCAGGGTGCTGCAAGTGCGGGTGGCCATCGCCGGCCAGCCCGAACCCGCGTACCAGGAATAAATCACGGCGGCACCATGGCGGCACCGCAGCGCCGACGCCGCGCCGCGCCGCGCCGCCGCCAGTACTTTGTAGTAAATTTTCTTGCCTTCACTAAATACGTGTAGTAAATTTACAGATATAGTCCGGCGCGCCCCGCGCGCCCTCCATCCCCTCACAGCGAACTCATACACTATGGCACTTACCGATTTTGACCTGGTTCTGTTTGGCGGCAGCGGCGATCTGGCGATGCGCAAACTGCTGCCCGCGATGTACGCGCGCGACGTCGCCAAGGACTTGCCCGACGGCGCGCGCATCATCTGCGTCGGCCGCCAGGACGCCAGCCAGGAAGAATTCCTGCACACCGTCGAGGCCACCTCCAAGCCGCACATCAAGTCGCCGGCCGTCACCGCCGCCGCCTGGGCCAAGTTCACGGCCCGCATCGTCTACGTGTCCGTCAACGCCACCGACTCGGGCAGCTACGCGCCGCTGGTCGAAACGCTGCGCGCCGACCCGGCCATCACCCGCGTCTACTATCTGGCCACGCCGCCCCACCTGTTCGCGCAAATCTGCGACAACCTCAAGGACAACGGCCTGGCCACGGCCAACTCGCGCGTCGTGCTGGAAAAACCGCTGGGCCGCGACCTGGCCTCGGCCAAGCAGATCAACGCCGAAGTGGGCAAGGTGTTCGACGAATCGCAGATCTACCGCATCGACCACTACCTGGGCAAGGAGACCGTGCAAAACCTGATGGCCCTGCGCTTCGGCAACATCCTGTTCGAGCCGCTGTGGCGCCGCGAATGGATATCCGACGTCCAGATCACCATCGCCGAAAAGCTCGGCGTCGGCAACCGCATGGGTTACTACGACACCTCCGGCGCGCTGCGCGACATGCTGCAAAACCACTTGCTGCAACTGCTGTGCATCGTCGCCATGGAACCGCCGACGTCGATCTCGTCGGACGCGGTGCGCGACTCCAAGCTGCAAGTGCTGCGCTCGCTGAAAAAATTCACGCCGACGACGCTGGCGCAAAACATCGTGCGCGGCCAATACCGCGCCGGCCACGTCGACGGCCAGCCGGTGCCGAGCTACCGCGACGAGCCGGACGCGCCCGAACACTCGCGCACGGAAACCTTCGTCGCCATGAAGGCCGAGATCGACACGTGGCGCTGGGCCGGCGTGCCCTTCTACCTGCGCACCGGCAAGCGCATGGCCGACGGCCTGGCCGAGATCGTCGTGCGCTTCAAGCCTATCCCGCACTCGATCTTCAACCAGCCGACGTCGAGCTTCCAGCCCAATTCGCTGGTCATCCGCCTGCAGCCCGACGAGGGCCTGCGCATGAATCTGATGGCCAAGACGCCCGGCGACGGCATGCGCTTGAAACCGGCCGAGCTGGAACTGGACTTCCGCGAATCGTTCAAGGCGCCCCGCATGGACGCCTACGAACGGCTGCTGCTCGACGTGCTGCGCGGCCAGCTGACGCTGTTCATGCGCGGCGACGAACTGGAGGCGGCGTGGGAATGGGTGGAACCGATCCTGAACCAGTGGGAGCAGGACGACACCATGCCGATTCCCTACGCGGCCGGCACCTGGGGCCCGGCCGCCGCCTCGGCCCTGATCGGCCGCGACGGCCTGCAGTGGCGCGAAGAAGCGCTGCCGGAAGACTAGGCCGCCATGCTCCTGGATTCGATCCGCACCCAGCTCGACTCGCTGTCCAAGTCGGAAAAGAAAGTCGCGCTGGCCGTGCTGGAACAGCCGACCCAGACCGTCAGCCAAAACATCACGGCGCTGGCGAAAAACGCCCAAGTGTCGGAGCCGACCGTGGTGCGCTTTTGCCGCACCCTGGGCTACGACGGCTGGCACGAGTTCAAGCTCAAGCTGGCGCAGGGCCTGGCCCTGGCCCTGCCCGGCCTGAACGAACAGCCGGCCCAGGACGACCTGGCGGCCGACCTTATCAATAAAATCTGCAGCCGCTCGATCAACACCCTGCTCGACCTGCGCAACAATCTGCACCCGGACGCCGTGCAGCAGGCGCTCGACATCCTGGCGCGCGCCAACAAGATCGAATTCTACGGCCAGGGCACGTCCGGCATCGTCGCCGCCGACGCCCAGCACAAATTCTTCCGCTCCGGCGTGCCGACGGTTGCCTATTCCGACCCCACCATCCACAGCATCGCCGCCGCCCTGCTGCGCACCGGCGACGCCGTGGTCGCCATCTCGCAGCGCGGCAACAGCCCGGCGCTGGTGCGCTCCGTGAAACTGGCGCGCCGCGGCGGCGCCGACGTCATCGTGCTGGCGCCCTCGGGCACGCCGCTGGCCGACATGGCGACGGTCCTGATCCCGATCGACCTGGTCTTCAACACCGACCCCTACACGCCGATCTCGGCCCGCCTGGCCTACCTGGTCGTCATCGACGTGCTGGCCGTCGGCCTGGCGCTGCGGCGCGGCCCCGAATTCCGCAAGAAAATGCAAAACGCCCAAAAGGCGCTGCAGGAATTCGACTTGCAATTCGATTCCTTCATCGGCTGAGACCCGCCCGCCGCGCCCGATTGCCACGCCCGGCCGCCCGCCGCGGCCACAATGCGCTAAGATAGACGCACCCCTACACCACACTCTTTGGCCTTGCATATGAACCAACTCGAACAGCTCAAGAAATTCACCACCGTCGTCGCCGACACCGGCGACTTCCAGTCGATCAAGGCCTACACCCCGCGTGACGCCACCACCAACCCGTCGCTGATCTTGAAGGCGGTGCAAAAGGACGAGTACAAGCCGCTGCTGGCGAAAGCCGTGCGCGACCACCCGGACGGCTCGACCGGCGACGTCATCGACCACCTGCTGATCGCCTTCGGCGGCGAAATCCTCAACATCGTCACGGGCCGCGTCTCGACCGAGATCGACGCCCGCCTCGCCTTCGACGTCGACGGCTCCATCGCCAAGGGCCGCGAACTGATCCACCTGTACGAAACGGCCGGCTACGACCGCGAACGCATCCTCATCAAGATGCCGGCCACGTGGGAGGGCGTGCAGGCGGCCCGCGTGCTGGAAAAGGAAATGATCCACTGCAATATGACGCTGCTGTTCTCGCTGGGCCAGGCCATCGCCTGCGCCGAGGCCGGCGCCACCCTGATCTCGCCCTTCGTCGGCCGCATCTACGACTGGTACAAGAAATCGACCGGCATCGCCTACGTCGGCGCCGAAGACCCGGGCGTGCAGTCGGTCAAGCGCATCTACAACTACTACCGCAAGTTCGGCTACCAGACCGAAGTGATGGGCGCCAGCTTCCGCAACACCGGCCAGATCATCGAACTGGCCGGCTGCGACCTGCTCACCATCAGCCCCGAGCTGCTGCAACAGCTGGCCGACAGCGACGTCCCCTTCGAGCGCAAGCTCAGCGCCGACGCCGCACCGGGCGCCAACCTGACGCAAATGTCGCAGGATGAAAAAACCTTCCGCTTCCAGCTCAACGAAGACCAGATGGCGACCGAAAAGCTGTCCGAGGGCATACGGGCGTTTTACGCCGACTCGGGCAAGCTGAAACAAATCATCTCGGGCATGCGCTAAGCCTGCCCGGTACGAGCCGGCCGCTTAAAACGGGGTCAGACCACGGTCTTGACCCACGGTCTTGACCCACGGTCTTGACCCCGTTGCCCCCCCCGGACTGATCGGCTTTTCCTGCCCTGTCTCTTGCCCCGTCGCCAGCCCCGCAAATGTTCCGGAAAAGCAACACCGCGCCCACCCTCACCGAATATTTCATGTTCCGGCGGCCTCTATCGGCGCATACTGGCAAAGTCGTTGCGCGGTCCCGATTGCCCACCACGGAGCTCCCCATGAACGTCCTGTCCCATATGCGCATCGCGTCCCGGCTCGCGCTGGGCTTCGCCATCGTACTGCTGCTGTCCGTCTGCGCCACCTCGGTCGCGCTCTACAACGCCCGCGCCAACGCCGAAGCGACCAAACAGATGATGGCCAGGCCGCTGGCCAAGGAACGCATCGTGGCCGACTGGTACGTGCTGATTTACTCGGCCGTGGTGCGGACCCAGGTCATCGCCCGCAGCAGCGACGACACGCTGTCGACCAGTTTCGCGCCATCGATCACGGCCAGCGTCAAGCTGGGCAGCGAGTTGCTCAAATCGATAGACGGCCTGATCGACAACGACGCCGAACGCACCATGTACCGCGACGCCACCACGCTGCGCAACAAATACCAGGCTATCAAGAACGCCGTGATGGCCGCCAAGAAGGCCGGCGACGCCGCCGAGACGGACCGCATCTACCGCGACGACTTCACGCCGGCGGCCGACGCCTACCAGGCCAAGGTCAAGCAATTCCTGGCGCTGCAACGCAAAGCCATCGACGACACGGCCCACGCCATCGACGCCGCCAACGACCGCAGCACCGTGCTGCTGTCGTTGCTGACGGTGCTGCTGGTGGCCATCGGCAGCCTGGCCGCGTGGGTCATCTCGCGCAGCATCACGCGGCCGCTGCGCTCGGCCATCGTGATCGCCGCCAGCGTCGCCGACGGCGACCTGACCACCCGCTTCGACGAGCGCATGGCCGCCGACGAAATCGGCGAACTGATGACGGCCCTCAAGGGCATGAACGACGCGCTGCGCCGCATCGTCAGCGAAGTGCAAAACGGCACCCGCACCATCGCCACCGCCTCCTGCGAAATCGCCTCCGGCAACCAGGACCTGTCGCAACGCACCGAGGAGCAGGCCTCGTCGCTGGAACAGACCGCGTCGTCGATGGAGGAACTGACGTCGACCGTGCGCCAGAACGCCGACAACGCGCGCCAGGCCAACGTGCTGGCGCAGGCGGCGTCGGACGTGGCCGAAAAAGGCGGCAGCATCGTCGGCCAGGTGGTCGACACCATGGGCCACATCGACGCCTCGGCCAAGAAGATCGTCGACATCATCGGCGTCATCGACGGCATCGCCTTCCAGACCAATATTTTGGCGCTCAACGCGGCCGTGGAGGCGGCGCGCGCCGGAGAGCAGGGACGCGGCTTCGCCGTGGTGGCGTCGGAAGTGCGCAACCTGGCGCAGCGCTCGGCCGGCGCGGCCAAGGAAATCAAGACCCTGATCGGCGACTCGGTGCAGCAGGTCGACATCGGCGCGCGCCTGGTGCAGCAGGCCGGCGCCACGATGGACGACGTCGTAGCCAGCGTCAAGCGCGTCACCGACATCATGGGCGAAATCACGTCGGCCAGCAGCGAACAGAGTAGCGGCATCGACCAGGTCAACATCGCCATCGCGCAGATGGACCAGGTCACGCAGCAGAATGCCGCGCTGGTCGAGGAGGCGGCCGCCGCCTCGGCCGCCTTGCAGGACCAGAGCGGCGCGCTGGCCCGCGTGGTCAGCGTGTTCCAGCTTTCGGGCAACATGGGAAAAAACAGGGACAGAGTCATGCCGGTTTTGTTGGGTGCTTGAATAATCGGGGACAGAGTGGTGTAGAATGGCCGTATTCGATACATTTTGCTCAAATTTATGGCACGTCTACCCCGCTTGATCGTCCCTGGCCAGCCGCACCACGTTATCCAGACCGGTAATAACAACCAAACTATCTTCCAGGACACTGAGGATTATCAAACCTTCCTGGGCTGGCTGCGCACCGCCGCCAAGAACTACAAAGTGGCGGTGCACGCCTATGTTTTGATGCCGAACCACCTGCATTTGCTGGTCACGCCGGCCGATGCGGACGGCCTGGGCCAGATGATGCAGTGGATAGGCCGCTACTACGTGCCCTATTTCAACCAAAAATATGGCCGCAGCGGCACTTTGTGGAATGGACGCTACAAAACCTCGCTGATCGACGCGGAGCAATACTTCATGTCGTGTAGCCGATATATCGAGTTCAATCCGGTGCGCAACGGCATGGTCGGGCGGGCCGAGGATTATCCGTGGTCCAGTTATCCGCACCACGCCGGGCTGCGCTCGGACGGCCTGATCGTCGACCACCCCAAGTTCTGGGAGCTGGGCAACACGCCGTTCCAGCGCGAGGCGGCCTATACCGCGCTGGCCGAGCCGGCGCTGAGCGAGGACGAGGTGGCCAGCATCAGCCAGGCGCTGCTCAAGGGCTGGCCGCTGGGCACCGAGCAATTCAAGACGGCGCTACAGCACAAGGTCAAGCGTCAGGTACTGCCGGCCAAGCGCGGCAGACCGTTCAAAATCAAGCCCGAAGCCGCCTGAACACCATATCAAAACCGCGGGGATCGCCAGTTCCCGCGGTTTTTTTAAACCCCGTATCGCTCTGTCCCTAATTAAAATTTTCAGCCACTTGTGGAAAATTAATCTGACTCCGACCCTAATTGTTATTGTTGAAGTTTACGCTGCATTGCACTACTCTAGCTTTTCGTTAGCTAAAAATTGCAGTGGAGAGCCCCCATGAAAGCCCAAGGTCTGTACGATCCGTCCAATGAACACGATGCCTGCGGCGTCGGTTTCGTCGCCCACATCAAGGGCAACAAGAGCCACTCCATCGTGGAACAGGGTCTGTTGATCCTGAAAAACCTCGATCACCGGGGCGCCGTCGGCGCCGATGCACTGATGGGCGATGGCGCCGGCATCCTGATCCAGATTCCGGACCAGTACTACCGCGACGAGATGGCCAAGCAAGGCGTGGAACTGCCGCCGCCCGGCGAATACGGTGTCGG
>NZ_JANXMI010000152.1 GCF_025354735.1 Rugamonas sp.
TCTGGCGCGGGATCAGCTCGCGCATCTTGGCGGCCACCTGGCGGCCACGGTACTGGCTGTTGGAGCGGTGCACGATGATGGCCAGCGCGTCGACTTTTTCACTGTTGATGAGCATGTCGACCTTGACCACGTCGGCCGCGCGGTATTCCTTGAACTCGTAATCCATCGAGGCGTAGCCGCGCGACGTCGATTTCAATTTATCGAAGAAGTCGAGCACGATCTCGCCCATCGGCATTTCATAGACCAGCTTGACCTGGCGGCCGTGGTAGCTCATGTCCATCTGGATGCCGCGCTTGGCGATGCACAGGGTGATGACCGAGCCGACGTATTCCTGCGGCATGTAGAGGTTGACGGTGACGATGGGTTCGCGCACTTCTTCGATGCGCGACGGGTCCGGCATGCGCGACGGATTGTCGACGCTCAGGACGGTTCCGTCGCGCTGCACCACTTCGTAGACGACGGTGGGCGCCGTCGTAATCAGGTCCATGTCGAATTCGCGTTCCAGGCGCTCCTGCACGATTTCCATGTGCAGCAGGCCGAGGAAGCCGCAGCGGAAGCCGAAGCCCAGCGCCTGCGACACTTCCGGCTCGTACATCAGGGCGGCGTCGTTCAGCTTGAGCTTTTCCAGCGAGTCGCGCAGCGCGTCGTACTGGTTGGCCTCGACCGGGAACAGGCCGGCGAACACTTGCGGCTGCACTTCCTTGAAGCCCGGCAGCGGCGCCGAGGCCGGACGGGCGGCCGAGGTGACGGTGTCGCCGACCTTGGCGGCCTTCAATTCCTTGATGCCGGCGATGATGAATCCGACCTGGCCGGCCGACAGCTTGGACAGCGAGACCGAGCGCGGCGAGAACACGCCCACGTCTTCGACCAGCTGCACCGAGTCGGTCGCCATCAGGCGGATTTTTTCTTTGGGTTTGAGCGTGCCGTTGATGACGCGCACCAGCATGACGACGCCGACGTAGTTGTCGAACCACGAGTCGACGATCAGGGCCTGCAGCGGCGCGTCCGGATCGCCCTTCGGCGGCGGCACCTTGGCGATGATGGACTCGATCACGTCTTCCACGCCGAGGCCGGTCTTGGCCGAGCAATGCACGGCGTCGGTGGCGTCGATGCCGATGACGTCTTCGATTTCGGCGATGGCGTTGGCCGGGTCGGCGTTCGGCAAGTCGATCTTATTGAGCACCGGCACCACTTCGACGCCGAGGTCGAGCGCCGTGTAGCAGTTGGCCACCGTTTGCGCCTCCACGCCCTGCGAGGCGTCGACCACCAGCAGCGCGCCTTCGCAGGCCGACAGCGAGCGGCTCACTTCGTAGGAAAAGTCGACGTGGCCCGGCGTGTCGATCAGGTTCAGGTTGTAGACCACGCCGTCGCGGGCCTTGTAGCTCAGCGCCGCGGTCTGGGCCTTGATGGTGATGCCGCGCTCGCGCTCCAGATCCATCGAATCGAGCACTTGCGCCTCCATCTCGCGGTCGGACAAGCCGCCGCACAATTGGATGATGCGGTCGGCCAGGGTCGATTTACCGTGGTCGATGTGGGCGATGATGGAAAAATTGCGTATGTTGTTCATTAACAGATATAAAAAACGGATTGAGACGACAGCGGGCACAGGCCGCACACTGGGGAGCGTTCAGCCTGCGCGCAACACAAAAAAAGCGCTCCGAGCGGGGCGGTATGCCCTGGCGAGCGCCTTTGATACGACCTGGGGTACGCAGAACAGCAGCTTTTCCACCCCCGCATTTTACCGGATTTCAGAGTGGAAAGCCCGTCTTATGACGCATGCGCCACGGGAAAATATATTTTTACTAATTCTTTTTGGCAAAAAAGGCTAAGTTTGGGAGGGGAATTGTTGATACGCTATGATTTTGCGACGGCGCCGGCGGCCAGCGCCTGTCGCACGCGGGCGGCGTCGAGGTGATAGTGGCACAGCTCGGGCTGGGACAGGTCGGCGTAGAGCACCGGCACCAGCTCGTCGAAACGGGCCAGCAGCGCCGGGGCGGCGTCGATGTCGACCACGTCGACGGTGAACGGCCGGGCCGGCGTTTGCAGGGCCAGCAGCGCGTCCAGCATGCCCTGGCAGAGGTGGCAGTAGCTGCGGGTGTAGAGGGTGAAATGCATGATGTGGTGTGAGTCGGCTACCGGACGTAAAAGTGTGATTCGCCGGGCGCCGAATCGGGGTCAAGACCGAGGTCAAGACCGGGGTCAGACCTCAGTTTCGAATGCCCCTCTCGAAACTGAGGTCTGACCCCGACGCCGCTGTGGTGGCTGGCCAGGACGACGGAGCCGTGGCTGACCGGCGCCACGGCGGCGGCTGTCTACTTCGCCGACGGCTTGAGCGACACGAACTGGGTCACATCGCCGCGCCGCACCAGCACCACCGACGGCTTCTTCGGATCGAGCTTGGCGACGGCGGCGTTGAATTGCTTGGCGTCCTTGATCTCCACATTATTGAGCTGCAAGATCACGTCGCCGACGCGGATGCCGGCCTTGGAGGCGACGCCGTCGACTTCGTCGACCGAGGCGCCGCCGTCGAGTTCGAGCTCTTTCTTTTGCGCCGCCGTCAAATCGCTGACCTTGAAGCCCAGCACATTCGATGCCGCCTCGGCCTTCGGCTTGCCCTTGCCCGCCGCCACCTTGGCCGGCTTGTCGGCCGCCAGTTCGGCGATGGTCACCGGCACGTCGAGCTGGCCGCCCTTGCGCCAGATGGTGACCACGGCCTTGCTGCCCAGCTCCGTGCTGCCGACCAGACGCGGCAAGTCGGACGAGCGGCTGATCTGCTCGCCGTTGAATTTGAGGATGATGTCGCCGGCCTTGATGCCGGCCTTGTCGGCCGGACCGCCCGGCTCGACCAGCGACACTTCCGCGCCCTGGGCGTTTTTCAGGCCCAGCGATTCCGCCACTTCCTTGCCCAGCTCGCCGATCTGAACGCCGATGCGCCCGCGTGTGACCTTGCCGCTCTTGCGCAACTGGTCGGACACGCGCATGGCCTCGTTGATCGGCACCGCGAACGAGATGCCGTTGTAGCCGCCGGACAGGGTGGCGATCTGCGAATTGATGCCGATCACTTCGCCGCGCATATTAATCATCGGGCCGCCCGAGTTGCCGGGATTGACGGCGACGTCGCTCTGGATCAGCGCCAGATAGTCGCCGGTGTCGCGCGCCTTGGCCGAGATGATGCCGGCCGTGACCGTGTTTTCCAGGTTGAACGGCGAACCGATGGCGATCACCCATTCGCCGACCCGGATCTTGCTCGAATCGCCCATGGTCAGCGTCGGCAGCTTGGCGCCGTCGATTTTCAGCAGGGCGACGTCGCTGCGGGCATCGGCGCCCAGCACCTTGGCCTTGAATTCGCGCTTGTCGGTCAGCGTCACGTAGACCTCGTCGGCGCCGTCGACGACGTGGGCGTTGGTCAACACATAGCCGTCGGCCGAGATGATGAAGCCGGAGCCTATGCCGCGCTGCACTTCCTCGTCGGGCGGCGCCTGGCGGCGGCCGCGCGGCGCCGGCGCGCCCGGGGCGCCCGGCGTGGCACCGGGACCGGCACCGGGACCGGCGCCCGGCCCATTGCCGCCGAAGAAGCGGCGCAGGAATTCGCGCATCTCTTCTTCGTCCGGCGCGGCCTGGGCGCCGTCGGCGCCGGCCTTAAAGTGTTCGGTGGTGCGGATGTTGACGACGGCCGGTCCGACTTTGTCGACCAGTTCGGTAAAGTCCGGCAAGCCCGCCACGGCGGCGGTCGCGGCCTGGGCGGACGGCGCCATCAGCATCAGGGCGGGAGCGAAACAGACGCCGGCACTCAACATCAGCGCCGTCAGCGCCTTGCCAGCAACAGAGGTAGTAGTTGTCATGAAAAGTAAGATCCCGAGGTCGTGAAGTGAACGTGGCCATGGCACGCACGCCCTACTTCCGTCGCGCCACATGGCAACGCACATGGTAAGCGAAATCAGCCCCGCCGCCTATCCCGCAGAACGTGACGCAGAAGTTTATCAAAGGGAACGGTGCGCGGTGGCGGCGGACGGGCGCCCGGCCGTGGCCGGGGGCCGGGGGCCAGCGGCCGGGGCTGCTGCGGCGGCGCGGCGCGGCGCGGCGTTATGAGGGTAAGGTCGCGGCGGCGTCCGGCAAGCCACCGCCGGACTCGGCGCTGCCGGGCTCCACGCCGCCAGACGCTGCGGTGCCGGGCTCCGCGGTGGCAGGTTTTGCGGCGCCAGGTTTTACGGTGCCAGGCTTTTCGCCGGCGGCCTGTGCGTTGGCGGGCTGTGCGCTGCCGATGGCGGCCTCGCCTGGCAGCGCTGCCTCGGCCGCCAGCCGCGCCGCCAGCCGCTGCGCGTAAGCGTCGTCGAGGCCGGCGCCGGAAGACTGGGCGCGCAAGGTGTCGCCGATCAGGTGATAGGCACGCCAGGCGGCGCGGCCGGCAGGGCTGTTCAGGGCCGCCATCGCCAGCTCCAGCTCGCTATCGGGCAGCTCGCCGTCGACCAGCGCCGAAATTTTTTCATGCAGTCTTTTCAGGGTATCCATAAGTTTCCTGCCAGATCAAATCTCGCGCACTGCGGGTCGCACCCGGCCCACAGCCGGGCCGGTATCGAGGCCGGGGTCAAAGCCGGGGCCGGACCACCGTCGCGGCCGCGTCGCCGGTTCTATCGTTGCCGACCTACCAGCGCTTGTCAACCGGCATGTCCAGCAGCGGGCGCAATTTTTCCGCGATCACTTCGCGCGCGCGGAAAATGCGGCTGCGCACGGTGCCAATGGGGCAAGCCATGATGTCGGAGATTTCCTCGTAGCTCAGGCCCTCGATTTCGCGCAGCGCGATCGCCGTCCGCAAGTCGATGGGCAGCGCGTCCATCGCCGCGTTGATGGTGCGGGCGATCTGCTTGCTGGCCAACACCGATTCCGGCGTGTCGATGTCGCGCAGGTGCTCCCCGTCGTCGTGGCCCTCGGCCTGCTCCGTGTCCGGCTCGGTCGAGGTCGGCGCACGCCTCCCCTGTGTCACAAGAAAGTTCTTGGCCGTATTGATACCGATCCGATATAACCAGGTATAAAACGCCGAATCGCCGCGAAAATGCCGCAGGGCCCGGTAAGCTTTGATGAACGTTTCTTGCACCACATCTTCCGCCTCCGCAGGATCGTGCACGATGCGCGAGACCAGGCGCGCCAGGCGCCGCTGGTATTTTTCCACCAGCAAATCAAAAGCCCGCTTGTCCCCTTTCCGCACCCGCTCGACCAGCAGCTGATCGCATTCCCGTTCTGTCGTCACTCCCTAATCCTTGGTGGCCAGCGGCATGCCTGCAACACGTTTCAAAATGGCCATGACCTTGATGCGGCGTCCCGCCGCAAGGCACGGCGCTCACGCCGCCGCGCCTGCCCACGCCCATTTCGATACATGCTCTCAGTGATAGAGTTTGCCGACTGCAATAAGTTCACGGTTTTCCTGACTTTTTATTCCGCCTCCGCGCCGCGCGCCGCGATCGCGCGGCAGGCCAGCGCCAACGGCCGGAACGTCGCCGCCGCCACGCTGTCGGGCAGCACCAGCAGCGTGGCGACGCCGCCGTCCTCGCGCCCCAGCCGCAGCACCAGCAGGCGCGGCCACAATGTCGAACCGCCCAGCAAGGACACCGGCACGCCAGCGTGGACACCGCCCGCTTTCTGGTATACCGCCAAGCGCAGGGCGCCGACATCGACTATGTCAAGCCGCTGCGGCTTTGCTTTTGTCAGCGCGGCGGCCAGCGCGACCGCTCCGCCGAGCACGCACACGGCGGCGCCCGCATAGCCTGGGCACCAGCCCGCCGAAGCGATGGCGCAGCAGCAGAATCGTAAGCGTCCAGCGGCCCCATCTGGCAATTGGCTTTAAGGCTGGGTAGAGTTCGTGAACGGCAGCAGGGTATCGATCTGGCTGTTAGGGCAGGTAGGCAGCTTCTCAAGCGTCTCGGTCAACCAACGCAGCGGCTCAAGG
>NZ_JANXMI010000156.1 GCF_025354735.1 Rugamonas sp.
GACGGGGCGGCGCGGCCGGGCGGCGGCCGGCGGCCGGGCGCGCCGTGCCAGCGCCAGCGTCGCCGCGCCCCAGGCCAGCAGCAGCGACAGCAGCGTCAGCGCGACGCTGCGGCCGGCCACCGGCCGCAGCCAGTCCGGCCACTGGTAGAGCCAGATCGCGGTCGAGATCGCGTAGACGGCGGCCAGCGGCGCCATCAGCATGGCCGCCACGGCGGCGTCGGCGCCCCAGCGCCAGCGCGGCGCGATGGGGAGCGGGCGCGACCATTGCAGCACGTCGGCCGGGTGCAGGCGCTTGCGCAGCAGCAGCGCCGGCAGCGCCGCCACGCCGACCTGGGCCGCCACCAGGGCCAGCGCCTGCGGCCAGGGCAGCGTCGGCGCGATCAGTCCCGGCAGGGCGATGCAGGCGAACAGGCCCAGCAGCACGGGGCCGAAGGCCAGCAACACGATTTCAGTGGAACTTTTTAGGCTGGCGACCACCTGCAGCAGCGCGTGGTGCGCCATTCGGGTCCGGAATCGCAGGTAGGGATGGGCATACCGGTGCATCGCTTCGTGTCCTCGTCATGGCCGCATCGCCACGCCGAGTGTAGGGGGCGCACCGGGTTTGCACAAGTGGCGCGGCCGTTCAGCTGGCGCGCAACATGGTCATGAAGTGGTCGATCTTGCGCGTGGTCTCGGCCCTGTCCGTTTCCAGGTTCTGGTCGATGCAGATGCCGAAGAAGAACACCACCACCATGTCGGCCAGCACGGCGGCCGGCAGCCGCGTGGTTTCGGCTTCGATGTTGGCGGCGATGGCCAGTTTCAGGCCGGCCTGCGAGGCCGTCATCACGTCGTGTGCGCGGGCCGGCAAGATGCCCAGGTCGGGCATCAGCCGCACCGAGAAGCAACCCTTTTCGCCATCGCGCGGCGAATAGCCGAGCTTGAGCAGGCGCTCGATATTATTCCAGCCCGGCGCGCCTTCGGTCAGCAAGCCGCGTTCCATCTGGCGCATCTGGTAATGGCTCAGGCTGGCGAGGAACAGGTCTTCCTTGTCCTTGAATTCGCTGTACAGGCCGGACTTGTTGACACCGGTGGCCAGTTCCAGGTCCTGCAAACTGGTGTCGGCGTAACCCTTGGCCCAGAACACCGGTATCGCTTTGTCGAGCACGCTTTCGCGGCTGAATAGTTTTTTTCTTCCCATGGCGCATTATATCGGAACAGCTGACCGATCCTTTTTTTGGAACTGCATGGTTCATTATAGGCCCGCGCGCCAAAAAAAAACCCCGCAACGGCGAGTTGCGGGGTGAAGCATCCAATTACATCCAAGTCATCGGGGAGGTGACGGCGCATTGTCGCCCGTTTGCGTGACGCCCTGATGACGGCCGGCGCCGCTCAGGATGCCAGACAGGGCGGCGACGGATAAGCGCAGCGACTGGCCCAATTGTTCGGCGGCGTAGCGGGCGCGCGCGGCCGCGAGGACGGTGCCGGCGGCGGCGGCGTCCAGCGCCGGCGTGTCGAGCTTGAAGCGGGCGGCGCCGGCGATGTTGTCGAAGCCGCCGAATGGCAGGCCGTCCGGCGGCGGCAAGGGCGCCGGCTGGCGGCCCGGCAGCTGGAGCGCGGCGCTGATTTGCTCGAAGGGGGGGGCGCGATGCCGGTATGGTCCAGATGCATGCTCCATGCGGCGACGCTGGCGCAGGTCGCGGCCGACATCAGGGCGGCCAGCGACACCAGGATGCGCAGGCTGAAACTGGTAAGGGCATTTTTCATCGGGTCGGAGAGTATCGGCTGGGCGCAATGGCAACCATGGCACGATACTCACCGATTGTAACGCCCTGATGACGCGGCGCAGGGACGAAAAAAAAGACCTGCCGAAGCAGGTCTTTTTCTTGAATGTTGGCGGAGCGGACGGGACTCGAACCCGCGACCCCCGGCGTGACAGGCCGGTATTCTAACCAACTGAACTACCGCTCCTAATACTAGCGTTACTGCGTTTTCCATTTTGGTGGGTGCTGAGAGGCTCGAACTCCCGACCTAAACCTTGTAAGGGTTCCGCTCTACCAACTGAGCTAAGCACCCCATGCTGATTCTGGAAAACCTTTCAGAGTTTGTCACAACTGCTGAAAGAGGCCGTATTCTACTGTGTGGTTTTCTCATCTGCAAGGGTCTTTTTGAAATTCTTTCAAAATCGCCGGGCAGGCCGCGCCGATGCCGCATTGATGCCGCATAGATGCCGCCGCGCATGCGCTACTTGCGGCAGGCATCATTTCCGGTGATACTGTATGTATTCACAGTATAATTTCTCCGGCCCACGTCATATGTACGCGCAAAACCGCCGCATCGCCCATCTGGACATGGATGCCTTCTACGCTTCCGTGGAACTGCTGCAATATCCCGAGCTGCGCGGCCAGGCTGTCGTCATCGGCGGCGGGCGCGACCATCAGCCCGTCGCCCAGCCCGACGGCACGCGCCGCTATGCCCGCCTGCGCGACTACGTGGGACGCGGCGTCATCACCACCGCCACCTACGAGGCGCGGGCGCTGGGCGTCGGCTCGGCCATGGGCATGATGAAGGCGGCCAAGCTGGCGCCGGACGCGGTGCTGTTGCCGGTCAACTTCGACGCCTACCGCCACTACTCGCGTTTGTTCAAGCAGGCCGTGCTGCGCATCGCGCCCGAGATCGAAGACCGCGGCATCGATGAAATCTATATCGACCTGAGCGACGTGCCCGGCGAAACGGTGGAGCTGGCCGGCCGCATCAAGGCCGCCGTCCACGCCGCCACCGGGCTGACGTGCTCGATCGGCGTCACGCCCAACAAGCTGCTGTCGAAAATCTGCTCCGACCTGGACAAGCCGAACGGCTTGACCGTGCTCGGCTACGAAGACATCCCCGACCGCATCTGGCCGCTGGGCGTGCGCAAGATCAACGGCATCGGCCCCAAGGCGACGGAAAAGCTGGCCGCGCTCGGCATCACCACCATCGGCCAGCTGGCCGAGGCCGACGCCGGCCTGCTGCAAGACCATTTCGGCGCCAACTACGCCGGCTGGCTGGCCGAGGCCGCGCACGGCGTCGACCAGCGCGCCGTGACGACGCGCTCCGTCACCAAGTCGATCAGCCGCGAAACCACCTTCGAGCGCGACCTGCACGCGCGCACCGACCGCGACACCTTGTCCGGTATCTTGACGGCGTTGTGCGGGCAGCTGGCCGACGACGTCCAGCGCAAGGGTTTCGTCAGCCACACCATCAGCGTCAAGCTGCGCTACGACGATTTCCAGATCGTCAGCCGCAACGTCACGCTGCCGGCGCCCATCGACGACGCCGCCGCCATCTTGCACGCGGCGCGCGCATGCCTGAAGCGGGTGCCGCTGCAACGCCGGCTGCGGCTGCTGGGCGTGCGCGCCAGCACGCTCGAAAGCAAGGCCCTGTTCCAGGCCGCCGCCGGCCCCGGCCAAGGAGAATTGTTCGCCTGAAGCCGGCCTGGCGGGCCGCCGCGCGTGGGTCCGGTGGCGCCGCCGCGCCGCCCGGACCGGCAACCACCGTAATACAACGCCGGATCGCAAGGCGCCATCGAAACCCGGCGGCGGCGGCCCGCCAGCGTGTAAAATGACGCTCCCCTGGCCGCTCCGCCGACCCAACTGAAACAACGGAAAAGACTAACTATGTGGTTCAAGAATCTTCAGATTTACCGCCTGCCCGCCCCTTGGGCGTACACCCCGGAACAACTGGAAGCCGCGCTCGCTCCCCATGCCTTCGTGCCGGCGAGCAGCAATGAATTGCTGCGCCAGGGTTGGGACACGCCGCGCCCGAACGGCGGCCTGGTCCACGTCGTCAACCAGCAGATGCTGATCCTGCTGGGCGCGGAAAAGAAACTGCTGCCGTCGTCGGTCATCAACCAGGTCGCCAAGGCCCGCGCCGTCGAGATGGAAGAGGCGCAGGGCTTCGCTCCCGGCAAGAAGGCCATGAAGGAACTGAAGGAGCGCGTCGCCGACGAACTGCTGCCGCGCGCGTTCTCGATCCGCAGCAACGTCTGGACCTGGATTGATCCGGTCAACGGCTGGCTGGTCATTGATGCGGGCAGCTCCGGCAAGGCCGAGGAAGTCTTGAAGCTGTTGCTGAAGGCGATCCCGAAGTTCCCTCTTGAGACACTGCGCACCGTACGCTCGCCATTGTCTTGCATGACCGACTGGCTGGCTGCAGATGAAGCGCCGCACAACTTCACCGTCGATCAGGACACTGAATTGCGCGCTAGTGGCGACAGCAAGGCGACCGTACGTTTCGTGCGCCACACACTGGAACCAGATGATGTGCGCCGCCATATTGAATCGGGCAAGCAA
>NZ_JANXMI010000161.1 GCF_025354735.1 Rugamonas sp.
GGCCGCCGCCCGGCCGCGCCGCCCCGTCGCGGTGGCCGCCGTCTACCTGCCGCGCGCGCTGCGGCCGCGCGCCTTCCACCTGTGGCATCACCTGTTCTGGCTGCCGTACTGGCGCGCCGACAACGTGGTCGGCTTGCAGCAGACCCTGCTGCTGCTGGGCGCGCTGGCCGGCGTCGGCGCGTGGCGCTGGCATCCGGCGCCCGTGCCGCCGGCCCTGTGGGGCGCGCTGGCCAGCGTGCTGCTGATGGTGCTGACCGACCGCGGCGACAAGGCCGTGCGCGAACAAGTCGCGCTGCTGCGTCCGGTCATCGCCGCCTGGCCGCTGCGCGCCGGACGCTTATTCTCGCTGGCCGCCGCCTTCAGCCTGCTGCCGGCCGCCGCCGTGCTGGCCGCGTTCGGCGCGCTGATGCTGGGCCCCGGCGGCCCGGCCGCCTCTGCCGCTACCGCCGCCTCTGCCGCCGCCGGCCTCAGCACCCGCACCGCCGCCGTCTGGCTGGCCGCAGCCGTGCTGGCGCAACTGCTGCTGGTGGTGCCGCGCCGTATCGATGCGCGCGGCCGCGTCGGCCTGGTGGTCGGCGCCACCCTCCTCCTCACCGCCATCGGAAGCGAACTATGGAATTAACGCCGGACTCCCGCGCGATGCTGGAAATAGACCATCTGCATTTTGAATACGCGACGCGGCCGCTGTTCCGTCAATTCCAGCTGACGCTGGGCGCCGGCGTCAGCTGGCTGCGCGGCGACAACGGCGCCGGTAAGACGACGCTGCTGAAACTGGCCGCCGGCGCGCTGACGCCGCATGCCGGCACGCTAAGGCTGCGGCCCGGCCACGCCGACGCCATCGACAGCAAACTGGCGCCGCTGGCCTACCGCCAGCACAGCTTTTACTGCGGCGGCGAAGCGCCCCAGCTGCCGTGGCTGACGGTGCGCGAATTCCTCGACCTGCACGTGGCGCTGTATCCGGCCAGCGACCGCACGCTGCTGAACGCGGAGCTCGACGCGTTCAAGCTGATGACCACGCTGTCCCAGCCGCTGACGACGCTGTCGCTGGGCCAGCATAAAAAAGTGCAGCTGGCGCTGGCCCTGGCGCTGCCGGTGAGCCTGCTGCTGATCGACGAACCGTTCAACGGCCTCGACGCGAACGCCATGGACTACCTGCGCCGGCAACTGGCCGATCCGGCGCGGCGGGCGCGCCAGTGCATCGTGCTGACCAGCCACCTGGACCCGCAGGTGCCGCTGGCGCGCACGGTACAACTGTGATGCGGCAACAACACTTGCGCCCCACTTCGGCGCCGCCGCCGCCAGCGCGACGGGCAAACACGGCAAAAGCGGCGACAATATCATTGCTGGCCCGAATCCCTTTTTCGCCTTTCTGAACGGAGTACGCTGAGTGTTTGGTTTCCTGAAATCGCCCGCGCTGTCGCCGCGCCGGCACCGGCTCAAGGAGTCGGCGCTGTTCGCCTCGCTGACGCCGCTGGAACTGAAAATCGTCGACGGCCTCATGCACGAGCGCTGCTACCTCGGCGACGAAATCATCTTCGGCGAGGGCGAGGAAGGCCAGGCGCTCTACCTGGTGATGGCGGGCCGGGTGCTCATCAGCCGCGCCCTCGACACCAGCATCGAAGTGGTGGCCGAACTGTCGGCCGGCGCCTTCTTCGGCGACCTCGCGCTGCTCGACAACTCGCCCCGCAACGCCCAGGCGCGCGCGCTCGACAACTGCGAGCTGGCCGTGTTCTTCCGCGCCGACTTCATGGCGCTGATGGACACCGACGCCGTGATCGGCTACAAGATATCGCTGGCCCTGGCGCGCCACATCGGCGGCCGGCTGCGCGACTGGATGACCGGCAAGCCGCGCGTCGAGGCGCTGTGAGCGGCCCGCTGCACAGCGAGCCGCAGCACGCCGGACCGGTGGTCTGGTGCGGCATCATCGGCGCCACCTGCGCCCTGCTGTTCATCCTGGAGCGGACGCTGGAACTGGCGATACCGTTTTTGCTGGCCATCATCCTCTACTATATTTTGCTGCCGCCCATGCAGCGCCTGATCCGCGCCGGCATGGGCCAGAACCTGGCCGCGCTCAGCGTCGGCCTGCTGTTCGTGCTGGCCGTCGCGCTGGGCGGCATCGCCGCCAGCTACTGGATAGGCGCGCCGGCCGATTCCTGGCAAGAGGTGCTGGGCCGCTACCTGAACGGCGGCCTGACCTTCGTGCGCGACATGTTGCAGGCGCTGGAGGAAAAATTCCCCATCCTGCACCAGATCGGCCTGAGCAACACCTTCAACAAACGCCTGACCGTGTTCACCACCACCTTCGTGCAAAAGCATTTGACGGACGTGCTGGTGTCGGTGGCGGCGTCGCTGCCGTCGCTGCTGCTGGCGCCGTTCCTGACCTTCTTCTTTTTGCGCGACGGCCGCCGCTTCAAAAAATTCCTGGCGCGCGCCGTGCCCAACGCCTTTTTTGAAAAAACCCTGTACCTGCTGCACGAGGTGGACCAGACCGCGCACCGCTACTTCCAGGGCTTGCTCAAGCTGACCGTCCTCGACACCAGCGTGCTGGCCTTCGGCCTGTGGGCCATCGGCGTCTCGTCGCCGCTGGTGCTGGGGCTGATCGCGGCGGTGCTGGCGTGGGTGCCCTATGTCGGCTCCATCCTCGGCTGCCTGCTGTTGGTGATGGTGGCCTCGACCGACGCGCCGGGCGACCCGCTGGTGGCCTACAGCGCCATCGGCGTGTTCTTGACGGTGCGGCTGCTGGACGACTTCGTGTTCATGCCGCTGACGCTGGGACGCAGCCTGCACATCCACCCCCTCATCACGGTGCTGATGATCTTCATCGGCGGCGCGGTGGCCGGCGTGGCGGGCCTGATGCTGGTGCTGCCGCTGCTGGGCGTGGTGATGGTGGTGGGCGAAACGCTGGGCCGGCTCATCACCAACCCGCGCCTGCGCGCCCGCCACCGCAACGCCATGGCGATCCGCACCCGGCAGGCCAGCGCCGACCTGGTGATGTGACGTAAAAAAACCGGAACGGCCATGCGGCGGTTCCGGTTGTCTGACTGGTAGAAAGCTTAGGCGGTCATCGCCATTTTCTCGGCCGATTCCTCGACCACTTCATCATCATCCGAGCGGATCAAATGATCGAAGGCCGACAGCGCCGCCTTCGCGCCCTCGCCGACGGCGATGACGATTTGCTTGAACGGCACCGTCGTCACGTCGCCGGCGGCGAACACGCCCGGCAGCGAGGTCTGGCCGCGGGCGTCGACTTCGATCTCGCCATGGCGCGACAGCGCCAGCGTGCCCTTGAGCCATTCCGTGTTCGGCACCAGGCCGATTTGCACGAACACCCCTTCGAGCTCGACCTTGTGCGCCGCGCCGGTGTCGCGGTCGGTGTAGCTGAGCGCGTTGACGATCTTGCCGTCGCCGTGGATCTCGGTGGTCTGCGCCGAGGTGATGACGGTGACGTTTTTCAGGCTGTTCAACTTGCGCTGCAAGACCGCGTCGGCGCGCAGCTCGGCGCCGAATTCGATCAGGGTCACGTGCTTGACCAGGCCGGCCAGGTCGATCGCCGCTTCGACGCCCGAGTTGCCGCCGCCGATCACCGACACGCGCTTGCCCTTGAACAGCGGGCCGTCGCAGTGCGGGCAATAGGCCACGCCGTGGTTGCGGTATTGCTGCTCGCCCGGCACGTTGATTTCGCGCCAGCGCGCGCCCGTCGCCAGGATCACCGACTTGGCCTTGAGCACCGCGCCGCTGGCGGTCTGGATCTCGATCAGCTTGCCGACCGTGACGAGCTTGTCGGCGCGCTGGGTGTTCATGATGTCGACTTCATATTCCTTGACGTGCTGTTCCAGCGCGACGGCGAATTTCGGGCCGTCGGTGGCGGTGACGGAAACGAAGTTTTCGATCGCCAGGGTGTCGAGCACCTGGCCGCCGAAACGCTCGGCCAGCACGCCGGTCTTGATGCCCTTGCGGGCGGCGTAGATGGCCGCGGCCGCGCCGGCGGGTCCGCCGCCGACGATCAGCACGTCGAACACGTCTTTCTTGCTCAGCTCGGCCGCCTGGCGCACGCCGGCGTTGCTATCGAGCTTGGCGAGGATTTCCTCGACGTTGGTGCGGCCCTGGCCGAAGTGTTCGCCGTTCAGGAACATCATCGGCACGGCCATGATCTGGCGCTCCTCGACTTCCTGCGGGAACATGCCGCCGTCGATATTGGTCACCTTGATGCGCGGGTTGATCACCGACATCGCGTTCAGCGCCTGCACCACGTCCGGGCAATTGTGGCAGGTCAGGGAGAAGAAGGTTTCGAACGCGAAGTCGCCTTCGAGCTGGCGCACCTGCTCGATGACGGCCTCGTCGAGCTTGATGGTGTGGCCGCCCACTTGCAGCAGCGCCAGCACCAGGGAGGTGAATTCGTGGCCCATCGGAATGCCGGCGAAACGCACGGCGATGTCGGTGCCGGGGCGGTTGATGCTGAACGAAGGCTTGCGCACGGCGGCGGCGGCGTCTTCGCGCAGCGTGATCTTGTCGCTCAACTGGACGATGTCCAGCAGCAGGTCCTGCATTTCGCGCGCCTTGGCGCTGTCATCGAGAGATGCGACGATCTCAATCGGGTGCACCACTTTTTCCAAATAGGCTTTGAGCTGGGCTTTGAGGGTTGCATCTAACATGATCTTATTCCTTACAAATATTTGAGCGAATGCCGGGCCGGACGCCCGGTCCGGCATCGCGGTACTACTGGTGTGCTGCGGTCTGGCTCAAGATTTAGATCTTGCCGACCAGGTCCAGCGATGGGGTCAGCGTGGCGGCGCCTTCGGTCCATTTGGCTGGGCAAACTTCGCCCGGGTGGGCGGCGACGTACTGGGCGGCCTTGACCTTGCGCAGCAGTTCGGAAGCGTCGCGGCCGATGCCGTTGTCATGCACTTCCATCACTTTGATGAAGCCTTCTGGATTGATGACGAAGGTGCCGCGCAGCGCCAGGCCTTCTTCTTCGATCATCACTTCGAAAGCGCGGGTCAGCTTGCCGGTCGGGTCGCCGATCAACGGGTATTGCACCTTGCCGATGGCGTCCGAGGTGTCGTGCCAGGCTTTGTGGGCGAAATGGGTGTCGGTCGAGATGCCGTAGACTTCCACGCCCATTTTCGAGAATTCGGCGTAGTTGTCGGCCAGGTCTTCCAGTTCGGTCGGGCAGACGAAGGTGAAGTCGGCCGGGTAGAACACGAATACCGACCACTTGCCCTTCAGGGACTCTTCGCTGACGTCAACGAATTTGCCGTTGTGGTAAGCGGTGGCCGTGAATGGTTGGACTTGGGTATTGATGAGAGACATGGTGGTTTCCTCGTGGGTTGTGAATCATTGAGACTGGAGTGTACGGTGTTTTCGACCATTTGAAAAATTGATTGTCTCAATAATTTCAATTGTTTTTGACTATCGACAGGCTGGACGAGAACGTCATTATCACCGTTCCGGAGGCAAAGTGGCTACACGGCTCCCGGCTCGGGCGCCAAGCTTGTGGGCTCAATCGAGGTGCTGGTCAGCGTAAGTGGTGCGCAGGATGGCTTGGTTGAAGCGCTCGACCAGCCACCGCACTTTGCGGAAAAAATGGGGCATATCCGTCGCGTTCGATACATGCGCCAGCAAGGCGGCGCGATATTGCGCGGCGTCGGCCTGATAGCGTTGCGTGCTCCGGTCGAAGCCGTTGTCCTGAAGATGAGCAAAAATATCGATGCCGGTCGGCCCGTCGGAAAACCGCGTCACCGTTGCCCTGATGACGTCCTGGCAGTGCGACCCCTCGGGAAAAGCGGTGCCATCAAGCGCCGCATAGGCTTCCCGCACTTCTTTGGAGAAGATAATGCGCGGGAAGTCTGCGACTTCGCTTTCCAGCTTGTATGCATTGATAAATGCCGGTCCAAAAATAATCGCGGCGCCGTCCTTGTTCGGCCGGTGCAGCAGCTTGCCGCTGGCGATGCCGCCGCGCGAGAGAAAGCCTTTGGAGAGCCAGTCGGAAGAGATCTGCCAGCAGAAAAAACCAATAGACCCAGTCCCAGCGGGATCTTCTTGCATGACGCCACCACGCAGTCGGAAAACGATTGCACCACGAAGTCAAGCTCGGGCGCATCGGCGATGCCCACCCGGCCGAGAAATGCGTCTTGCACGGAATCATGCCGTATATCCAGTGCGGCGAAGATCAATGAAGGACTGATGTCGGCGCCCGGCCGCGACGAGGCTGCTATCAGTTCCTTGAACCCGAGTATATCGATGAAGACGACATAGCGTTCTTCGTAGGCGGAAAACGGTGCATCGTCTTCACCCCCGTGGGTGATCGCTTCTTTCTTCCCGGGCACCCCGAAATCGAGCACCTCGTCCGGGCCGGGCACCTGCTTAGGCCGCTTTGAGGTGTTTCTTGAAGTAGGCTTGGATTTGCTCATCAGGAATCAATGCACTACGGGCGCTTTCATCGTAAACCTCGTGCCACGGGCCGTCTGATTTATGGGTGATCTCCACCAGTGTACCGGCGGACATTTTGCCGAACTGCCTCAATACCGACAGGATGACGGCGCTGTCGGTGGAGTCCTGCTCCACGGTGGGCCAGTTCACAATGAATTGGCTGTCCGGCTTGATGGCGTTGGAGCCGAATATTTTCAAGTCATGGTAGAGCGATTCCACGACCGGCCCATACTTCCAGGCGGCGAACGGCTCGCCATCGAGCAGAGGCTTGCCGTGCTTGGCCAACGACAAACCATGCGCTAAATACAGCAGCTTGTGCAATTTTAAGTTTGTTAGTGCGCAACCAAGCTCGTCAGCCTTCTGAAGCATTGATTTCGCCACGGTGCGGAGGGCGCTCATGACCGTATCCTCATATGTATGTTTATACAGTATATAGCAGTATACGATTTGTCAAGGCCGATGCGCCATGAGCAGCGCGTCGAACTGCGCGGCCGGCAGCGGGCGGGCGAACAGATAGCCCTGGCCGTAGTCGCAGCCCGCGTCGGCCAGCAACTGGCGCTGCTCGGGCGTCTCGACGCCCTCGGCGATCACGCTCAGCCCCAGCTTGTGGGCCATGACGATGATGGCCTCCGACAGCGCCATGTCGGCCGAGTCCGGCGCCAGGTTGCGCGTGAACGAGCGGTCTATCTTCAGGTAGTCGATGTCGAATTTTTTCAGGTAGGACAGCGAGGAATAGCCGGTGCCGAAATCGTCGAGCGCCACCTGGATGCCGGCGTCGCGCAGTTGCAGCAGCTTGTCGGTGACGCTGCGGTCGGCGTCGAGCAGCAAGCCTTCGGTGATCTCGACCACGATGGCCGCGCCCGGCACGTCGAGGGCCCGCAAATGGCGCTGCCAGCCGAGGTAGCCGTCGTCGTCGCGCTGGAATTCGCGCGGCGACTGGTTGACGCTGACCTGGAACGCGGGGTGGACGTCGCGCCGCCAGCGCCGCACCCAGCGCGCCGATTCGCGGAACACCCACGCGCCGATGTCGATGATGAGGCCGCTGGCCTCGGCCAGCGGGATGAATTCCAAAGGACTGACGAGGCCGCGCTGCGGGTGGTTCCAGCGCAGCAGCGCCTCGGCCTTGTGGATGCGGCCGCTGGCCAGGTGGACAATGGGCTGGAAATACAGTTCCAGCTGGCCGCCCTTGAGCGCGCCGCGCAAGTCGTTGGTCAGGCGCATGCGGTTCAGCGCCGCCACCTGCAGCACCGGCGTGAAATAACTGTAGCGGTTGCGGCCGGCGCCCTTGGCCGCGTACATGGCCTGGTCGGCGTGCTTGAGCAAGTCGGCGATGTCGAGCGCGTCGTCCGGATACAGGGTGATGCCGATGCTGGCCGACACATAAGCCTGCTCCTGCTCCAGCACGAAGGGCGCCAGCAGACTGTCGATGATGCCCTGGGCCACATGCTCGACGCAGCCGGCCTCGCCCAGCTCCGACAAGATCACCGTGAATTCGTCGCCGCCCAGCCGCGCCACCGTGTCGGCCGCGCCCACGCAGGCGCTGATGCGGCGCGCCGCGTCGGCCAGCAAGATGTCGCCCTGGTGGTGGCCGAGCGTGTCGTTGACTTCCTTAAAATGGTCGAGGTCGATGAACAGGATGGCGATGCGCCCGCCGTCGCGCCGGCTGCGGGCGATGTCGCGCTCCAGGCGCTCGTGGAATAAGCGCCGGTTCGGCAACTGGGTCAGGGCATCGACGTTGGCCTGCTGCCACACCAGCGCCTCGGTGGCGCGCTTGGCGCTCACGTCCTCTATCATGCAGACGTGGTGCGGCCGGCCGTGGGCGGCCGTCTCGATGGCCGCGACCAGGCCGTCGACCCAGACCTGGGAGCCGTCCGGCCGCAGCAGCCGGCGCGCACCCTTGAAGCCGGCGACCTGGCGCGCGCCCAGCTGCGCCATCTGCGCCAGCATGGCCGGCACGTCGTCGGGATGGACCAGGTCCAGCCAGCGCAGCGCCCGCACTTCCCGCTGGGTGCGGCCGACGATGGCCAGGTAGCGCGGGTTGACGTCGCGCAGCTCGCCGCTGACCGTATCGATCAGCGCGATGCCCATGGGCGCCGCCTCAAAGATGGTGCGAAAGCGCAGCTCGCTGTCGCGGATGGTGGCGCGGGCGCGCTTGCGTTCGCGCGCCACCATGCTGATGTGCGCGGCGCCGCCGGCCAGCAGCAGCGCGGCCACCAGCGCCAGCAGGCGCACCAGCCAGGTCAGGCTGCCGGGGTCGGCGTCGGCGCGGTACAGGAAGCCGGGGAAGGCGTAGCCGGGCTTGAGCAGGCCGAGGCCGGCGTAGATGTCGGCGATCTGGCGCCAGCGCAGCGGATTCATGTAGCCGATCTCGACCAGCACCGGCTGCACCAGCGTCACCATCTGGCGCGCTTCGAACAGCAGATGCTGGCGGTCGTGGCGGCGCGAATACTTGTTCAGGATCAGGTCGGCGATCTCTTCCTGGTGGCTCATGGCGTACTGCCAGCCGCGCATGCTGGCGGCGCGGAAGGCGCGGACCCGCTCGGGATGGGTGGCCAGCTCGTGCTCGCTGGTGAACAGATTGTCGCCGTAAAAATCGATGCCGGCCGCGCGCGGGCTGTAGATGTCGTAGGCGTAGCCGACCCGGTCCAGATAGTCCGGCTCGTTGGTCACGTAGATCGACATGGCGTCGACATAGCCGTTGACGAGGTCGTCGGGATTGTAGGTGTGGCCCAGGCGGTGCAGGCGCGACTCGGCGATGCCCTCGGTGCGCAGATAGGCCAGCAGCTCGTCGGACTGGGCCACGTCGTCGTCGAACTGGCCTATCATGACGCGCTTGTCGAGCACGCGGTGGATGTCGGGTCCCGCGCCGCCGCGGGCCATCACCAGCGCGTACGGCGAATGCTGGAACACGACGGCCAGCACCACCACCGGCTTGCCGGCCGCGCGCGCCAGCAGCAGCGACGCGCCGCCGACACCGTACTCGGCGGCGCCGGCCAGCACTTCGCGCTCGGGCTGGTTGCCGTCGCTGCCTTCGACGATTTTCACGTTCAGGCCGGCGTCCCGGTAATAGCCCTGCTCCAGCGCCGCGTAATAGCCGGCGAACTGGAACTGGTGCAGATGCTTCAGTTGCAGGGTGACGGCGTCGAGCGCCCGCGCCGGCGCGGCCGGCAGCAGGGCCGACACCAGGGCCAGCAGCGTCCAGGCCAGCGGCAGCGGCCATCTGCTCCCGGTCCCGCGCCATCCCCAGCTCGCCACGACCCGCCTGCGTTTAAGGCAGCTTGGTCGGCGTCAGCACCGCATTGGCGCTGGCGCCGCTGCTGCCATTGCCCTGCTGGCCCTCGACCGCGCGGCCCCAGCCCCAGCGGGTGCCGTCGGTCTGGGTGCCGAAGGTGTGGTACAGGCCGGCGGACACCGTGTTCCAGTTGGCGGACGTGCCGATCTGGTTGGGCGAGCTGGTGTCGTAGCCGAGGCCGTCGCCCAGCTGGCCGTCGCTGTTCGAGCCCCACGCGTAGAGCGTGCCGTCGCGGCGCAAGGCCACCGTGTGGGCATAGCCGGCGCCGATGACGGACCAGTTGCTCAGGCCGCTCGCCAGGATTTGCGCGGGCGCCGTCACGTTGGTGGTCGACAGGCCGCCGTTGCCGATCTGGCCATTGCCGTTGGAACCCCAGGCGAACAGCGCGCCGTCGGCCCGGATCGCCACCGAGTGCAGGGTGCCGGCGGCCACCGAGACCCAGGTCGATGTGCCGATCTGGACCGGCGCCGGCACGTCGACGATGCTGCCGTTGCCGACCTGGCCCTTGGCGTTGCCGCCCCAGGCCCACAGCGAACCGTCGGCGCGGCGGCCCAGCGTGTGGGTGGCGCCGGCGGCGGCCGAGCTCCAGTTGACGGCCGCGCCTATCTTGGTCGGCACCAGCTTGTCGACCTTGGTGTTGTCGCCGAGCTGGCCGTTGAAGTTGCGGCCCCAGGCCCACAGCACGCCGCCCTTGTTGATGGCCACCGTGTGCGATTTGCCGGCCGAGACGAAGACCCAGTCGGTCGACGTGCCGATCTTGGTCGGCGCCGAGCGGTTGGTCTGGGTGCCGTCGCCGAGCTGGCCGTTCTGGTTATAGCCCCAGCCCCACAGCGAGCCGTCGGCGCGGATCGCCATCACGTGGTCTTCGCCGGCCGCGATGAAGGTCCAGTTGCTGAAGCCGCCCGACACCTGCACCGGCACGGCGCTGTCATTGGTGCTGCCGTCGCCGAGCTGGCCCCACTGGTTCGAGCCCCAGGCCTGCAGCGTGCCGTCGGCCTTCAGCGCCACCGTGTGGCTGGCGCCGGCCACCACCTTGACCCATGGCCCCTTGATGGTGATGGCCGTGCTGCCGACCACGCTGCCGACGGTGGCCGTGACCGTGTCCGGCCCCATGACCAGGCCGGTGACCACGCCGGTGGCGGTGACGACGCTGGCATTGCTGCCCTTGACGCCCCAGGCCAGCTGGTTGGTCGCGGCGAGCACGGCGGTGGAATTGTCGCTATAGGTGCCGGTGGCGACCAGGGTCTCGGTGGTGCCGACGGCGATCGTCGAATTGGCCGGGGTGATGGCGATCGACTTCAGCGTCGGGCCGGTCGGCGTGCTCGAGGTCGCGGCATCGCCGCCGCCGCCCCCGCACGCGGCCAGCAACATGGCCAGCAACGCGGCCAGCAGGGGAAGCAAGAACAGATTGCGCGGGTTAAAAGCGTTTTTCATGGTTATCCAATTCAGTACGGGAGCGGCACAGGGCACGGCCGGGCGGGCGCGCACGGTCACCGTGCCAGCCTGCCGCCAGTGTAGCGGCAAGCGGGCGCCGCGCATCGACCGAGCAGCGCCGCATTATCCGCGCAATTGCCCCTATGGGCGAGTGTAACCAGATTTATGCCGTGCCTGCTACAGAATCTGCAATATCGTTCCCGCGCGGCGGCGCCGAAAACCACGCCCGCAAAAAAAAACGGACCCGCCGCGCGAGTCCGTTCTTGATAGCCGCCCTGACGGCCAACCGTGCTTGCTTGACTTGCTTATTTACGACCGGCGCGCGCGGCCGGCTTGCCGCCCCTGGCCGTCGGCGCCGGCGCCGGCGCCGCCTTCTTGACCTTGATGGTGTCGAGGATGGAGGCGCGCGGCTTGTTGTCGATGGCGGTGCGCGCCGTCAGCGAACCGGTCAGCGCGTTGGCGCGTGGACCACGCGCCTGCGGCTGCTGCGCCTTGGGCGGCGGCATGGCCATGGTCGGCGCGCGGCGGCCGTCGCCGGCCGGCTTGCCGTTGCCCTCGGACGCCGACCACGACGGTATCAAATGCTTGTCGCCGTTGCCGATCAAGTCGCCGCGCCCCATGGCCACCAGCGCCTCGCGCAGGATGGGCCAGTTGTCCGGATCCTGATAGCGCAGGAAGGCCTTGTGGGTGCGGCGTATCTTGCCGCTGCGGGCGGTCTCGACCACTTCCGAATCGGCCGTCACCTTGCGCAGCGGGTTCTTGCGCGTGTGGTACATGGTGGTCGCCATCGCCATCGGCGTCGGCATGAAGGTCTGCACCTGGTCGAGCTTGAAGTTGTTCTTCTTCAGCCACAGCGCCAGGTTCAGCATGTCGACGTCGGTGGTGCCCGGATGGGCCGCGATGAAGTAGGGTATCAGGTACTGCTTCTTGCCGGCCTCGAGCGAGAAGCGGTCGAACATTTCCTTGAACTCGTCGTAAGCGCCTATGCCCGGCTTCATCATCTTCGACAGCGTGTTTTCTTCAGTGTGCTCGGGCGCGATCTTCAGCAGGCCGCCGACGTGGTGCGTGACCAGTTCCTTCACGTACTCCGGCGAGCGGACGGCCAGGTCGTAGCGCAGGCCCGACGAAATCAATATCTTTTTGACGCCGGGAATCGCGCGCGCCTTGCGGTACAGCGAGATCAGCTTGCTGTGGTCGGTGCCCAGGTTGACGCAGATGGACGGGTAGACGCACGACAGGCGGCGGCACGAGGTTTCGATTTCCTTGCTCTTGCAGGCCAGGCGGTACATATTCGCCGTCGGCCCGCCGAGGTCGGAGATGGTGCCGGTGAAGCCCTTGGTCTTGTCGCGGATGTGTTCGATCTCGCGCAGGATGGACGGCTCCGAGCGGCTCTGGATGATGCGGCCCTCGTGCTCGGTGATCGAGCAGAAGGTGCAGCCGCCGAAGCAGCCGCGCATGATGTTGACGGAGAAACGTATCATTTCCCAGGCCGGAATGCGGGCCTTGCCGTAGGACGGATGCGGCGCGCGCGCGTAATTCATGTCGTAGACGCCGTCCATCTCGTCCATCGCCAGCGGCAGCGGCGGCGGGTTGAGCCAGACGTCGCGCTCGCCGTGCGCCTGCACCATGGCGCGCGCGTTGCCGGGATTGGACTCCAGGTGGAACACGCGCGAAGTGTGGGCGTACATCACCGGATCGGCGCTGACGGTTTCATACGAGGGCAGGCGGACCACGGTGCGGTGGTGCTGTTCCTTGGCCATGGCCTGGCGCTCCTCGCGGCTCATGATGCGGATGGGCTTGATGACCTCGACCGGCGCGGCCGGCGTGCCGTCGGCCTGGGCGCCGCCGTTGTCGGTGGCGCAGGAGGCCGTGTTCGCCTGCATCATCGCGTAGGGGTCGGGATGGGCCTCGACCTTGCCGGGCACGTCGACGCGGGTGGAATTGTTGACGCCCCAGTCCGGACCGGGCAGCCAGCCGGGCGGCACCATGAAGGCGGTGCCGCGCAGGTCGCGGATGCCCTTGATGTCCTCGCCGGCGGCCATGCGGTGGGTCAGGTCGACCAGCGCGCGCTCGGCGTTGCCGAAGATCAGCAGGTCGGCCTTGGAATCGGCCAGCACGGAGCGGCGCACCTTGTCCGACCAGTAATCATAGTGGGCGATGCGGCGCAGCGACGCCTCGATGGAGCCGATCACGACCGGAATGCCGGGGTAGGCTTCGCGCGCGCGCTGCGAATAGACGGTGACGGCGCGGTCGGGCCGCTTGTTCGGCTCGGCGTCGGCCGTGTAGGCGTCGTCGGAGCGGATCTTGCGGTCCGACGTGTAGCGGTTGACCATGGAATCCATATTGCCGGCCGTGATGCCGAAAT
>NZ_JANXMI010000176.1 GCF_025354735.1 Rugamonas sp.
GGCGGCGGTGGCGGCGCGGTTCGACGGCACTTTTTGCGGCGTCGAAGGCGACGCCGCCGCGCTGGCGGTGCTGATGCCGGCGCTGCGGGCGATAGGCGCGCGCCCGGTCGCCATCGACTCGGCGGCCAAGACCGTGTACCACGCGGCCGCCGTCTTCGCCAGCAACTACCTGGTGACGGTGCTCGACGCCGCCTTGCGCGCCTACCAGGCGGCCGGCATCCCCGAAGCGCTGGCGCGCGAAATGGCGCAGCCCTTGGCCAGCGAGGCGATGGCCAACGTGTTCCGGCTCGGCGCCGCCACGGCCCTGAGCGGCCCGGTCGCGCGCGGCGACATGGCGACCGTGGCGCGCCAGCAGCAGGCCGTGGACCAGTGGGATGGCGCGACCGGCGCGTTGTACCGGGCCCTGGTGGCGCCGACGGCCGCGCTGGCGGCGCGCAAGCGGCCGTGACGGCCGGCGGCCGCGCCGTTTTATTGGTACGGATACGCAAATAAATAGTGGGAATTGTCGACAAACGCCGCGATTAGCAATAAGCTTGTTCGTTGGAATGTTTTCTCAAGAATACTCAGAAAAACAACGCGAGCATTGCTGGGTTGCCAGCCCAAGTAGAGAGGTGAACCATGTTATTTCTGAAAAGTACAACCGTTACCAAGGCACCCGGTATCTATGAAGTCGACATTGCCGCCAAGCCGCCGGGCAAGACCTACGGCGTGTTCCTGGCCACCGACCCCGACCACCAGCCGACCGATGTGCTGGCCGCGCTGGCCGCGCTCGGCTTCAGCAACACCTACAGCTCCGGCTACACCCACAAGGACCGGGGCAAGGTGCTGGACCTGCATTTCCAGAAGGACGGCACCGACCTGTTCAAGGGCTGGAAAACCGAGGAATGCGAAACCAACCTGGCCGCCATCCACAGCCTGTTCAGCGGCATCGGCGTGACGATCACGCCGCGCGTGATGACGCTGGCCGAAGCCTACGCCTGAGCCCCAGCGGAGCTCAAGCCTCGACGGCGATGTGATACAGGGCCCAGGGGCAGCTGCCGTAGCGCTGCGCCAGCGGCCTGGCCGCCATCTCCGGCACCCGGTCGGCGTCGTACATCGCCCATAGCGGTCCCAGTCCGCCCAGCGCCATGGCCGCGCCGTCGATATGCGTGGCGACGATGTAGCGCTGCGCCCGCGCCTGCGCCACCGTGACCGTGGCCGCATAGCCGTCGACCGCCCGCAGCACCAGCCTGACGTCGTCGCCCAGCGGCGCGCCGGCCGCCCTCACCACATCGAGCAGCGCCGGACCGCGCAGCGTATGCGCCTTGCCGTCGTATTCCAGCGTCGGCTTGATGGTTTGCGCCGGCAGCGCCAGCAGCGCGGCGAAATCGAAGGCGTGCGCCTTGTCGAAGCTGAGCTTTTGCTTGTGCATCATCTGGTCCAGCACGGGATCGAAGGGGCCGCGGTTGGGCTTGCCGATCGCGCCGCTGACGGTCAGCAGCGCCGGGCCGGCGACGCCGTTCGGCGCGGCGTGCGCCGTCGCCGGCAGCGGCAGAGCGGCGCCGGCCAGCGCGGCGGCCCTCAGGAACTGGCGTTTTTGCATGGGGTGCTCCGTGTGTGGGTGTCGGGTGGATGGCATATGATACTGCGCATGGACTTATTTGTTGCAAACACGGAATTAACCGCCATCCCCATCGAGGATGGCCGCCTGGCTTTCCTGGAACAGCTGGCGCTGCCGTGGTCGAACGCCGCCATCCTCGCCCGCCTGATCGCCGACACCGCCTGGCGCGCCGACAGCATCACGCTGTACGGCCGGCGCCACGCTCAGCCGCGCCTGACGGCCTGGCACGGCGAGGCGCGCTACCGCTATTCCGGCATGACGCTGGAACCGCTGCCGTTCACGGCGTTGCAACTGGATATCAAGCGCGCCGTCGAGCTGGCCACGGGGCGGCGCTACAACAGCGTGCTGCTCAACTACTACCGCGACGAACGCGACAGCATGGGTTTCCACGCCGACGATGAAAAGGAGCTGGGGCCGGAGCCGGCCATCGCCTCCGTCAGCTTCGGCGCCACCCGCACCTTCATCCTCAAGCACCGGCGCCTGCCGAAGACGGTCAAGCTGGCGCTGGGCGACGGCAGCCTGCTGCTGATGGCCGGCGCCCTGCAAAGCCACTGGCGCCACGGCATCAACAAGGAAAGCACGCCGCGCGGCCCGCGCGTCAACCTGACCTTCCGCCACATCGATTGAAGCGGCGGCCGGCGCGCCGCCCGCCCCTCCGGATGGCCCATCCTCTTATAAATTGTTGTCAAGTTCGCTCTTTCGGCGGTATTGCCGTGCTTGTTATTTGTGAAATAGTGCACTTACATCTAGACACACTTTTTACCAAATCCGGTGCGACGTCAATCGGGGCGGGTGCTATCTTGGCTCCATCGCATTTCAACGAACTGCGATCCCAGGCAAGTCCTTAAACTTTTTGCTGAAAGATCTAGACCATGAAAAAAATTCTGTTCGCCATGATTGCTAGCGCTACCGCATTGACCGGTATCTCCTCCGCCCACGCCGCCGACGCCGGCACCGCCTACGTCGGCGCCGGCGTCGTCGGCAGCCATTACGACATCAAAGTCCCCGGCGCCGTCAGCGGCGACGACGACAACGGCAACAAGGCCACCGGCAAGGTCTTCGCCGGCTACAACATCGACAAGACCTGGGCCGTCGAGGGCGGTTACACCGACTTCGGCAGCAAAGGCTACAACTACAGCAACGGCGCCACCGGCGCGCCCGGCAGCATCCACACCGACGCCCACTCGCTGTATGTGGCCGGCAAGGGCACGCTGCCGATCAACGACCAGTTCGCCGTGTTCGGCAAGCTGGGCGCGGCGCGCAACCACAACAGCGTCGACGCCGTCGGCGATGCGGCCGGCCTCGGCGGCAGCGGCAGCAAGACCGCCCTGTACGCCTCGGTGGGCGGCGAGTACGCGCTCAACAAGAACGTCTCGCTGTCGCTGGAATATGAAAACTACGGCAAGACCGACATCGACCTGGGCCGCAAAACCGGCGCAGTCACGGCCGGCGTGCGCTACAACTTCTAAGCCTCCATCATCGGGGCCGGCCGCGACTTACGAAGTCCTTGCGACCGCCCCGGCCCATAAAAAAAGCACGGTAGCGTTACCGTGCTTTTTGCTTTTTACAAGGCGGAAACCTTACACCGTCAGCGGCTTGTAGCGGATGCGTTTCGGCTTGGCGCCTTCTTCGCCGAGGCGCTTCTTCTTGTCGGCTTCGTATTCCTGATAGTTACCGTCGAAGAAGGTCACTTGCGAATTGCCCTCGAAGGCCAGGATGTGGGTGGCGATGCGGTCCAGGAACCAGCGATCGTGCGAGATCACCATCACGGAACCGGCGAACTCGAGCAGCGCGTCTTCCAGCGCGCGCAGGGTTTCCACGTCCAGATCGTTCGACGGTTCATCGAGCAGCAACACGTTGCCGCCCTTGAGCAGGGTCTTGGCCAGGTGCAGACGGCCGCGTTCGCCGCCCGACAGGTTGCCGACGATCTTTTGCTGGTCGGAACCCTTGAAGTTGAAACGGCCCAGGTAGGCGCGCGACGGCATGTCGAAGCGGCCCACGTTGAGCATGTCGGCGCCGCCGGAGACGTCCTCGAACACGGTCTTGGCGTCGCTCAGCGAATCGCGGCTCTGGTCGACCAGCGAGATGCGGGCGGTCTGGCCGATGACGACTTCGCCGCTGTCGGGCTGGTCCATGCCGGCGATCATCTTGAACAGCGTCGACTTGCCGGCGCCGTTGGGGCCGATGATGCCGACGATGGCGCCGGCCGGCACCGTGAACGACAGGTCGTCGATCAGCAAACGGTCGCCGAAGGCCTTGGACACGTTCTTGAACTCGATCACTTCATTGCCCAGGCGCTCGGCCACGGGGATGAAAATCTCCTGGGTTTCGTTGCGCTTCTGGTATTCGTACTCGCTCAGTTCGTTGAACCGGGCCAGGCGGGCCTTGGACTTGGCCTGGCGCGCCTTCGGATTCTGGCGCGACCATTCCAGTTCCTTGGCCAGCGCTTTCTGGCGCGCCGACTCGCTCGACTCTTCCTGCTTCAAGCGGGTCGATTTCTGCTCCAGCCACGACGAGTAATTGCCCTTCCACGGAATGCCGTAGCCGCGATCCAGTTCCAGGATCCACTCCGCGGCGTTGTCGAGAAAATAGCGATCGTGGGTCACCGCAATCACGGTTCCCGGAAATTTCTGCAGAAACTGCTCCAGCCAGTCCACGCTTTCCGCGTCC
>NZ_JANXMI010000182.1 GCF_025354735.1 Rugamonas sp.
GTCCTCCGGCGCGATCAGCTTGACGCAAGGGGCGCTGCAACGGCCGATCTGGTGCAGCAGGCAGGGTCTGGTGCGGTTGGCGTAGACGCTGTCTTCGCAGGTGCGGATCAGGAACACCTTCTGCAGAATCTGCATCGATTCCTTGACCGCCCAGGAATTCGGGAACGGCCCGAAATACTGGTTTTTTTTATCGACCGCGCCGCGGTAGTAGACCATGCGCGGCGACTCGCCGCCGGTGATCTTCAGGTAGGGGTACGATTTGTCGTCTCGGAACAGGATGTTGAAGCGCGGGTGCAGCGTCTTAATCAGGTTGTTTTCCAGGATCAGCGCTTCGGCCTCGCTGTGCGTGACCGTCGTCTCCAGGCGCGCGATGCGCTCGACCATCATGGCGATGCGCGGGCTGCTGAGGTTTTTCTGGAAGTAGTTCGAGACCCGCTTCTTCAGGTCGCGCGCCTTGCCGACGTAAAGCACCTTGTCGTTGACGTCGAAATAGCGGTAGACGCCCGGCAGGTTGGGCAGCTTGGCCACGGTGGCCAGCACCTGTTCGCGCAGGTCGGCCGTCACGTCGGCCGCTGGCAGGGGTTCAACTTCGGGCGCGCCTCGATCCACGCCGGCCGTGCCGATATTGTCGTTGTCTGTTACGTCGCTCATCTTGGATCAGTATTCTGCGCGATGTTATGCGGCCTGTTCGACGATGACGAAAGCGACCGCGTATTCCGCCTCGTCGCTGACCGTCACCTGCACCGACAGTTTATTCTTCTTCATGAACTCATCGAGCACGCCGCTGCACACGATCATCGGCTTGCCGCTGGGCGCGTTCAACATCTGCGCCGCCGGCCACGTCATCGGCATGCGGATACCGAGGCCGATGGCTTTCGCGAAGGCCTCCTTGGCGGCGAAGCGGGTGGCGACGAAGCGCACGCCGCGCACCGGATTTTTGGCTTTGCGCGCCAGGTATTTTTCCATCTCCTGCGGCCCCAGGATCTTTTTCGCGAAGCGGTCGCCGTGGCGCGCCAGCGCTTCCTCGATGCGGGGGATTTTGCAGATGTCGGTGCCTATCCCGTAAATCATCGCGCGCCCAGGCGGGTTGCGACCATGATGGCCTTCATTTCGCGCACGGCGTTTTCCCAGCCGACGAAGACGGCGTGGGCGACGATGGCGTGGCCGATATTGAGTTCGGCGATGTCGGGGATGGCGGCGATGGCTTGCACGTTGGTGTAGTGCAGGCCGTGGCCGGCGTTGACCTTGAGGCCGCGCGCGGCGCCGAACAGCACGCCGGCCTTGATGCGCTCCAGCTCGGCGGCCTGCTCGGCGCCGGCGGTGTCGGCGTAGCGGCCGGTGTGCAGCTCGATGACGGGCGCGCCGATGTCGGCGGCGGCGGCGATCTGCGCTTGGTCGGCGTCGATGAACAGGCTGACGCGGATGCCCTCCCCTTGCAGCTGCCTGACGGCGGCCTGCACGGCGTGGAAGTGGCTGACGACATCGAGGCCGCCCTCGGTCGTCACTTCGCTGCGTTTTTCCGGCACCAGGCAAACGTCGGCGGGCTTGATGCGGCAGGCGAAATCGATCATTTCCTGCGTCACCGCCGCTTCCAGGTTCATGCGTGTGATGAGTTGCGGCGCCAGGGCGATGACGTCGGCGTCCTTGATGTGGCGGCGGTCTTCGCGCAGGTGCAGGGTGATGCAGTCGGCGCCGGCCTGCTCGGCCATCAGCGCGGCGCGGATCGGATCGGGATAAACGGTGCCGCGCGCGTTGCGCAGCGTGGCGACGTGGTCGATGTTGACGCCCAGGTCGATGACCGGGCCGGCTGGCTGCAGAAAGCTCATGGTGTTATACCGTTTATATGGTTTATATCGTTTATAGCGTTTTAAACTGGGATACTCACAACTGTGACAGGTCGATCAATATCTGGCGCGTGTTCAGCGGCGCGCCGCCCAGGTGGTGCGCCAGCAGGAAGCGCATCAGCTGCTTGCTCTGGGACTGGGTGGCGGCGTCGGCGTAGTCTTCGCGCTCCATGTCGAGCAGCGTCTTGCCGATCACGCGCGGCCACGGGTCGGACGCGCGCTCGGGTCGCGGGCCGCGCTCGGGATCGACCACGTAGACGCCTTCGGCCCGCACCGCCTCGCGCGTCGCCGTGCAGCGCCTCAGGTCGGCGCCGACGCCTGTCTCTTTAAGTAAGGCCAGTTCGAATTTTCGCAAGACGATGGGCGGCGGTTCGTTGTGCGCCAGCTGGTTCAGCGTGGCGACGTAGTGGTCGAACAGCTTGGGGTGGGCGTCGTCGCGCGCCAGCAGCTTGACCAGCAGTTCGTTCAGGTAGAAGCCGCACAGCAGCGAGGTTTTTTCCAGCGGCAGCATGCCGCCCACCCATTCGGCGCCGGTCAGCGTGCGCAGCTCGGACTTGCCGGTCCAGCTGGACGACAGCGGCTGGAAGGTTTGCAGCACGCCGCGCAACTGCGAGTGCGGCCGCTTCGCGCCCTTGGCGATCAGGGCCACGCGGCCGTAATCGCGCGTGAACATGTCGACGATCAGGCTGGTTTCTTTGTAAGGGTAGCTGTGCAGGACGAAGGCCGGCTGGCCGGCGACCTTGGTGCCGATGGTGCGTTCGCGGGACGGCGCGCGCGGTCGCTTGGCCATGGGCGTCGCCGCCGGCGATGGCGATGGCGATGGCGAGGGTGAGCTTGGCGTTGCCGGCGATGGCGCCGCTGCCGCCGATGCCGCATCCAAGACGGCGGTCACCGGCGCCGGCATGTCCACGCGCGCCGCGACCGGTGGCGCCTCAGGCTGGACCTGGGACGGCTCGGCGACGGCGTCTAGCGTGGAGGTGGACATGCGCGTGGAGGAGTCCCTGCCGCTTACTCGTAACCGTAGGCGCGCAGGCCGGCTTCGTTATCGGCCCAGCCGGATTTGACCTTGACCCAGATTTCCAGGTACACGGGGCCGCCGAACAGCTTTTCCATGTCGAGCCGCGCCTGCGTCGACACTTCCTTCAGGCGCGCGCCCTTGTCGCCGATAATCATGGACTTGTGCGTGTTGCGCTCGACCAGGATGGCAGCGAAGACGCGGCGCAGATTGCCTTCCTGCTCGAATTTTTCGATCAGCACGGTGCTGGTGTAAGGCAGTTCGTCGCCGACGAAGCGGAACAGTTTTTCGCGCACGATTTCCGAGGCGAGGAATTTTTCGCTGCGGTCGGTGATGTCGTCCGGGCCGAAGATGGGATCGTTCTCCGGCAGGAATTTCTTGATTTCGTTTTGCAGGCCGTCGAGTTGGAAGCGCAGCTTGGCCGACACCGGCACGATGGCGGCGAAATCGAACTTGGCGGCCACTTGCTGCGCGAACGGCAGCAGCACGGCCTTGTCCTTGACGCGGTCGGACTTGTTGATGACGAGGATCACCGGCACTTCCTTGGGCAGCAAGTCCATCACTTGCTGGTCGGCCGGGCCGAAGGTGCCCGCTTCGATCACGTACAGGATCAGGTCGGACGAGATCAGCGTGTTGGTGACGGTTTTATTCAGCGTCTTGTTGAGCGCGTTCGAGTGGCGCGTCTGGAAACCCGGCGTATCGACATAGATGAACTGCGCATCGTCCACGGTCTGGATGCCGGTGATGCGGTGGCGCGTGGTTTGCGCCTTGCGCGACGTGATGCTGACCTTGGCGCCGATCAGCGTATTCATCAGCGTCGATTTGCCCACGTTCGGGCGGCCGACGATGGCGATATAGCCACAACGGAAGTTGGCGGGGGTAGGTGCGGTAGTCATGCGAATGTCGATTCAGAGTGTGGTGCGTGTTTATTTATAGTCGAGCTTGCCGTCGGCTGGAGTCGACGGCGCGCCCTGGCCATCTGGCGCGGCGACGGGGTCGCTCTGGATGGTGGCGATGCCGGCCAGTTTCAGCTGGGCCGCGCGCGGCTTGGACTTGCGTCCGGCCGCCGGCGTCTTCAGCATGGCTTGTTCGGCCACCTCCAGCGCCAGCTTGGCGGCGGCCTGTTCGCCGGCGCGGCGGCTGCCGCCCCGGCCATAGACCTGGATGCCGAGTTTGGGCACCAGGCACTCGATCTCGAATTCCTGGCTGTGCGCGGCGCCATGCGTCGCTACCACATTGTACAGCGGTAGCGAGATCTTCTTACTTTGCAAGAATTCCTGCAACAAGGTCTTGGCGTCCTTGCCCAGCGTTTGCGGGTCGACCGAGTCGAGTATCGGGATGTAGAAGGCGCGGATGGTGTCGCGCGCCGGGCCGAAGCCGCCGTCGAGGAAGATGGCGCCCAGCAGCGCTTCGAGCGTGTCGGCCAGGATGGACGGACGGCGGAAGCCGCCCGACTTCAATTCACCCTCGCCCAGGCGCAGGAACTGCGACAACTCCAGCGTCTGCGCGATTTCATACAGCGACTGCTGCTTGACGAGGTTGGCGCGCAGGCGCGACAGGTCGCCTTCGTCGATCAGCTGGTAGCGTTCGTACAAAATGGAGGCGACGACGCAGTTCAAGATCGAATCGCCGAGGAATTCGAGCCGTTCGTTATGCAAACTGCTGTGGCTACGGTGCGTCAAGGCTTGCTGCAACAGGCCGGCATCCTGGAAAGTGTAGCCTAAACGGGTTTGCAATAACGGAAGATTCATCGGTTCTCTGCTTGTGGTGACTGCGGCATTAATCGGTCTTGGCGGCGGCCGGCGCGCCCGCCTTGGCGGTGCTGCCGGCGTATTCGAGCAGCAGGCTGGCCGGGCCGAACAGCGGAATTTTTTTGCTGTAGGCGAAGCTGATTTCCATCTCGTTGTCTTCTTTGGCGATAATCAAATCCTTGCCGCTGACGGAGTCGATGTAATTGACGCTGGCGCTGTTGTCGAACGATTGCTGCATTTCGCGCACGGTGCCGCCGGTCGCCTTGGCCGTCTTGACGGCGTTCAGGATGGCGCGGTATTCACTGTAGGTCGGCACGACCTTCAGTGCCAGTACGCCGATGAAGCCGATGATGGCCAGCGTGAATATCAGGCCGCTCAGCGAGATGCCGCCCTGTTTGCCTGCGGATTTCAACGTCAATCTTTGCATCGCTACCGTCTCCCGATTTCACCGCTCGTTTAGTGTATGCCGCCGATGCGGCGCAAGTTGCCCAGGTTCATCCAGACGAAGAACGCCTTGCCGACGATATTTTCGTCCGGCACGAAGCCCCAGTAACGGCTGTCGGCGCTGTTATCGCGATTATCGCCCATCATGAAGTAATTGCCTTTGGGAACAACGCAAGTAAAGCCCTCGTATTTATACGTACAGTTTTCGCTGTGCGGGAAATCCTTGACGTCGGCCAGGTTCAGCGTCGGCACCTTGTCGTTGTTGAGGATCTTGTGCTGCACGCCGGTCAGGTTTTCCATGAACTGCTTGTAATACTCGGGACGCTCCTCGTCCAGGTAATCGTCCAGCGGCGCGTACGTGACGTCCTTGCCGTTGACCGTTAAGCGCTTGTTTTCATAGGTGATTTTATCACCAGGCACGCCGACGACGCGCTTGATGTAATCCTGGGTCATATCTTTCGGGTATTTGAACACCATCACGTCGCCGCGCTGCGGGTCGTTGATCTGGATGACTTTCTGGTTCAGCACCGGCAAGCGTATGCCGTAGGTGAACTTGTTCACCAGGATCAGGTCGCCCACCAGCAGGGTCGGCACCATCGACGAGGACGGGATCTTGAACGGCTCGTACAGGAAGGAGCGCAGGAAAAACACCAGGGCGATGACCGGGAAGAAGCTGCCCGAGTATTCTATCCACGTCGGCTGGCGCAACAGCGCCGCCTCGATGGCGCCACGACTGCTGGTGCTGTCGAGCTTGACGCCGTCGGCCGTCAGCTTGGCGTTGCGCTGATCGTACTCGGCCAGCGCGCGGTCGGCCGCGAGGCGGCGTTGCTTGGCCAGGTAAAACACATCGAGGAACCAGATGACACCGGTGGCCAGCATCAGCACGAACAGGATTAAAGCGAAATTTCCCAAGATCACTTGCAGGTTCATTTGTCATCCACTTGTAAGATTGCCAGGAACGCCTCTTGCGGGATCTCCACCGAGCCCACTTGCTTCATGCGTTTTTTACCCGCTTTTTGTTTTTCCAGCAGCTTTTTCTTACGGCTGATGTCGCCGCCGTAGCACTTGGCCAGCACGTTCTTGCGCAGCGCCTTGACGTTTTCGCGCGAGATGATGTTGGCGCCGATGGCAGCCTGGATTGCAACGTCGAACATTTGCCGCGGAATCAGTTCGCGCATCTTGGCCGCGACGGCACGGCCGCGGTACTGGCTGTTGGCGCGATGGACGATGATGGCCAGCGCGTCG
>NZ_JANXMI010000195.1 GCF_025354735.1 Rugamonas sp.
CCGAGCGGTTCGTCGAGCAGCAGCAATTGCGGCGCGTGCACCAGCGCCCGCGCCAAGGCCACGCGCTGGCGCTGGCCGCCCGACAATTCGGCCGGCCAGTCGTCGGCGCGGTCGGCCAGGCCGACGGTGGACAGGGCCGCCGCCGCCGCACCGGGCGCGTGACACATGCCGAGGGCGACGTTATCGAGCACGTTTTTCCACGGCAGCAGACGCGCCTCCTGGAACATGATGCGGACCTGGGCCGGCGGCGCATCCCGAGCGGACGATGACGACGACGAAGATGCCGACGCCGCGCCGCCGATGGCGATGTCGCCGGCGTCGGCCGTTTCCAGTCCGGCGATGGCGCGCAGCAGCGTGCTCTTGCCGCAACCGCTGCGGCCGACGACGGCGACGAACTCGCCGGCCTTGAGCCGCAGGTCGATATCGTGCAGCACCGGTCGCGCCGCAAAGGACTTGCTCACGCCGCGCAGCGCCAGCGGCACGCCACGGCCTTGGCCTTGGCCTCGGCCTTGGCGTTGCGTCACCTCGCGCGCCTGCGGTGGCGCCGGCGCGGCGTCAACCGCGTCCGATGGCGCTGGCGGTGGGGCTTCCGATTTCACCCGCGTTTTTTGCTGCGGCGCGATCGATCCGGATTCAAATTCGCTGGTAGACATCAGCATGGCGTGGCCTTAACGGTAAGCGGGATTCCAGCGCAGGAAATACTTTTCCAGCGCGCGTGACAGCAGGTCGGCGCCCTTGCCGAGCATCGCGTACAGCAGTATCCCGACGAGCACCACGTCGGTCTGCAAAAATTCGCGCGCGTTCATCGTCATATAGCCTATGCCCGCCTGCGCCGAAATGGTCTCGGCCACGATCAGCAGCACCCACACCAGTCCCAGCGAAAATCGCACGCCGACCAGTATCGACGGCAGCGCCGCCGGCAGGATCACGTCGCGATACAGCGCCCAGCCGGACACGCCGTAGCTGCGCGCCATCTCGATCAACTGCGGGTCGGCCGAACGGATGTCGTGGAAGGTATTCAGGTACACCGGGAAGAACACGCCGGCCGCCAGCAAAAACAGCTTGGCCGATTCGTCGATGCCGAACCACAGTATCACCATCGGTATCATCGCCAGCGGCGGGATGTTGTGCACCATTTGCAGCGTGGTGTCGAGCAGGGTCTCGGCCCGTTTGACGCTGCCGTTCAACAGCCCGAGCGCCAATCCCAGGCCGCCGCCGATGGCGAAACCGCAGACCGCGCGCCACAGGCTTTTCTGCAGGTGGAGCCACAGCTCGCCCGACGCCGCCAGCGTCCAGAAGGCGCGCGCCACGGCCCACGGCTCCGGCAGGATGCGGCTCGACAGCCAGCCCAGTTGCGCCGCCGCTTCCCACGCCAGCAGCAGCACGGCCGGCACGATCCACGGCGTCAAGCCGTGCGGCGTGCCGGCCCGGCGCGCGGCGCCGATCCCGCCGCCGTTAGCGCCGCTCATCAAGCGGCCTGCTTCGGCACGATGGTATTGGCCATCACTTCGCCGAACGGTCCGCTGAGCGACTGCTCGCCGACCGCCTTGCCCTTGCCCAGCAACGGGAACACCAGCTCGGCGAAGCGATACGACTCCTCCAGATGCGGATAGCCGGAGAAGATAAAGGTGTCGATGCCCAGCGCCGCGTATTCCTGGATGCGCGCATGCACCGTCTCGGCGTCGCCGACCAGCGCGGTGCCGGCGCCGCCGCGCACCAGTCCCACGCCGGCCCACAGATTGGGCGACACTTCGAGCTGGTCGCGGCGGCCGCCGTGCAGCGCGGCCATGCGGCGCTGGCCGACCGAATCCATCTTGCTGAACGCCGCCTGCGCCTTGGCGATCACCTCGTCGTCCAGGTGGCGTATCAAATCGTCGGCGGAGCGCCACGCTTCCTCGTTCGTTTCGCGCACGATCACGTGCAGGCGGATGCCGAAGCGCACCGCGCGGCCATGTTTGGCGGCGCGGGCGCGGATGTCGGCTATCTTTTCGGCCACCGCGGCGGGCGGCTCGCCCCAGGTCAGATACACGTCCATCTGCTCGGCCGCCAGCTCGTGCGCCGGCTCGGACGAACCGCCGAAGTACAGCGGCGGATACGGCTTCTGCACCGCCGGGTACAAGGTCTTCGCGCCCTTGACCTTGATATGCTTGCCGTCGAAATCGAAGCCGGCGTCGCCGCCCTCGCCGGACAGCGAAGCGCGCCACACGCGGATGAATTCATCGGAGATTTCATAGCGCTGCGCGTGGTCGGCGAAGACGCCGTCCGCTTCCAGTTCGCCCTGGTCGCCGCCGGTGACGACGTTAATGAGCAGGCGGCCGTTCGAGAGCCGGTCGAAGGTCGACGCCATGCGCACGGCCAGTCCCGGCGACGACAGGCCGGGCCGGATCGCGACCAGGAACTTGAGCTTTTGCGTGACGCTGATAAGCGACGACGCCACCACCCACGCGTCTTCGCAGGAGCGGCCGGTCGGCAGCAGCACGCCGTCGTAGCCCAGCGTGTCGGCCGCCACCGCGACCTGCTTCAGATAATCGGCATCGACGGCGCGCGCGCCCTTGGCCGTGCCGAGATAGCGGCTGTCGCCGTGGGTGGGAATGAACCAGAAAATATTGAGGGACATGGATGCTTCCTTGAGGTGTGCGAAAAATTTAAGGCTGCAACAGCGCGTCGCGCACCGTGATCGGTTTCGGAATCAGCTTCAGCCTGGAAAACGCGTCGGCGATCTTTTGCTGCTGCGCGATGACGTCGGCCGTCACCGGCTTGACACCGTAGGAATAGCGCGACGCCGCCAGGTTGGCGGTGGCGCTGTCGAGCCCCGTCTGCGCCGCCAGGATGGCCGCCGCGTCGGCGGGACGCTGGCGTCCCCAGTCGTCCACCTTGGTCAATTCCTCCAGCAGGATGCGGATCACCTCGGGATTCTTTTCGGCGTAGGGCCGCGAGGCAAGGAAGAACTGGTGGTTCGACGCGATGCCCTGACCGTCGGCCACCACGCGCGCGCCCAGCTGCTTCTGGGCCGCCGCCAGATACGGGTCCCAGATCGCCCACGCGTCGACGCTGCCACGCTCGAAGGCGGCGCGCGCCTCGGCCGGCGCCAGGAACACGGTGCTGACGTCCTGATAGGGAATGCCGGCTTTTTCCAGCGCCTTCACCAGCAGGAAGTGGACGTTGGAGCCCTTGTTGAGCGCGATCTTCTTGCCGCGCAAATCGGCCAGCGTGCGGATTTTGGAATCCTTCCGCACCACGATCGCCTCGCTGCCCGGCGCCGCCGGCTCGTTGCCGACGTAGACCAGATTGGCGCCGGCGGCCTGCGCGAAGATGGGCGGCGCCTCGCCGACGCCGCCGAAATCGATGCTGCCCACGTTCAACCCTTCCAGCAGCACCGGACCGGCCGGGAACTCGCTCCATTTGACGCTGATACCCTTGGCGGCAAGGCGCGGCTCCAGCGTGCCGCGGCCCTTCAATAAAGTCAGCGTGCCGTATTTCTGATAGCCGATGTTGAGCACATTGTTTTGCGCCAGCGCCGCCGGCGGCGGGCCGGCCGCCAGCACGCCCGCCGCGAACATCCAGCTTAAAGTGCGGCGGCGCGCAGCGCGTTTGGTATCGATAAGAATATTCATGGGGGCTTCAAACCGCGTTGGCGGCGTAGGGTTGATCGCGCAGCGAGCGTTGCGCCGACAGTTCGGCAAGCGCGTCGCCGCCCACCACGCGCAGTTCCGGCTTGCCGTGCAGCGCATGGAGATTGGCCGACAGATGCTCGACGCCGGCGGCGATGCGCAGCGCGATGGCGGCGTCCGGCGTCAAGCCCTCCTCCTCGTTCCATTGCAGCTGCTGCGAGGTGGCGTAGATACTGGCCAGCACATGGCGCGCCTCCAGCGCGTGCAGCACCGGCCGCAGCGCGTAGTCGAGCGCCAGCATGTGCGACTGGCTGCCGCCGCTCGCCAGCGGCAGCACCAGCTTGCCGGCCAGGCCGTCCTGCGGCAGCAGGTCGAGGAAGGTTTTGAGGATGCCGCTGAACGAGGCCTTGTAGACCGGCGTCGCGATCACCACCGCATCGGCCGCCGCAACCGCCGCGAGCGCGCGCGCGATATCGGCGTGGCTGCAATCGGCGTGCAACAGCGCTTCGGCCGGCAGCTCGCGCACGTGCAGCTTGTTGACGCTATGGCCGCGCAGGGCCAGTTTGTCGCCGACGTGATGCAGAAAACGGCTGGAACTGGATGACGTGGAGGGACTGCCGCCGATCAGAAGTATGGTCATGGTGTGAGTTCCCGTGAGGTGTAAAACAATGCGATGCAAGCAGACTAAATCGGTCCAGTTGAAATCAGAACGAATAGTTTTGTGCATCGATATACGTTTTTCTTCGCATGCGCGGAACGCATATCGATGCGCGGAATTGTTCGTGTACTAAACATCGCGGGCCGTGAATACTGCGTCCATCACGACTCACAGGACGCCCATGTCACCTTCATTAATCCGCTCGCCGCGGCCGCCGGAAGCCGCAACGCCGACGCCAATCGGCATCGCCACCGAACTGGCGCAGCGCCTCGCCGCCAGCGCCAACGCCCGCGACCAGGCCGGCGGCCACGCCGCGCGGGAACGCGAATGGATACGTGAGTCCGGCCTGCTCACGCTGTCGATCCCGACGGAATTCGGCGGCCAGGGCGCGGCGTGGCCGGTGGTGTACCAGGTCATACGCATACTGGCTCGCGCCGACAGCGCGCTGGCCCACGTCTTCGGTTTCCATCATCTGCAACTGGCCGGCATTACGCTGTACGGCAGCGCGCAGCAGCAGCGCCGCTTCCTGACGCAGACCGTCGAACAGCGCCTGTTCTGGGGCAATGCGCTCAACCCGCTCGACCAGCGCACGGTGGCCACGGACGACAGGGACGCCGACGGCGACACTGACAATGACGCGCGTGGCTATACGCTCGACGGCATCAAGAGTTTTTCATCGGGCTCGGTCGGCGCCGACTGGCTCACCGTATCGGCCTGGCATGCCGGCGTTGGGGGCGCGCTGATCGGAGTGGTGCGGACCGGCGCGCCCGGCGTTTCCGTGCAGGCGGACTGGGACGCCTTCGGCCAGCGCCAGACCGACAGCGGTAACGTCCATTTCGACGCGGTGGCGCTGCCGGCGGAGCAGGTGCTGCAAGCGCCCGGCGCCGCGCCGACGCCGCAAGCGACGCTGCGCTCGCAGATCGCGCAGCTCATCATGGCCAACCTGTATCTGGGCATAGGCGAAGGCGCGTTCGAGGCGGCGCGCCTGTACACCCTCAATGAATCGAAGCCGTGGTTCGCGTCCGGCGTGGACGCGGCGGCGCACGACCCGCTGATCCAGCACCGCTACGGTCAATTGTGGCTGCGCCTGCGCCCCGCCGCCGTGCTGGCCGACCACGCGGCCGGGGAACTGGAACGCCTGATGCGCAAGCGCATGCTGGTCACGGCGCAGGAGCGCGGCGAACTGGCCGTCGCCGTGGCCGAAGCGAAATGCCTGGCGCACGCCGCCGGCCTGGAAGTGAGCAGCCAGCTGTTCGAGCTGACCGGCGCCCGTTCGACGTCGGCCAAATATGGCTTCGACCGTTACTGGCGCAACGTCCGCGTCCACACGCTGCACGACCCGGTCGACTACAAGATCCGCGACCTCGGACGTTATGCGCTGGACGGCACGCTGCCGGAACCGACCGCGTATTCGTGATCCCGAACCTGACCCACGCCGCCACCATGACCAAGCCGACCCAGCTCCCCCTTACGCCCGAGGCCACGCCGTTAATTCGCGTCGCCTCGGCCCATAAATCGTTCGCCTTGCCCGCCGGCGGCCAGTTCCACGCCGTGCGCGACGTCTCGCTGTCGGTGCGGGCCGGCGACATCTTTGGCCTGATCGGCAAAAGCGGCGCCGGAAAATCAACGCTGCTGCGCCTGATTAATTTGCTGGAGCGTCCCGACCGCGGCACCATCAGCGTCGGCGGCCGCGAGCTGACGGCGCTGTCCAAGCGCGAGCTGCGCGCCGCTCGCGCCAACATCGGCATGATATTCCAGCAGTTTAATTTGCTGCAAAACGCCAGCGTCTTCGACAACGTCGCCTTCCCCCTGCGCCTGCGCGGCGGCCTGGATAAAGCGCGCATCGCCCAGCGCGTGGAAGAATGCCTGGCCCTGGTCGAACTGGGCGCCAAGTCCGACAGCTATCCGGCCCGGCTCTCGGGCGGCCAGAAACAGCGCGTCGCCATCGCCCGCGCGCTCGCCAGCGGACCGGCCGTGCTGCTGTGCGACGAGCCGACATCGGCGCTCGACGCCGAGACCACGCGCGCGCTGCTGGCGACGCTGCGCGACATCAACCGGCGGCTCGGCGTCACCATCGTCATCGTCAGCCACGAGCTGTCGGTGATCGGCGACATCTGCAACCACGTCGCCGTGATCGAGGATGGCGCCATCGCCGAACAGTTCGCGCTGGCCGACGCCGCCCGCTTGCAGCATGCCGCGCTGACGACGCTGGGCCGCGAGCTGGCACGCCACGTCGCCGCCGGCATGGCCGGTATCGCCGGCGCCATCGGCGCCGCCGACACCCGGAAGGAGGCGCTGCATGCCTGACTATGATCTCCAACTCGCCCAAACCGCCGCGCATATCGTCGCCATGCTGCCCGAGATGTGGACCGCGCTCGGCGAAACGCTGACCATGCTCGCCATCGGCCTGTCGGCGGCGCTGCTGATCGGCGGCCCGCTCGGCATCGTGCTGTTCCTGGTCGCCGACGGCCAGTCGCTGCAAAACCGCCCGGCCGCGCTGGTGCTGGGCTGGTTGGTCAACACCGTGCGCTCCTTCCCCTTCATTATTTTGCTGGTGGCGCTGGTGCCGTTCACGCGCGTCATCGCCGGCACCTCGATAGGTCCGCTGGCGGCGGCCGTGCCGCTGTCGTTCGCCGCCATTCCCTACTTCGCGCGCATGGTCGAACAGGCGCTACGCGAAGTGCCGCGCGGCGTGATCGAAGCGGCGCATGCGATGGGCGCTTCCGAAATCCAGATCGTGCTGCGGGTGCTGCTGGTGGAGGCGCGCTCCGGCCTGGTGCTGGCGTTGATGGTGCTGTCGATCAGCTTCCTCTCGTATTCGGCGGTGGCCGGCGTGGTCGGCGGCGGCGGCATCGGCGACCTCGCCATCCGCTACGGCTACTACCGCTTCGAGACCGACATCATGGTCGCCACCGTCGCCATCCTGATCGTGCTGGTGCAGCTGATCCAGTTCGGCGGCAACCGCGTCGCACGACGCATCGACAAACGCTAACAACATAGGACTCACATGACATTCTTCACCCGCCGCACTTTGATAAGCACCGCCCTCGCCCTCGCCCTTCCCCTGTCGCTGGCCTGGTCGGCGATGGCGTCGGCATCGGCCAGGGACCCGAAAGAACTGCTCATCGGCACCAGCGCCGGCCCGTATGCGGACCAGATCAAGCTGGGCATCAAGCCGATACTGGAAAAACAGGGCTACAAAATCAAGCTCGTGGAATTCAACGACTACATCCAGCCCAACTTCGCGCTGGCCGAAGGCTCGCTCGACGCCAACGTCTTCCAGCACATCGTCTACCTAAACCGCTTCGCCAGCGAACACAAACTGGCGCTGAGCGAACTGGTGAAAATTCCGACGGCGCCGATTGCGATCTACAGCAAAAAACACAAGTCGATCGGCGAGGTGAAGCAAGGCAGCACCGTGGCGCTGCCCAACGACCCGACCAACCAGGCGCGCGCGCTGGTGCTGCTCGACCGGCTGGGATGGATCAAGCTGCGCGACAAATTCGATCCGATCCGCGCCTCGGAACAGGACATCGCCATCAACATCAAGAAAATCAAGTTGATCGCGCTGGAAGCGGCGCAGCTGCCGCGCTCCCTGCAGGACACCGACTACTCTTTCGTCAACGGCAATTACGCGCTGGCCTCCGGCCTGAAGCTGAGCGACGCGCTGGTGACCGAAAAAATCTCGACCAACTACATCAACCTGGTCGCGGTGCGCACCGCCGACAAGGACAAGCAATTCGCCAGGGATATCGCGGCGGCCTACCGATCGCAAGCCTTTCTCGACGTGACCAATAAATATTTCGCCGACTACGCCCGCACCGACGACCAGATCGCGCTTCAGCGCGCCGCCGAGTAAGCCATGAGTCAGCAGCCCGGAAAACCGATCCGCTTCAACGCCTTCCAGATGTTCAGCATCGGCCACCAGTCGCCGGGCCTGTGGACGCACGCGCGCGACACCAGCCACCGCTACAACGATCCGGCCTACTGGATCGAACTGGCGCAGCTGCTGGAGGCCGGCCGCTTCGACGCGATCTTCCTGGCCGACGTGCTGGGCGCCTACGACGTCTATCAAGGCAGCGCCGACGCGGCCCTGCGCCACGGCGTGCAAGTGCCGCTGAACGATCCGCTGGCCCTGGTGCCGCTGATGGCGCAGGCCACCACCCACCTCGGCTTCGGCGTCACCTGCGCGCTCACTTACGAGCATCCCTATTCGTTCGCGCGCCGCATGTCGACGCTCGACCACCTGACGCGCGGCCGCATCGGCTGGAACATCGTCACCGGCTACCTCGATAGCGCGGCCCGCAATCTCGGGCTGGATCGCCAGCTCGGCCACGACGAGCGCTACGACCTGGCCGACGAATATCTGGACGTGGTCTACAAGCTGTGGGAAAAAAGCTGGGACGACGACGCCGTCGTCAACGACAAAGCCAGCGGCGTCTACGCCGATCCGGCGCGGGTCCACCCGATCAACCACGCCGGCCGCTATTACAAGGTGCCGGGCTTCCACCTGTGCGAACCGTCGCCGCAGCGCACGCCGCTGCTGTACCAGGCCGGCACCTCGCCGCGCGGCACCGCGTTTGCGACGCGCCATGCGGAATGCACCTTCGTCAGCGGGCCAAGCAAAACAGTCGTCAAGCGCTATGTGGACGATTTGCGGGCGGCGGTGCGGGCCGACGGCCGAGATGGCGGCCAGCTGAAAATTTATGCGCAGGCGTTGATCGTCACCGGCAAAACCGAACGGGAGGCGCGCGCCAAATACGAGGACTATCGCCGCCACATCGACATCGAAGCGGCGCTGGTGCTGCTGTCCGGCTGGACCGGCGTGGACTTCAGCCGCTACCCGCTCGACGCCACCATCGACTACATCGATTCCGACGCCGGCCGCTCGGCGCTGGCCTCCTTCAGCCAGGCCGACCCGGATCGCCGGTGGACGGTGCGCGAGGCGGCGCAGTTCATCGGCCTCGGTGGCCGCGGCCCGGTGCTGGTCGGCGACGCGTCGCAAGTGGCGGACCAGCTGCAGGCGTGGCAGGACCACACCGGCATCGACGGTTTCAATCTCGCCTTCGCGCTCGGCCACGAATCGATGCGCGACGTCGTCGAGCTGATCGTGCCGGAGCTGCAGGCGCGCGGCCGCTATCGCACCGACTATGTCGACGGCACCCTGCGCCACCAGCTGTTCGGCCACGGTCCGCATCTGCCGCCGGCGCACGCGGGCCGCCACGTCTCCATCGCCCCTTCCCCGCAATCCGTCGCCTGAACCAAGGACACCATGAAACGCCGAACACTGTTGCAACTGGCGGCCGTCGCTGCCATCCCCGGTCTCGCAAGGGCCGCCGCGCCGCTGAAGGAACTGCGCCTCGACTACGCCTATTATTCGCCCGTCAGCCTGGTGCTGCGCCGCTTCGGCTGGCTCGAACAGGAGTTCAAGGCCGACGGTACCCAGGTCAAGTGGGTGCTGAGCACGGGCAGCAATCGCGCCCTCGAATACCTGAACGCCGACAGCATCGACATCGGCTCCAGCGCGGGCCTGGCCGCCTTGCTGGCCAAGGCCAACGGCAATCCTATCCGCACGCCGTATATTTTTTCGCGGCCCGAATGGACCGCGCTGGTGGTGCGCAAGGATAGCCCGATCCGCACCGTGGCCGACTTGAAGGGCAAGAAGATCGCCGCCACCAAAGGCACCGATCCCTATCTGTTCATGCTGCGCGCGCTGAAGGCGGCGGGCCTGAAGCGCGGCGACATCGAGCACGTGGGCTTGCAGCACGCCGATGGCCGCATCGCGCTGGAACAGGGCAAGGTCGATGCATGGGCCGGTCTCGATCCGCACATGGCGGCCAGCGAACTGGAAGGCGGCTCGCGCCTGCTGTACCGCAACGTGGCGTTCAACACCTACGGCTTCCTGAACGTGCGCGAGGATTTTTTGGCCCAGCATCCGGCCGAGGTGGCGCGGGTGATCCGCTGCTACGAAAAGGCGCGCGCCTGGGTGATCGGCCATCCGGGCGAGGCGGCGCAGATCCTGTCCGAGGAGGCCAGGGTCAGCCTGCCGGTGGCGCTGTTGCAGGTGAAGCTGCGCAGCGACTTCACCAATCCGCAGCCGTCGCAGGAGCATATCAAAGCGCTGCAACTGGCCGCCCCCATCCTGCTCGATGAGGCGCTGGTGAAGCCGGGGACGGATTTGAACCGCGCCATCGCGGAGCTGATCGACACGCGCTTTGCGCAGCCCTACATCATCAAGGCTTGATGAAAAATGAGCGCCGTATTGACCGAGAATGCGGACACCGCGCCCGCGCCGCCGTCGGCGCTGCCGGAGCCAGCGCGCCGCGCCACGCCACGCTGGCGCACGCCGCCCGCGCTGTGGTCCATGCTGCTGCCAGCGTCCCTGCTGCTGGCGGCGGAAGCGGGCGTGCGCCTCGGGCTGATCGCACCCAATTTGCTGCCGGCGCCGAGCGCCATCGCCGGCACCATCGTCGATCTGGCGCGCCAGGGACTGGCGGCCCACATCGCGGCCAGCACCTTGCGCGTCGCCGCCGGCTTCATCGCCGGCGCGGCGGCGGCGCTGCTGCTGGGCGCCGCCGTGGGCCTGAGCCGCCGCGCCGAAACGCTGCTCGATCCGACCTTCCAGGCGCTGCGCGCGATACCGTCGCTGGCGTGGGTGCCCTTGCTGCTGCTCTGGCTCGGCATCGACGAAGCGCCCAAGCTGGTGCTGATCGCCATCGGCGCTTTCTTCCCGGTGTACATGGGCGTCGCCTCGGGCATACGGGGCGCCGACCGCAAGCTGATCGAAGTGGGCCAGCTGTATCGTTTAAGCCCGGCGGCGCTGGCGCGGCGCGTGCTGCTGCCCGCCGCGCTGCCGTCCATCCTCACCGGCTTGCGCAATGGCCTGAGCCTGGCGTGGATGTTCATGGTGGCCGCCGAATTGATCGCCGCCAGCAAGGGCCTGGGCTACCTGCTCAGCGATGGACGCGAAACCAGCCGCGCCGACATCGTGCTGGCGGCCATCGTGCTGCTGGCGATACTGGGAAAAATCAGCGACGGCATGATGCAGCGGCTGGAACGCCATCTGCTGCGCTGGCGCGACAACTACGGCGGGGGACCTTGAATGCACCGGCATCTGCAACACCACCAACACCAGCAGCACATTCGGGAACCGGCGGCGCTGCTCGACATCGCCATCGACGACAAGCGCCATGGCGAGCGCCGCGTGCTGCATGGCCTGCGGCTGCAACTGGCGCGCGGCGAAATCATCAGCCTGATCGGCGCCAGCGGCTGCGGCAAGAGCAGTTTATTGAACATCGTCGCGGGACTGGACGCGGCGTATAGCGGCGCGATACGGCTAGGCGGCCTGCGACAGCGCGGCGCCAGCGGCGACATCGGCCTGATTTTCCAGGAGCCGCGCCTGTTCCCGTGGCTGACGGTGGCGCAGAACATCGCCTTCGCCGACGATGGCGCCAACGCCGGCCGCGTGCCGGCCCTGCTGGAGCAAGTCGGCCTGCCCGGCTACGGCGGGAATCTGATTAAGCAGCTGTCCGGCGGCCAGGCGCAGCGCGTGGCGATCGCGCGCGGCCTGTACACGCATCCGAAAATCCTGCTGCTCGACGAACCGTTTTCGGCGGTCGACGCCTTCACCCGCATGAAGCTTCAGGATCTGCTGTTGCGGGTCGCGCGCGAACATGGTTTGACGGTGCTGCTGGTGACGCACGACATCGACGAAGCGCTCTACCTCGGCGACCGGGTGGTGATGCTGGAAGCGGCGGGCGCGCCGCCGGCCATCTTCGACGTCGGCGCCGCGCGGCCGCGCGGACAGCGGTGCCGCAGCGGCGCCGCGCTGGCGCCGCTGCGCAGCGCGATACTGGACCGGCTGCACGCTGCGCAGGCGATTTAAATCGCCCTCAATCGTTGCGCATCTGCGCCTGCGACACATTGCTGCCCGGCGGGACGCTCTGCGTCAGCCACACATTGCCGCCGATGGTGGAACCGGCGCCGATGGTGATGCGGCCCAAGATCGTCGCGCCGGCGTAGATGACGACATCGTCCTCCACGATGGGATGGCGCGGCACGCCTTTAATCAGCACGCCTTTGTCGTCGGCCGGGAAGCGCTTCGCGCCCAGCGTCACGTGCTGGTACAGGCGCACGCCCTGGCCGATGATGGCGGTCTCGCCGATCACGACGCCGGTCCCGTGGTCGATGAAGAAGCTGCCGCCGATCTGCGCGCCGGGGTGGATGTCGATCCCGGTCAGCGAGTGGCCGATGTCCGAAATCAGCCGCGCCAAAAACGGCGAGCCCAGTTGGTGCAGGCGGTGCGCCAGCCGGTAATACAGGATCGCGATGGTGCCCGGATAGCACAGCATGATCTCGGCGATCGACGTCGCGGCGGGGTCGCCGGCAAACGCGGCCTGCACGTCCGACACCAGCAGGCCGCGAATATCGGGCAGCGAGGCCGCGAACTGGCGCGTGATGTCGTGCGCGCACTGGGTCAGCGCCGCGTCTTCGCCGCAATCGAGGCCGGCGGAAAACTGCAGGCCGCGCCGCACCTGCTCCGTCAGGCGGTTCAGGGTGGTGGTCAGGGTGTCGCCGACGAAGTAGTCAATGCTCTCGTCGGTCAGGTTGGGGCGGCCGTAATGGGTCGGGAACAGCGCCGCCGACAGGCCGTTGACGATGGTGGTCAGCGCCTCGCGCGACGGCAGCTCGCGGATGCGGCCCTGGTGGCGGATGTTGTGCGTGGCCTCGCGCGAAACGCGCAGCTGCTCAATCACGCTGGCCAGGTTCCAGTGCGATGGCTTGACGCCGGTGCCATCAAAAGTGTCGATTGTCATAGTGTTTGCCAGGATTGCAAGAGTAAAGGGGCAGCTTAATCAGGGCGCCGTCAAAAACGAAAGAATAATTTCATCGTTCCTTATTCGGTCCGCGCATATCGTTATATTATTCGCGGCCGAATTTTACGGATTCCTGCCGGGGCGCCCGGCTGACGTAAAATACCGGTCTGACGAACGATACACTTTTCATGAATATTTTGCTGACACTGCTGCTGGCCGGCCTGACCATGGTCGGTCCGCTGGCCATCGACACCTACCTGCCCTCCTTCCCCGCAATCGCGCTCACCTTCGACACCAGCGCGCTGCTGGTCCAGCAAACCCTCAGCGCATTTCTGTTCTGCTTCGCCTTCATGATGCTGTTTTACGGGACGCTGTCCGATTCCTTCGGCCGTCGGCCGGTGATTTTGTGGTCGCTGGCGCTGTATGTCGCGGCCTCCATCGGCGGCGCGATGGCGCCGTCCATCGGCGTGCTGCTGGTGTGCCGCGTGCTGCAAGGCCTGGCCGCCGGCGCCGGCTCGGTGGTCGGCCGCGCCATCGTGCAGGACCGCTACTCCGGCGCCGACGCGCAGAAAATCCTGTCGCACATCATGATGGTGTTCGGCCTCGCGCCGGCCATCGCGCCGGTGCTGGGCGGCTGGTTGCAGGTGACGCTGGGCTGGCGTTCGGTGTTCTGGTTCCTGACCGCGTTCGCCGTGCTGATGATGGTCGCGGTGCAGCGCTGGCTGCCGGAAAGCCTGCCGGCCAGGGACCGCCACCCCTTCCACTTCGGCGCCATCGCGGCCAATTACTGGAAGGTGCTGTGCCACCGCCGCTTCCTGCTGCTGTCGATCGCGGTCGGCATGTCGTTCGGCGGCTTCGGTTTGTATATCGGCTCGGCCGCCTACTTCATCATCAATATACTGCACCTGCCGGTGACGTCGTTCGCGTGGCTGTTCATCCCGCTCATCAGCGGCATGGTGGTGGGGTCGGCGCTGTCGGCCAAATTCGCGCACCGCTACACGCAGCGCGCGCTGATCTGGATCGGCTACGCGCTGATGGCGCTGGGCGCCGTCGCCAATGTGGTCTACAACAGCTATTTCGCGGCCGCCGTGCCGTGGGCCGTGCTGCCGCTGTTCGTGTATTCGTTCGCGCTGGCGCTGGCGACGCCGCCGATGTCGCTGCTCGCGCTCGACCACTTCCCGAACAATAACGGGCTGGCGTCGTCGATGCAGTCGTTCATACAGATGCTGCTGTTTGCGCTGGTGTCCGGGCTGGTGGCGCCGCTGCTGTTCGACAGTGCGCTCAAGCTGGCGTATGGCGTGCTCGCCGGCCTGGCGGTCAGCCTGCTGGCTTGGCTGCTGGCGCAGATCGGCGCAAGCGAAGATTAAGTGGCGGCATCACGGCCACGGCGCCGGCGTCACGTCGACATACTGCTCGCCGCCTTCGGCCGGTTCGGCGCCCGTCGGCCGGCCGCCGCCGCGCTTCTGGCCCAGCGCCAGTATCTCCTTGCGCGCCTCGACGAAGTCGGACGATGAAATGGGATGGTCGGCGTCGTGCCAGTGTTCGATGGCCCACTGCTGGACTTCCTCGAAACGGCGCCAGACTTCGGCGATAAACTGCTGGTGCGCTGCGCTGTGGTCCATCATGGTCCTCTCCGATAAGTCGTCGGCAACCATGATACGCCATGCCACGCCAGCGCGTCGCGAGCCTGATCCGGCGCGAACCAAGTAAAATAAGGCATGGCCGGCGCCTGTTTGCCGGCAGCCCTCACTGGATCCGATTGATGCGACTGACTTCCTTCACCGACTATACGCTGCGCACCCTGCTCTACCTGGGCGTGAACCGGGATCGCCTGGTGACGATACAAGATATCGCCGACCTGCATACGATCTCCAAAAACCATCTGATGAAAGTGGTGTACCAGCTTGGCCTGTCCGGCATCATCGAGACGGTGCGCGGCCGCAATGGCGGCATGCGCCTCAAGCGCGAGCCGGGCGACATCAACATCGGCGCGCTGGTGCGCGAAACCGAGACCGATTTTTTCATGGCCGAGTGCTTCGACCGCGCCAACGACACCTGCCCGCTGACGCCCCATTGCGGGCTCAAAGGCGCGCTGGCCGCGGCCACCCAGGCCTATCTGGCGGTGCTCGACCAGCTCACGCTGGCCGATATCCTGCCGACCACCGGCACCGTGCCGGCCGAAGCCATCATCCATTTCCATCCGCGCAGCTGACGGCGCCGCGCCACGGGTGACGGCGGCTCAAGCGGCGGCGCCGCCCTCCAGCGCCGCCTTGAGCCGGCGCAGCGCCTCGGCCGATTCGGCCGTAATCAGGCGCCGCAGCCTGAAACTGTCCGCCAGCACAAACAGCAGGTTCGGTCGCGCGTAGTCGAAGTCGCGCTCGAACAGCGTGCCGCCCGCCACCGCCGTCAAACGGTAGTTGACGCGGCCGGAACCGCCATCGTCGATTTTTCCTGAAATAGTCCACAGCGCCGGCGCCTGGCGCTGGGTCACGGTCCACGTCACCCGGCCCCGGTAGCCGGCCACCAGAAAATCTTCGCCCACCTGTTCGCCCACGCGCAGCGGATGATCCGTCGCGCCACTGACGGCCAGCGACGACGGATGCCAGCGCGGCCAGTTGGCCGGCGTGGTGACGTAGGCATACACCTCGGCCGGCGCGCGCGCGATGGTCACGCTGTTGTGGATGCGCGTCGGCGGCAGCGGTACGGGCGCCAGCAGCAGCACGGCCACGCCGACCAGCAGGGCGAGACCGAAGACGGGGACTTTTTTCATCGCGGTCCTTGTGCGGAGAAGTTCGTGACGGCCATCATACCCCTGCGATGAAATCGCGGCGGCCGATTGTGGCTGGCCGCGCGCATGGCTTCGTAAAACAACTCGTTCTTGTAGTAGTCGCCGGCCGGCTATTGTAGTATCTATAACGGCAAAACCGACCACTGGAGGAGACATGACTTCTATCAAACGGCGCATCGTTTTGGGCGCGCTCGCCAGCAGCCCTTTATGGATACAGCTCGGGATGCGGTCCGCATGGGCGCAGCAGGCCACGACGCTGAAAATCTCGCACCAGTTCCCCGGCGGGACGCTGACCGAGGGCGATTTCCGCGACCGCCTGACGCGCATGTTTTCGGCCGAGGTGGAAAAGCGCAGCAAGGGCGCGCTGAAATTCGAAATCTATCCCGGCTCCTCGCTGATGAAGACCAACGCCCAGTTCTCGGCGATGCGCAAGGGCGCGCTCGACCTGTCGCTGGTGCCGCTATCGTACGCGGGCGGCGAGGTGCCGGAGGTGAACATCGGCCTGATGCCGGGCTTGGTGCCCTCGTATGACATCGGCTACGCGTGGCGCAACGCGGAAGTGGGCAAGGAGCTCAATCGCATCCTGCTCGACAAGGGCATCGTCATGGTCAGCTGGATCTGGCAGGCCGGCGGCATGGCGTCGCGCGGCAAGCCTATCGTCGAGCCGGAAGACGCCAGGGGCATGAAGATACGCGGCGGCTCGCGCGAGATGGACCTGATCCTGAAGGCGGCCGGCGCCGCCGTCGTCACGCTGCCGTCGAACGAAATCTACGCCGCCATGCAGACCGGCGCGATGGATGCGGCGCTGACCTCGTCCACGTCGCTGATCTCGTTCCGGCTCGAAGAAGTGTCGAAGGCGCTGACCACGGGGCGCGGCAACGCCTACTGGTTCATGCTGGAGCCTTTGATGATGTCGAAGGCGGTGTTCGAGCGCCTGAGCAAGGAGCAGCAGGCCATCATCATGGCCGTCGGCGCCGAGATGGAAGTGTTCGCGCGCAAATCGGCGCAGACCGACGACTCGCTGGTGGCCGCCGTCTATCAGCGCACCGGCGCCAAGGTGGCCGACCTGAGCGCGGCCACCGTCAAGCGCTGGCAGGCGATCGCGCGCACCACCTCATGGAAGGATTACGGCGAACATAACGACAACTGCGCCAGGCTGCTCAAGCTGGCCGAGAAGCTGCTGTGAGCCACGGCGTCGACACCGGACCACACGGCGCGGCGGCGCCGGTGCCGGACAACGCGGCGCTGGCCGTCGTCACGGCGCTGCTCGCGCGGCTCAACCGCGCACTGGTCAGGCTGGCCATGCTGGCGCTGATCCTGACGGCGCTGGTGCTGACGTATTCGGTGGTGTCGCGCTATTTTTTCGCGGCGCCGACCGACTGGCAGGACGAGGCGTCGGTCTTCATGCTGGTCGGCGTGACCTTTTTCTGCACCGCCCACGTGCAGTCGCTGCGCGGCCACATCGGCATCGAAGCGCTGGCGGGGCTGCTGCCGCGCCGCGTGAACGCGGCGCGCCTGTTTGTCGTCGACCTGGTGTCCTGCCTGTTCTGCGCTTTCTTCGCGTGGAAATCGTGGACGCTGTTTTATGAAGCGTGGTCCGAAGGCCAGACCACCTCCTCCACGTTCGCGCCGCCGCTGTGGATACCGTATTCGATGATGGCGGCCGGGATCACGCTGCTGGCGATCCAGCTGCTGCTGCAAACGCTGGTCCGCGCCACCAACAAAAAAGGCGCGCCATGAACGAGCTGACACTGGGCGCCCTGTACGGCGCGGCGACGCTGGTCGCGATGTTTTCCGGGATGCCGATCGCGTTCGCGCTGGGCGTGGTCGCGACGACCTTCATGTACTTCTTCATGCCCGCCTCCTCGCTCGACACGATCACCCAGAACGTCTACGAGGAGATGGCGTCGATCACGCTGCTGTCCATCCCCCTGTTTATTTTGAAGGGCGCGGCCATCGGCAAATCGCCGGCCGGCAAAGACCTGTACTCGGCGATCCACACCTGGCTGCACAAGGTGCCGGGCGGCCTGGGCATCGCCAACGTGTTCGCCTGCGCGCTGTTCGCGGCGATGGCCGGCTCCTCGCCGGCGACGTGTTCGGCCATCGGCTCGGCCGGCATACCGGAAATGCGGCGGCGCGGCTACTCGCCCGGTTTCGCGGCCGGCATCATCGCGGCCGGCGGCACGCTGGGCATTTTGCTGCCGCCGTCGATCACGATGATCTTGTACGCGGTGGCGGCCGAGCAGTCGCTGGGCCGCTTGTTCCTGGCCGGGATAGGGCCCGGCGTTTTGCTGGTGGCGCTGTTCGCCGGCTACGCGGTGTACCGCGCGCGCAAGGAGTACGGCGCGGCGCTGGCGCTCTATCAGGGCGGCGGCGCGAAGTCGGCCTATCTGGAGGACGAGCATTTCACGCTGCGCCAGAAGGTGGAAATGCTGCCGCGCGTGCTGCCCTTCATCATCCTGCTGATCGGCGTGATGATCGCGCTCTACGGCGGCCTGGCCACGCCGTCGGAAACGGCGGGCCTGGGGGCCTTGCTGGCGCTGGTGCTGATCGCCGTCGTCTACGGCGTCTGGCGCCCGAAAGACCTGTCGCCCATCCTGGCCGCGACGATCAAGGAGTCGACCATGCTGCTGCTGATCATCGGCATGTCGCTGCTGTATTCCTACGTGATGAGCTATCTGCATATCAGCCAGGCCGCCGCCAACTGGGTGGTCGGCATGCACTTGTCGAAGTGGCTGCTGCTGGCGGTGATCCTGCTGATGGTGATCGGCTTCGGCTTTTTCCTGCCGCCGGTGTCCATCATTTTGATGACCGCGCCTATCATCCTGCCGCCGCTGAAGGCCGCCGGATTCGACTTGATCTGGTTCGGCATCGTCATGACGGTGGTGATGGAAATGGGGCTGATCCACCCGCCGGTGGGCCTGAACCTGTTCGTCATCAAGAACATCGCGCCCGACATCCCCTTGAAGGACGTCATATGGGGCGTGGCGCCGTTCGTGCTGCTGATGTTTTTCGCCGTGCTGCTGCTGTGTGCCTTCCCCGCCATCTCGACGCTGCTGCCGAACCTGATCATGGGAGTCAAATAATGAACGCACCGCGCGTGTGGAACACGCTGCAAGTGAACCGCGCCGCGCGGCTGGAGCGCGCCCGCGCGGTCCTGGGCGCGCAGATGCAGGGCAAGGCGCTGCCGGCGGCACGCATCGCCGACCTGCTGCACGCGGTGCTCGAATGCGGCGATCGGGTTTGCCTGGAAGGGAACAACCAGAAGCAGGCCGACTTTCTGGCCCAGGCGCTGGCGCGGCTGGACCCGGCGCGCATCAACGGCCTGCACCTGCTGCAATCGGTGCTGGCCCTGCCCGAGCATCTGGACGTGTTCGAGCGCGGCGTCGCCTCCAAGCTCGATTTTTCCTTTTCCGGTCCGCAGGCCGGCCGCGTGGCCAGGCTGGTCGCCGCCGGCAAGCTCGATATCGGCGCCATCCACACCTACCTCGAACTGTTCAGCCGCTACTTCGTCGACCTGCCGCCGCGGGTGGCGCTGATCGCGGCCGAAGCGGCCGACCGCCACGGCAATCTGTACACCGGCCCGAACACCGAGGACACGCCGGCCATCGTCGAGGCCACCGCCTTCAAGAACGGCATCGTCATCGTGCAAGTGAACCGCATCGTGGACACGCTGCCGCGCGTGGACGTGCCGGGCGACTGGGTCGATTTCGTCGTCGCCTCGCCGCAGCCCTACTACATCGAGCCGCTGTTCACGCGCGATCCGGCGCAGATCTCCGAGATCCAGGTGCTGATGGCGATGATGGCAATCAAGGGCATCTACGCCGAATACCGGGTCGAGCGCCTCAACCACGGCATCGGCTTCGACACCGCCGCCATCGAGCTGCTGCTGCCGACCTACGCCGAGTCGCTGGGCCTGAAGGGCAAGATCGCCCGCCACTGGGCCCTCAATCCGCATCCGGCGCTGATACCGGCGATCGAATCGGGCTTCGTCGAATCGGTGTATTCTTTCGGATCGGAGCTGGGCATGGAAGCCTATATCCGCGCGCGGCCCGACGTGTTCGCGGTCGGCCCCGACGGCTCCATGCGCAGCAACCGCGCGCTGTGCCAGGCCGCCGGCCACTACGCCTGCGACATGTTCATCGGCTCGACCCTGCAGATCGATTTGCAGGGCAACTCGTCGACGGCGACGCTGGGCCGCATCGCCGGTTTCGGCGGCGCGCCCAATATGGGCGCCGACGCGCGCGGCCGGCGCCACGCCAGCCCGGCATGGCTGAAGGCGGGCGAGGAGGCGCGGCGCGGCCGCGACGTGATACCGCGCGGGCAAAAGCTGGTGGTGCAGATCGTCGAAACCTTCCGCGAGCATATGCAGCCGGCCTTCGTTGAAAAACTCGACGCCTGGGAACTGGCCGGGCAGGCGAAGATGGCGATCCCGCCGGTGATGATCTACGGCGACGACGTGACCCATATCCTGACCGAGGAAGGCATCGCCAACCTGCTGCTGTGCCGCAGCGACGCGGAGCGCGAGCAGGCCATACGCGGCGTGGCCGGCTACACGTCGGTGGGGCTGGCGCGCGACAAGCGCATGGTCGAGGAGCTGCGCGGGCGCGGCATCATCCGCCGCGCCGAGGACATGGGCATAGACCAGCGCATGGCCACGCGCGACCTGCTGGCGGCGAAGAACATGAAGGACCTGGTGCGCGCATCGGGCGGCTTATACGATCCGCCCAAGCGCTTCCGCAACTGGTAAGCGGTAAAAAAACTCAGTCGGCAAATACAGAGGATGACGATGGAAACCCTGAACTACCGCTATGACAACGGCACGCGCACGCTGTCGATGGCGCCGCAACTGGTCGGCGTGGTCGGCTCCGGCAATCTGGAAGTGCTGATCGAATCGGCGCCGCTGGACGGCGCCTGCACCATCGAAGTCAAGACCGCCGCCGCCGGCTTCGGCGCGATCTGGGCGGCCGTGATGCACGACTTCCACCAGCGCTGGATGCTGGCCGACGCGCGCATCTCGATCAACGACATGGGCGCCACGCCGGCCGTGGTCAGCCTGCGGCTCGACCAGGCGGTGCAGACCATGCTGGGAGGGGCGCGATGAGCAGCTATCTGGAACTGACCGCGCGCGAGCGCCTGCAAGGCTTGTTCGACGCTGGCAGCTTCGAGGAATTCCTGGCGCCGGCCGAGCGCGTGGTCAGCCCGCATCTGGCGCAGCTGAACGCGCCGGTGTCGTTCGACGACGGCGTCGTCGTCGGCCGCGCCAGATTGAACGAGGGCTGGGTCTACACGGCCGCGCAGGAGGGCGGCTTCATGGGCGGCGCCGTCGGCGAGGTGCATGGCGCCAAACTGGTCGGCCTGTTCCAGCGCGCGATGCTCGACAACGCGCCGGCCGTGCTGCTGCTGCTGGACACGGGCGGTGTGCGCCTGCACGAAGCCAACGCCGGCTTGATCGCCGTGTCCGAAGTGATGCGCGCGCTGCTCGACGCGCGCGCCGCCGGCATCGCCGTCATCGTGCTGATCGGCGGCGCGAACGGCGCCTTCGGCGGCATGGGCATCGTGGCGCGCTGCGCCAACGTGGTCGTGATGTCGGAAGAAGGACGGCTGGCGATGTCCGGCCCGGAAGTGATAGAGACCGCCCACGGCGTCGAGGAATACGACGCGCGCGACCGCGCCCTCGTGTGGCGCACCTGCGGCGGCAAGCACCGCTACCTGCTGGGCGACTGCCAGATGATGAGCGCCGACAGCGTGGCCGGCTTCCGCCAGGCCGCGCTGGACGCCATCGCCGGCTGCGCGGGCCGGCCGGTCGAGCTGACGCTGGAGGCGCTGGAAGGCGAACAGCGGCTGCTGGCCGAGCGCCTCGCACGATACGGCGCGCTGGCCGATCCGGCCGACATCTGGAGTACCATGGGCATGCCCGATGCGCAGCGGATCGCCATGCTCGACATCGACGCCTTCGTCGCCGCGGCCGCGGCGCACCGACTGGGAGCGCAATGATGCAATGGCAAACACTGGCTGCGACCCTGTTCCCGCTGGGTCACACGGTCGCCGCGCAGGATGACTTCCTGAGCGGCGAGGCGCAGGTCGAAGGCGGTGGCGCCGGTGGTGGCGGCGCCGGCGAGACCGCGACCGTGGCCGTCATCGGCACCACCGGCCACGCGCCCATCGGCGTCGAAATCGCGCTGGCGCAGGCCACGGCGATTTTGCGCACGGTGCGCGAGCATCCCGGCCGCGCCATCGTGATCCTGGTCGACACCCAGGGCCAGCGCCTGCGCCACCGCGACGAAATGTTGGGCATCAATAGCTATATGGCGCACCTGGGAAAATGCGTGGAGCTGGCGCGGCGGCGCGGCCACAAGATCGTCGCGCTGGTCTACGACCAGGCGCTGTCGGGCGGCTTCATCACCAGCGGCTTGATGGCCGACGCCTGCTACGCGCTGCCCGATGCGACCATCCGCGTGATGGGATTGGCGGCGATGGCGCGCATCACCAAGGTGCCGGAAGAATTGCTGACGGAGCTGGCGCTCAGCAATCCCGTGTTCGCGCCGGGGCCGGAAAATTATCTGCGCATGGGCGGACTGCGGGCGATCTGGGACCCGGCCGGCGCCGACCTCGCGGCGCTGCTCAAGGAGGCCCTGCTCGAACCGAGCGCCGGCGACGACCGCAGCGCGCTCGGACTGACGCGCGGCGGTCGCCTGATGGCGCAGCCGGTGATCGCGGCCATCATGGCGGGCGGCCATGTTATCGCGGCATAATCTGGTCTGGCTGTCGCCGCAGGGCTGGCAGGACGCGGCCGACGGCGCCGCCCCCGAGCATCGGCCCGCGCTGGAAAAGTGGCGCCGCAACGACTGGCCGGCCGTCGTGCGCCGGCGCGACGCCAACGCCCACGCCAACGAAGTCTGTCTCGGCGTTCCGCTGCCGCCCGATCCGGCCAGCGGCCAGAAGCTGCGCATCACGCTGCGCGCGCAGGCGCTGGAAGTGGTCAAGTCGGTGCCGCCGCTGTCCTTGAAAAGCGTGCTGCCGTCGCTGCCGTCGCCGTGGCGCGAGGAACTGACGGCGTTCGACAACCGCGCCGTCGGCCTGGTGATGCGGGTCTACGGCTCGGTGGCCTTGCAGGTGTTGACGGCCCAGCCCTACATGACGCCCACTTCCGACGTCGACATCCTGTTTTATCCGGCCACGTCGCAGCAGCTCAACGCCGGCCTGGCGCTGCTGTCGTTCCACGCCACGCGCTTGCCGCTCGATGGCGAGATCGTGTTCCCGTCCGGGCAGGCGGTGTCGTGGAAGGAGTGGTTGCAGGCACAGGCCGCCGCCGCGCACGTGCTGGTCAAGGAAGCCGACAGCGTGCACCTGGCGCCGCCCAACGCGCTGCTGGCGACATTGAGGCAGCCTTGATACCGCTGACGATCGCGGCGCGGCTTACATCGGCGCCGGCCCCAGGCGCCATGGCCAGCGTCGGCACCCGGCGCCAGCGCGGCCAGGCCGGCGCGATCGCGCGGCTCGCGGTGCGCAGCCTGTATGTGGAACTGTGCCTGTATCCCAAGCCCGGCCTCGTGTCGCTGATCGACAGCGGCAGCCATGGCGACATGGACGCCGCCACCTTCATGCGCAGCCTGTTCGCGCTGCGCCACTACTTCCGCGACATCTGCCTGGCCGGCATGCACGGTGCGCCGTTCGCGCAGCTCAAGCAGCTGGGCATCGCGGCCGAGGCGCGCATGATGGGCGCTTCGCGCGGCGTCAACACGCATCGCGGCGCGATCTTCAGTCTCGGCTTGCTGTGCGCGGCGGCGGGACGCATCCACGCGCGGGCGCTGCCGCTGTCGGCGGCGACGCTGCGCTCGGTCATGCTGCAACACTGGGGAGCGGCGCTGGCCGCGCACTCGAATGGCGCCGTTCCCGCCAACCGCGCCGTCGCCGCGAAGGCGGTCAACGATGGCGATGATGGCGACGGCGACGATGATGATGGCGGCGATGGCGGCAATGACGGCGGTGATGGCGACGCTGGCGACAATGACGACGACGGTGGTGGCGACAATCGCAACGCTGGCGGCAATGGCGATGGCGACCATGGCAACGCGGGCGGCGATGCCGGCCAGGCCGGTCATGGCCAGCGCGCGGCGGCGCTGCATGCGGCCAGCGGCGCGCGCGAAGAAGGCGCGCTGGGATTGCCGTCCGTGTTCGAGGTCGGCCTGCCGGCGCTGCGGGCGACGCTGGCGCGCGGTGGCAGCATCTACCACGCGCGCATCGACGCGCTGTTCGCGCTGATGGGCCACGTCAGCGACACCAATGTGCTCCATCGCGGTGGCGTCGAAGGCGCGCGTCTGGTGCGCGACGAGGCGCGCCGCTTCGTCGTGCTGGGCGGCACCGCGCACGCCGGCTGGCGCGAACGGGCCATGGCCTGCCACCATCGGCTGGTGCGGCACCGGCTCTCGCCGGGCGGCGCGGCCGATCTGCTGGCGGCGACCTGCCTGGTGCACGCGATGGCGGCGCGCGGCCGCGCGTGATGCCGATGCCGATGCCGCCATCACCAACGCCGTCGTCGTCGCCGTCGACATCGACATCGCCGACATGAGAAGCCGCCTGCTCATACTCTGTCCGGGCCAGGGCGCGCAGCACGCGCAGATGTTCGAGCTGGCACGCGGCAGCGCGCGCGCGGCGGCGCTGCTCGACAGCTTCACGCTGCCCTCCGCATCCGATCCGGCGTTGATGTTTTCCAACCGCGCCGCGCAGCAGCTGATCGTGGCGGGCGCGCTGGCGATGTGGGAAGCGCTGCGCGGTGACGCGCCCGCGCCCGCGCTGGTGGCCGGCTACAGCGTCGGCGAACTGGCGGCCTACGGCGTGGCCGGCGCGCTGGGCGGCGCCGAACTGCTGGAACTGGCGGCGTTGCGCGCCGCCGCGATGGACGACTGCCGGCGCGCACATCCGGGCCAGGCGCTGGCCGCGATCTCGGGCCTGAGCTTGCCGCGCGCGGCCGGGCTGATGGCGGACGACCTGTTTTACATCGCCATCGAAACGGCGGACGACAGCTGCATCGCCGGCGGCCCGGCGGCGGGACTGGCGGCGCTGGAGCACAAGGTGGTGGCGGCGGGCGCGCGCTTGACGCGGCTGCCGGTGGAGCTGGCCTCGCACACGCCGTATCTGGCGGCGGCCGTGGCGCCGTTCGCCGCCGCGCTGCACGGCGCCGATTTTCAGCCGTTCACGGCGCCGGTCTTGTCGGGCATCGCCGCGCTGCGGGTCGACGGCAAGGCGCTGGCCGTCGACCAGTTGTCGCGCCAGCTGGCCGAACCGATCTTGTGGCGCGGCTGCATGGACGCCGGCGCCGAAGCCGGCATCACGGTCGCGCTGGAACTGGGGCCGGGAGCGGCGCTGTCGAAGATGCTGCAAGCGCGCCATCCGCAAATCGCCTGCCGCTCCGTGGCCGATTTCCGCAGCCTGGCCGGCGTGCGGCGCTGGCTGGAGCAGCATTGCGGCTAGGCGCCTGGAAGCGTGGCCGCCGCGCCGCCCTACTTCGGTCTATGGGCGTGGGCCCACGCGATGATGCGCTGGCTGTCCATCGCGCCCGGCTGGCGCGCCACTTCGCGGCCGTGCAAAAACAGCGCCAGCGTGGGGATGCTACGGATCGCATAGCGCGCCGACAAATCGCGGGCTTGTTCGGTATCGACCTTGACGACGCGGTACGCCGGTTCCAGTTGCTGCGCGGCCTGCCCATAAAACGGCGCCATCGACACGCAGGGACCGCACCACGGCGCCCAAAAGTCGACCAACACCGGAATATCGCTGCGTTCGATGTGCTTGAGGAAGCGCGCGCTGCTCAGGTCGACCGGCTTGCCGGTGAACAGCGCCAGCTGGCATTTGCCGCAAGTGGGTTGCTGCGCCAGGCGCGCGGCCGGCACACGGTTCACCGCGTCGCAATGCGGACAGACGATATGCAGGGAATCGGAAGGGGTGCTACTACTCATGATGTGCTCGGCCGGCGGCGAAAGATAGCGCAAGAATAGCAGACTCGGCGGAGATCGGCAGAGATCGAATCGCGTGCGCAGGCGCAGGGCCGGCCTTGCGGCGCGGCTTGGTGGCGTGGCGCGTGGGGCTTGGTGGCTTGGTGGCGCAGCGTGGCGTGGCGGCGGAACGAAAAGCGGACGCAAAAATGGCGCCATAAGAATGATCGCCACGCCCGGCACTGCGGCGCGGCGAGAAAAACGGACCCGCGTATAACTGAGGCCGGCCGACGCGCTGGCGCACGCACCGGCCGGCCAGGCGCCAGCGAGGCCGGCGCCGCTACGATCAGCTTTCCTTGCGGCCGGTTTGCTGCTTGCCGGCCTGGCTGGCGGCCGCCTGGCTGGCGGCTGCGGCGCCATGCATACCGCCATGGGCATCGCTACCGTCTTGATTGCCGTTTTGCATGGTCGAGCCGCCACGCACCTCGTTGCCGCGTGAGCGCTGCGCGCCGTCGGCATAGTTCTGGAACGGGTCGGTAAACTTGCGGGCCGCATCCTGCTGCGCGCGCATGGTTTTGTCCGTTTCTTCGCGCGTGGCGCGGGCCACGTCGTCGGCCAGTTCCTTGGCCGTGCGGGCCGTTTCGGCGATATGGTCTTCGGCCACGCGGGCCAGGTCGGTTTGCGTGTCGGCGGCGATACGCGAAATATGCTGCTGATACGCGCGCAGTTTTTCAGCCGTGGGCTGGGCGTGCGCGGCGGCGGCGCTGAACATGTCGGTCGGACGGTGGGCGGTGAGGATTTGCTGGCCAGCGGTGGTGCTTTCTTCCAGCATGGTCTGTGCCAGCTGAATATTCAGGTCGCCGTACTGCTGCGCCGTGTGAAACAGGGATTTCGAAATGTCGTTGAAGAACGACAGCTGGGCTTCCAGGTGATTTTTGACGGCGGGCGTGACGGCTTGCGAAAATGGATACATAAATACCTCTATAAAAGAAAGAAGTGGATTAGGGCGAAGGCGAAGCTAGCGATACGGACACGCGCCTGCAGGGCGAAAGACAAGGCTACGTTAGCAGCGCGAAAGAGACATGATCTGGATCAAAGGTGCTGCCGGAGAGCGCACGCGAGGGGGCTATAAAAAAAGGGATGGGACCGCGGTCCCATCCCCCTGCCAAACTGCGCTGCAAGCGCCGGCCGTGTTCAGCGGAACAGGATGACCGCTTTTTGCAGCGTCAGCAAGACGCCTATCGCCAGCGGAAGGCCGACCGCCGCCCACGCCAGCGCCACCGTCACGGGGCTGGTCGCGCCGTTCGATGTCCCGTTCGATGCACCGTTCGATGCGCCCGCATCGCGCTCGTGGGCCAGTTGCTTTTCGGCCGCCAGTTCCGGCGCGGTCATGAAGTATTTATCGTCGACCGGCCGCACCAGACCATTGCAGACCAGACCCGCCAGCAGCAGGCCGGCCAGCACATACATCGTCACATCGTAAGCCTGCGCCTTCGGCACGCCGTGCGCGATTTGATATTCGCGCAGGTAGATAATCAGCACCGGGCCGAACACGCCGGCCGCCGACCACGCCGTCAGCAGCCGGCCGTGGATGGCGCCCACCATCTGCGTGCCGAACAGATCGGCCAGATAGGCCGGCACGGTGGCGAAGCCGCCGCCGTACATCGACAGGATCACGCAGAAGCAGCCGATGAACAGGC
>NZ_JANXMI010000223.1 GCF_025354735.1 Rugamonas sp.
CCGCCCATCAGAACGTCGATGCCGTTGCCGTGTGCTGCGTTGTACCCGGCACCACCCGGCACGGCCTGGCGCGAGATGTCGTACTCCGCATCCCGATGGCAGACATGCGAAAAAGTCGCCGCCGGTGTCGCGTGCGTCAGACGCGTGGTGGTGATGGCGCCGGTCGCCTTGCCCTTGGCAATCGCCTGCTCCAGCAGCGTCGGCACCGACGTGCCGTTACCTGTCACCGGACAGTTGTTGACAGCGTTGGAGACGTTGGGCGTGACGCTCTTGTCGGACGATGGGGCCTTGGCAAAGGTCGCGCCGTCCATGGACAGCACTTCGTTGCGCTGTTTCACGCCGGTCATGTAGGCCGCCATCGATGGCGCGCTGTCGGTGGTCTGGGCGTCGTTCGAGTAGGTCTTGATGCGCGCGGTGCGCTCCAGTTTGTCCATCGTCAGGCTGCCGTCTTCGCCGTATTTGTAGATGCGCGAGGCGGTCACCGTGGCCGGACCCATGCCGTCGCCGAGGAAGAAAATGATGTTCTTGGCGTCGGCGGCGTAGGCGGTGTTGGCGGTGTTGGCGAACAGCGCGGCCAGGGCCAGGGCCAGCAGGGGTTGTTTCAGAGTAGGTTTCATCTTGATATCCAGTTCTTAATAATTACAGGCCAACGGCGTTCTTGACCAGGGTGAAGACCTTGGTGTTGTCGATGGTGCCGAGGAAGGTGTCGGAACCCTTGCCGATGGCGCCGAGGAAGACGTCGGTGCCGCCGTGGGTCTCATTGCCGGCCGAGACGCGGATCACGGCTTCCTGGTGGTAGGTGTTGGCGCCGGTGGTCGTTTCGTCCAGGCTGACCATGGTCGAGCGGCTGGCCTGGGTGCGGTTTTCGCCGTTGCCGAAGCCGATGATCGAGTACGGCGCGCCGTCCAGGTCGAGGGTGTTCTTGCCGCTGACATAGTCCTTCACCAGACCGAGCACGCCGGGGTTGCCGGCGGCCGTCTTGCCGGTGCGCTTGGCGTAGCCGTTCAGCACCAGGGTGTGGTCATGGTCGGCGGTGACGACGATCAGGGTGTTTTTCAGGTCCGGATCGGTCAGCTTGGCCTTGGCGATGGCGGCCTTGATGGCGCCGTCGAAGGCGACGGTGTCTTGCAGCGCTTTCTTGGCGGTGGTTTCATGCAGGGCGTGGTCGATGCGGCCGCCTTCGACCATCAGGAAGTAGCCCGTCTTGTTTTTCGCCAGCACGTCCATGGCCTTGGTGGTCATGTCGGCCAGGCTGGGTTCCTTGGCCGGATCGCGGTCCAGGTCGTAGCTCATGTGGCTGGAGGTGAACAGGCCGAACAGGCGCTCGGTCTTGCTGGCGTCGACGGCGTTGAACTCGCTGGCGTTGCCGGCCACGGTGTAGTTCTTGGCCTTCATTTCGGCGATCAGGTCGCGTCCGTCGGCGCGTTTGCCGCCGTCTTTCGGCAGGGTGAAGAATTGCTTGCCGCCGCCCAGGACGACGTCCAGGCCGGTATCGCCCAGCGCGCCGTTGTAGCCGGCGCCGCCCGGCACCATGGCCGCGGCGATGTCGTTTTCCAGGTCGCGGTGGCAGATGTGCGAGTAGGTCGCCGCCGGTGTCGCGTGGGTGATGCGGGTGGTCGTGACGACGCCGGCCGACAGGCCCTTGGCCTTGGCCAGTTCCAGCAGGGTGGTGGCCGGGGTGCCGTTCTTGGCGCCGCAGTTGTTGCCCAGGCTGTTGCCGTTGCCGTCCTTGATCGGATCGATGGCCTTGGTGTCGGTCGACATCGACAGCACTTCATTGTTCATTTTGACGCCGGTCATGTAGGCCGACATCGACGGCGCGCTGTCGGTCACTTGCGAGTCGTTCGAGAAGGTTTTCACGAAGGCCGTTTCCGGCAGCGTGTCCATGGTCAGTTCGCCGTCTTCGCCGACGGCGTAGATGCGCGCCGCCGTCATGGTGGTCATGCCCATGCCGTCGCCGAGGAAGAAGATGACGTTCTTCGGCGATTCGATGAGGCTGGAATCGGTGTCTTTCTTTGCATCGCTACCGCAGGCGGCGAGCATCATGGTGATTGCGACGCTGAGTCCAGCGACGGTGAGGTGTCTGCGTGTCATGTTGTCCATCCGGCTTGGTGTGAAAAGCTGAGAATGTAACAACGCTTTATGACATGTTGATGACCTCACAATAATATTGCCGTGACAAGTCGTCTCTTGCCGACGGGCACCAAGTGGTATCAGCGCAGATCGTCGCCGGAAAAATACACGGTGCCGCGCACGCGGGCCGGCGCACCGCGCGCGCGCAGGGCGGCCGCCAGCGTCGGCCCGTCCGGCTGGCGCAGCGCCTGTTTCGCCACGCTGACGGGGCCGCCCGGCGCGTCCGCCGTGGTGCTGAAGGCGACGATGTGGTCGAAGTCCGGCCGGCTGTCGATGTCCTTGAGCAGGAAGCGTTGGCGGCCGGCGCCGATCTGACTGTAGGTGGCCGTGGCGCTGGCGCGGCGCGCCGGATCGAGGCGCCGGTACAGCAGCACCCGCTCGACCAGGACGGCGGCGCCGGCGTATTCGGTCTTGCCGCCCTGCTCGAAGTGGCCCCGCACCAAGTCGGCCTTGAAGCGCCGCAAGGGCGCGCCGGCGCCGGGCGCCAGGCGCGCCAGTTCGAACGCTTCCGGCGCGATGGTCCACAGCGCCGTCCGGCCGTCCAGGCGGCGGCGCAGGACGGCGTCGAGCGCCGCGTCGGCCAGGCGCACTTGCAGCACCACCTGGTGGTCGTGCGGCGCGTGGAACATCGGCAGGTGGGCGGCGTACAAGCCCTCCATGCCGCCGAACAGGACCATGCCGTGCTCGCCCCAGCTGGCCGGCGCGCCGGCCGCCGGGGCCGCCGCCAGCGTCAGCGTCAGCGTCAGCCACAGCGGCAGGGCCAGCAGCATGCGCCGCCGCAGGGTCATCACGCTTGCACCAGCAGCTTGCCGCGGTGCTCGCCGGTGAACAGGGAATTGAGCGCGTGCGGCAATTGCTCGAAGCCCTCGATGACGGTTTCCTCGAAAATAATCCGGCCGTCGCGCACCCAGGGCGCGACGATGCGCCGCATCTCGTCCATGCGGTGCAGGTAGTCGCGCGCCAGCACACCCTGGATGGTGGCGCGCTGGTAGAGCAGGTGGTGCAGCAGGCGCGGCCCCAGCTCGGGCGTTTCCAGGCCGCCGCTGTACTGGCTGATCTGGCCGCAGATGACGATGCGGGCGCGCCGGTTGATGAGGGGGATCACGGCGTCCGTCACCATGCCGCCGACGTTGTCGAAATACACGTCGACGCCGCCCGTCAGGGCCAGTATCGCGGCGCCCAGCGAGGCCGCGTCGGGGTGCGCCTTGTAGTCGATGGCCCAGTCGGCGCCCAGGGTGTCGCGCAGCCAGGCGCATTTGGCGGCGCCGCCGGCGATGCCCAGCACGCGGGCGCCGTGGCGTTTGGCGAATTGCAGCACCAGCGAACCGACCGCGCCGGCCGCGCCGGAGACGACGACGACCTCGCCGGCGTGCGGCCGGCCCGCTTCCGTCAGGCCGAACCAGGCGGTGCGGCCGGGCATGCCGAGCACGCCCAGCGCCGCCGTCAGCGGCGCCTGTTGCGGGTCGAGGCGGGTGAGGGCGTCGGCGCGCAGCCGGGCGTGGCTTTGCCAGCCGCTGTAGGCGCTGACCCAGTCGCCCGCCGCGTAGCCGGGCGCGCGCGAGGCCAGCACCCGGGCCACCACGGCGCCGGCCTGCACCGTGTCGAGCGGGTGCGGCGCGCTGTCGTAGGTGGGCTTGCTGGACTGGCCGATGCGCATGTAGGGATCGACGCTGAACCAGCGCGCCTCGATCAGCACCTCGCCCTCGTCCAGCGTGGTGTCGAGCGGGCGGCGCAGCAGCTCGTAGTGCTCGGCGCCGATCTGGCCCAGCGGTTGCTTGCGGTAGATCCATTGGCTGTGCGTCAGGCTGGCCGGGCTTGTCATCGATGTGCTCGCTGTGTGGGGGATTGGGCTTGATGGTAAGCTGCATCTTGTATCCCGTACAGCAACTTACATTCACCTTTCGTATCCCCGCAGGACATCATGAATCTGAGCGATCTGCGCATCTTCGTCAGCGCCGCGCAACGGCCCTCGCTGGGCGCGGCCGCGCTGGAGCTGCACCTGACGCCGTCGGCGGTGTCGAAGGCGCTGCGCCGCCTCGAGGAGAGCCTGGGCAAGCCCCTGTTCGACCGTTCGGCCAAGCAACTCCTCCTCAACGACAGCGGCCAGTTGCTGCTGGCGCGCGCGCAGACCTTGCTGGCGCTGGCCGGCCAGGCCAGGCTCGACGTCATGGGCGAGCGCGCCGCCGTCGATTGCCGCCTGGGCGGGCCGGCCGTCCTCTTGTGGCGGCACGGCCGGATGGCGGCGGCGGCCCTGCGCGCCTATCCGCAGGGCAGCCTGCGCATGCAGGCGATGTTCGAGGACGCGGCGCTGGCGGCGCTGGCGCGCGGCGACATCAACGCCGCCCTGGTCACCCAGGAGGCGATCGACGGGCGCGGCGAGCACTGGTCGGCCGACTGGGAGGTGACGCCGCTGGGCAGCGTCACCCTGCAACTGATGGCGGGGCGCGGCCACCCGCTGGCGGCGCGCGCGGCGCCGCTGACGGCCAGCAGCGCCGAGGTGCTGGCGCACGACTTCGCCTGTCCCTCGCGTTCCCTGTTCTGCGGCGTGCAGCGGGGCGCCCGCTCCGATGGCTGGCGCGACGAGCAGTTGCCGCGCAAGATACGCTACTGGTGCGACGACCTGCAGTTGCTGCTCAGTTTGGTGAAGGCGGGCGAGGCGCTGGCCTACCTGCCCGATTTCGCCCTGGACGACGGCGGGCTGCTGCGCATCCACGTCAGCGATTGCGCCTTCGAGTGCCGCGAGCAAGTGGCGCTGGTGTGGAACCGCGCCCAGGCCAGCGACTGGCAACGCCGCCTGGCGCTGGCGCTGGCGCTGGCCGGCGCCGCGGCCGCGGCCTGAAAGCGCAGGCGCCCGGCCGGAACTCAATTCGTCCGATTTGAGCAATTAATAATTGCGTTTTACCCGGTATTTCATCCGGATTAAGCAACGTAAGATGCGTGCATACCAACCACATCGCAAGGTCAACATCATGTTCAAGCCATCCATCCTGTCCGCCGCCCTGGTCGCCACCTCCGTCTTCGGCATGGGCGCCGCCTCGGCCGCCGCGCCCCTGAAGCTGGAAGTGTTCAATCCGGGCGAGGCGGCGATCTTCCCGGTCGCCTCGGTGCTGGTGACGGGCAAGACCGACGCGGTGTTGATCGACGCGCAATTCTCGCGCGGCGAGGCCTTGAAGCTGGTGGAACGGATCCGCGCCAGCGGCAAGAAACTGACCACCGTCTACATCAGCCACGGCGACCCGGATTTCTACTTTGGCCTGGACGTCGTCAAGGCGGCCTTCCCGGACGCGAAGATCGTCGCCACGCCGCAGACCATCGCCGCGATCGAGAAAAAAGCCCAGGCCAAGGTGGCCTTCTGGGGCCCGATCCTGAAGCAGAACGCGCCGCACGGCATCGTCGTGCCGCAGCCGCTGCAGGGCAATGAGATCAAGCTGGAAGGCCAGTCGCTGAAAATTGCCGGCCCGACGCCCGAGCGCAGCTATGTGTGGATTCCTTCGATCAAGGCCGTGGTCGGCGGCGTGGTGCTGTTCGGCGACCTGCATGTCTGGACCGCCGACACGCAAACGGCGCAGTCGCGCCAGGATTGGCTGACGACGCTGGCCGGCATCGAGGCCCTGAAGCCCGTCACCGTGGTGCCCGGCCACTTCAAGGTCGGCGCCAGCATGACGCCGCAGAGCATCGCCTTCACGCACGACTACCTGGTCAGTTTCGCGCTGGCGACGGCCAAGGCGGCCAACTCGGCCGAACTGATCGCCAGCATGAAGCAGCAATACCCCTCGGCCGGCCTGGACGCCGCGCTGGGCACCAGCGCCAAGGTCGCCAAGGGCGAAATGCAGTGGTAAGAGCCTGAACCGGCTTTCCCCTTAACCGAACAGCAGGGCCACGCGCCGCACGGCCGTGGCCCGCCAGGACACGCTATGACACAAGCAATCTTGCATTACATTTTCGATCCCCTGTGCGGCTGGTGCTACGGCGCCGCGCCGCTGCTTGAGGCTGCCCGCGGCCTGGCCGGCATCGACGTGGTGTTCCACGGCGGCGGCATGATGACCGGCAGCAACCGCCGGCAGATCACGCCGCAGTGGCGCAACTATGTCCTGCCGCACGACCGCCGCATCGCCGAAATGACCGGCCAGCCCTTCGGCGACGCCTATCTGAATGGCTTGCTCAAGGACGGCTCGGCGCTGATGGATTCCGAGCCGCCGATCACGGCCACGCTGGCGGCCGAGGCTTTGGGCGGACGCGGCCTGGACATGCTGCACCGCCTGCAGACGGCGCATTACGTCGACGGCCTGCGCATCGCCGACGCGGCCGTGCTGCGCGCGCTGGCCCAGGAGATCGGCCTGGACGGCGCCGCCTTCGAGGCCGCCTACGCGGAACAGAGCGGCGCGGCCACGCAGCGCCACATCGAGGCCAGCCGCGCCTTGTTGAACCGCGTCGGCGGCCAGGGTTTCCCCACCTTCGCGCTGGACGATGGCACGGGCAAGCTGACGGTGCTGGATTTGGGCGCCTATCTGGGCCGGCCGCGGGAATGGCTGGCGCGCCTGGCGCAGGTGGCGGCGCCGGCGCCGGGCGCCGCCGAAGTCCTGGCCTGCGGTCCCGACAGCTGCGCGCTGCCGGACTGAGCGAGGCGGGCCGCTTCTCTTGCCTGAGGCGCGGCCCCGTCGGGTATATTGTAAAAAACTATCAATTCAATATAATCAATTGTCTTTCTAATTATTCCTCATGTGTTTAGAATCGTTGCATTCAGTTCAATACGACGAAGGAGCAAGCCATGAGCCAAAAGACGCCACTCAGCACCGCATCGGGCATCCCCATTGCCGATAACCAGAATTCCGTCACCGCCGGCGCGCGCGGCCCCGTGCTGTTGCAAGATTTCCACATGATCGAGAAATTGCAGCATTTCAACCGCGAACGCATTCCCGAGCGCGTCGTCCACGCCAAGGGTTCGGGCGCCTACGGCACCTTCACCGTCACGCACGATGTCAGCGCCTACACCAAGGCCAAGCTGTTCGGCGCCGTGGGCAAGCAGACGCCGACTTTCGCGCGCTTCTCCACCGTCGGCGGCGAGCGCGGCAGCGCCGACACGGCGCGCGATCCGCGCGGCTTCGCGCTGCGCTTCTACACCGAGGAAGGCAATTGGGATTTGGTCGGCAACAACACGCCGGTCTTCTTCATCAAGGACGCCATCAACTTCCCCGACTTCATCCACACCCAGAAGCGCGACCCGCAGAGCAACCTGAAGTCGCCGAACCGGATGTTCGATTTCTGGAGCAAGGCGCCGGAAAGCCTGCACCAGGTGACGATCCTGTTTTCCGACCGCGGCACACCGGACGGTTACCGCCACATGGACGGCTTCGGCAGCCACACCTTCAGCATGATCAATGAAAAAGGCGAGCGCCACTACGTCAAATGGCATTTCAAGACGCAGCAGGGCATCCAGAACCTGAGCGCCGCCGAAGCCGAGCGCCTGTCCGGCGTCGACCCCGACTATAGCCAGCGCGATTTGTTCGGCGCCATCGCCAAGGGCGATTTCCCGCGCTGGGACGTGCAGCTGCAAGTGGCCACGGAGGCCGAACTGGCCGCCTGGGAAGTGCGCACCGGCTGGAATCCCTTCGACGTCACCAAGGTCTGGCCGCACGCCGACTTTCCCGTGATGCCGGTCGGCGTGTTCGAACTGAACCGCAATCCCGAGAACTACCACGCCGAAGTCGAGCAGGCCGCCTTCTCGCCCGCCAACGTGGTGCCGGGCCTGGGCTATTCGCCGGACAAGATGCTGCAGGGCCGTTTGTTCGGCTACCACGACGCGCAGTTGTACCGGGTTGGCACCAACCACCAGCATTTGCCGGTGAACGCGGCGCGCTGTCCCTACCACAACCACCAGCGCGACGGCGCCATGGCCATCGAAAACGGCGGCTCGGCGCGCAACTATGCGACCTTGGAGGCGGCCGGCAGCCATCCTGTCGGACTGGGCAACGGCGAACCGGCGCTGGCGCTGGACGGCGCGGCGGCCCGCCATGACGGACGCGGCGCGGAGGACGATTTCAGCCAGGCCGGCAATCTGTTCCGCATCCTGACGGCGCAGGCCAAGCAGAACCTGTTCGACAACCTGGCCGCGCCGTTGAGCGAAGTCGACGACGAGATCCTGCAACGCCAGTTGGGGCATTTCGACCGGGCCGACCCGGCCTACGGCGCCGGCGTGCGCGCGGCCCTGAAGGCGCGCGCCTAAGCGCTGCTTACTCCGGCGGCGCCGCGTCCAGCGGTGCCAGCCGGTAGCGCGCCATCGTGCCCAGCGTCCGCATGCCTTCGAGCACCGAGGGCCACGGCTGCGCCCAGACCTCGGGATGGATGCATTCGCCCTCGTGGCGCACCGGGTAGGCCAGGTTTTCCACCCCCGGCGTGAACTGGCAGTCCATGCCGGGCTTGCTGTTGCCGCGCGGATCGCAGCGATACCAGCCGCCTTCCTCCAGCCAGACGGCGACAAAACCGTGCGTGCAATGCGGCCCGGTCGGGCGGCCGCCCTGCGTCAGGCGCTGGTAGCAGAAGCCGGCCGCGACGCCGTTGGCGCGCAGCAGGGCGACCAGCAGATGGCTCTTCGCCAGGCACAGGCCGGTGCCCGCGGCCAGCGTGTCCGCGGCGGAGCAGGGCAGTTCCTCGCGCTTGAAATCCACGCTGTGCTCGATGCGGTCGCGCACCCAGTCAAAGCAGCGTTGCGCGCTGGCCCGCGGCGTCGCGCCGGCCAGGCCGCGCGCCAGTTCCGCCACGTCCGTCTGGCGAAAGTCGATCGCCTCGCTGGCGGCGAGGAAAGGGCCCAGGTCCGGTTGGCTGATGTTCATTGCGTCTCCTTGTGGTGGGATGGCAATTATGGCGTAAATGACCGCCTTTCCAAATAAATAAGCGGGCCTGCCGCGCGGCGTCCGCAGGCGCGCAGTTTTGCGCCGGCGCAATTCGGCGCCGCGCTATTATATGTTGCCCTGTATACATAAAGCGCGACCTTGCGTAGACTTCCCAGCATGACCGCTATTGCAATGTTCCGTGCCGGATGAACGGGCTGCGCCGCGGATTGACACAGCATGCTGGCCGCCGCGCTGCGCGGCGCCAGACGATACGAGGCAGACTGAGATGAACAAGGTGTCTTTGACCGTGTACGGCGACGACCGTACGCTCCAGACGATCCGCGAGGCCCTGCCCACGGAACCGGCCAGCGACTGGAGCAAGGGCGACGCGCGCGGCAACGGGCGCGTCCAGCTCGATTCCGGCTTCGTCGTCGACATCGCCGCGCACGACACGGGCGCCGAGTTGCTCGAGGCGATACGCGCCTATCTGGACGAATGCGCCTCGCGCGGCATCTCCTTCGCCGAACCGCGCATCGTCGCCGAACTGCGCATCGCCTTCGGCGCCGGCGCGGCCATCGACCTGCCGCTGGAGGACTTGAAGATGCTGGCCGAAATGGGCGTCTGCCTGAGCCTGACGGCGCCCTAAGGCGTCAGTTCGACGCCGACCATATTGTCTTCCGGCTTGCGGTCGATCAGCTTGTTGTCCGGATCGATGCCCGCCTTGGCCGGCTTGCCGCTGACGATCAGCGTGAAGCTGCTTTCCTTGGCGTCGATCAGCTTGCGCTCGCGCAGCAGGCTGTTGCCGTCCTTGTCGTCGACGCCGATGTCGATCCAATCCTTCAGCGCCACCTCGCTCTCCTCGCCCAGTGCGCCGGCGCGCACCTTGTTGGCGCGCACCGTCAGGGTCAGCGCGTACTTGCCGTCGGCCCGTTTGCGCGCCGTCGCCGTCAGCGCGTGGTTTTCGTACAGCACGATGGCCTCGAACAAGTCCTCGATCAGATACGCCTGCGGCGGCGGCGTCACCGCGCGCAGGGCGTCCAGCAGCGCCGTCACGCTCGGATACGGCGGGCCGCCGTAGCCGTGGCGCGCCAGCAGGGAGCGCAGCGCGGCGTTGATCTTGTCCTCGCCGACGATGTCCTGCAACTGATACAGCGCCAGACTGCCCTTGTTGTAGTGGATGTAGGGCTGGTTTTCATTCTCGGCCAGCGGCAATTCCTTCTTGTTCTCCTGGCTGCGGCCGGACAGATACTGGTTCAGGTCGTATTGCAGGAAGCGCCGCATCTTGTACGGGCCGACGCTCTTCTTCATCACCATCAGGGCCGAATACTCGGCCAGCGTCTCGCTGAGCACGCTGGCGCCGCGCGTGTCGCCGGCCACCAGTTGATGGCCCCACCACTGGTGCGCCACCTCGTGCGCCGTCACGTAGAAGGGGTAGTCGATGTCCTTCGGGTTGCGTTCGTCGACCTTGGCGATGAAACCCAGGCCCTCGGAAAAGGCGATGGTGCCGGGGAAGGATTGCGCGTACGTGGCGTAGCGGGGGAACTCGACGATGCGCAGCATCTTGTGCTGGTAGGGGCCGAAGTGGCGGCTGTAGTATTCCAGCGCCTCCTTGGCGCCGCGCGTGATGCGCTCGAGGTTGTACTCGTGGCCGGGGTGGTAGTAGAGGTCGATCGCCACGTCCTGCCAGCGCTCGTGGCGCACCGCGTAGCGGGCCGACTGGAAGGCGTACAAATTGAGCATGGGCTGGTCCATCTTGTAATGGAAGTAGTGGCGCCCCTCGGCGATCCACTCGTTCTCCAGCGTGCCCGGGGCGATGGCGATCTGGTCCGGGCTGGTGCTGACGGTGGCCTCGAAGCTGATCCGGTCGGCGTCGGCGCCGACGACGCTGTTGGCCAGGCCGCGCGCATCGTCGCGCGGCAACTCCCTTTCCTGCGCCGGCAAGCCGTGTTTCTTGCGGTCGCGCGGGTCGCGCAGTTCGAGCTGGCGCTGGTAGCCGATGTGCGGCAGCAGGCTGTTGTCGAAGAAGCTGCCGTTGCCGACCACGGGCGTGTCCTGGCCCAGGCCGAGCACGCCCTGCGGGGCGAATTCGAGGTCGAACTCGAGCGCCACCTCGGCGCCCGGCGCCAGCGGCGTGCGCAGCTTGAAGCTGTACAGGCCCAGCGCCTTGTCGCTCAGGCCCGTGTGCACCGGGGTGCCGAAGCGCAGCGCGCGGATGGCCGCGCCGCTGTCCTGGTGGACGATGATGTCGGTGACCGGCGCGGCGCCCTTGTTGACGAGCAGGTAGCGGCCCTTCACCTGCAGCGTGCGCTGGGCCGGCAACATGTCGACGTCGAGCCGCACTTCGCTGATGCGCGGCTGCGCCAGCGCGGCCAGTGGCTTGTACTTGCGCTCGTAGGCGGCCCGCTCGGCGTCCTTCTGGTAGACGGTCTTGACGTCGTTGGCGATGTGCAGATTGTAGTACAGCAGGCCGCCGACGCCGGCGAACAGGGCCAGGCCGCAGCCCAGCGCGCTCAGCACCGGCACGCTCAGGGCCTGGCGCGCCAGTTGCAGGCGGTTGCGCCAGCCGTGGTTGGCGCCGCGCGGCCACAGCACCAGGGCCAGCGTCGTCAGCAGCAGCGCCGCGCCGCTCCAGTACAGGAGGAACCAGCGCTCGCGCAGCAGGAAGTGGCCGTCGCCGTTCATGGCCGAATAGATGTAGCCGGGCGTGCTGCCGTAGAGCAGCATCGGGTCGCCCAGGCCCAGCGTCGGGAAGGACAGCGTCGCCAGGTAGTACAGGATCATGGCGAAGTAGGCCAGGTACTTGTGGTTGATGATGGCCTGCAGGGCGACCGCCAGCACGGCCAGCAGGGCGTAGGCGGGCAGTTGCAGCAGGAACAGCTGTTGCAGGTAGAGGCCGGTCTCGAACAGGAAATAGCCCTTGGAAATCTGGATCGACATGCCGCACAACATCACGACGAGCAGCAGCAGGGCCTGCACGGCGATCAGGGCGAACAGTTTCGACAGCAGCGGCAGCCAGCTGGGGATGGGCAGGGCGTCGAGCATCTGGGCGACGCGGTGGTCGCGCTCGCGCCAGACCAGTTCGCCGGCGTAGAAGGTGGTGACGATCAGCATGAACAGGGCGAAGGTGCCGCCGACCACCTCGAGCACCTTTTCCGTCACCGGATAGGTGTTGGTGCCGTAGATCGAACCGAGGTCGATGGCGCTGGCGTACATGGTCAGCACGCCGGCCAGGACGATGACGATGAAATAGATGTTCTTCACCGTCTCGCGCAGGTTCAGCCAGCTCAGGCGCAGCAGCAGCCAGCCCAGCCGGCGCCGCGCGAAGTCGGGCGCCTCCTGGCTGCGGCTGGCCGTGGCCGTCAGGCGCAGCGGCGCCTCGCCGCCGGCGCGCGGACGCTCGCCGGTGTCGAGCGCGGCGCTGAACTGCAGGCGCCAGTAGCCCAGCAGCAGCACGGCGAGGGCGAAGGAGGACCAGATCAGGCGGTTCAGCAGGTACACGCCCTCGGGCAGCACGAGGCGCAGATTGCGTTCGGCCGTGGGCCAGTATTCGGTCAGGCGTATCACCGCCGTGGTGCCGAAGGGATTGATCAGCGCGGCCAGGGTCTTGTAGTCGAGGTCGCGCGCCAGCGAGGACGCCACCAGGTAGCCGATCATCATCACGACGCTGCTGATGTAGACCGGCAGCATGCGCCGCGTCAGCGCGGCCAGGATGAAGAAGATGGCGCCGAAGATGAACAGGTTCGGCAGCAGCGTGAAGACATAGGGGATCAGGTAGGCGGCCAGGCGCTGCGGGCCAAGGCGGTCGGCCTCGACGCCGGGGATGAAGCAACCCAGCCAGGTGCCCAGCACGATGCTGGAGAACACCACCGCCAGCGCCAGGTAGGCGCCGAGGAAGCGGCCGAAGACGTACTGGTGCTTCCTGATCGGCGCGCTGAAGAAGAAGTGCTGCATCTCGTATTCGAAATCCTCCTGCACCGAGCGGCCCATCATGGCGGCCACGACGACGACGCCGAAGCAGCCGAGGAAGCTGCAGGTCAGGGCGATGCTGCGCGGCGCGTTGATCATGGCGCGGCCGCCGAAGCTGACCGAGACTTCCCGGAAGACGCCGCCGGCGGCCGCCATCCACAGCATGGCCAGCGCCAGGAAGACCAGGAAGTACACCCAGCTCGACAGGCGGCCCAGGCGCTGGCGCGCCTCGAACATGGCGATCGCTAGCATGCGCGCCACCTCAGAGTTCGGCCGCGGCGCGGTGGCGCCCGGCGATGGTGGCGAAGTAGACGTCCTCGAGCTCGCCGATGGCCTCCTCGAAGCCCTCGCCGGGGTCGCTGTCGCTGTAGACGTGGATCAGGGTGCGCCCGGACAGCAGGCGCGAGGAGATGACGGCGTGGCGCTGCTGGAAGCTGGCCAGGTCCTTCTTGTCGACGAAGCGGGCCCAGATCTTGTCGCGCACGGCGTCGATCAGGCTCTGCGTCGGGCCGCTCAGCAGCACGTGGCCCTTGTTGATGATGGCCATGTTGGCGCACAGGTCGGCGACGTCGCTGACGATGTGGGTCGACAGCAGCACGGTCTTGTCGTCGCCGATGTCGGAGAGCAGATTGTGGAAGCGCACGCGCTCCTCCGGGTCGAGGCCGGCGGTGGGTTCGTCGACGATGATCAGCTGCGGATCGCCCAGCAGCGCCTGGGCGATGCCGAAGCGCTGCCGCATGCCGCCGGAAAAGCCGCCCAGGCGCTGGTGGCGCACGTCGAACAGATTGGTCTGCTGCAGCAGGCCGTCGACGACCTCGCGGCGCCGCGTCCGGTTCGACAAGCCCTTCAGCACGGCGAAATGGTCCAGCAGCTCGTAGGCCGTCACCTTCGGATACAGGCCGAAGTCCTGCGGCAGGTAGCCGAGCAGGCGGCGGATCTCGTCCTTGTCGTCGAGGACGTCGAGTTCGCCGAAGAACACCGAACCGGAATCGCACTCCTGCAGGGTGGCCAGGGTGCGCATCAGCGTCGACTTGCCGGCGCCGTTCGGACCCAGCAGGCCGAACATCCCGCTGGGGATGTTCAGACTCACCTTATCGAGCGCAACGACCCCATTGCTGTAGGTCTTAGACAGGTTGCGGATCTGTAATTGCATGCCAATTCCTCTTGTGCGTGCCGGCGACGACGCCGGCGTTGGCCTCCATTATGCTGGCATTGTATTGAATTGCGGACAGCCCGGGCGTCGCCTTGCGATATTCCGCGCTTTCCGCCGCCCAGAGTGCGCTATGGCGGCCCTGGAGCGGCGGCCGATTTTGCGCCGGCGGCGCAATCGGGCACAATGCGGGAAACCTCCTGCGCTTCGGGTGGCGCGCCGCGCCGCGCGCGCCGGAGCGGGGAGCGGCGATGGACGAAGCGATACAGCAAAAAGTGACGGCCGTGGCGCGCGCCGGCATGACCAGCAGCGAGGCGGTGGGTTTTTTCCGCGTCTGCCTGGGCCTGTTCTACCTGGCCGGCCTGATGACCAAGGAAACGCTGGACTTCAAGCGCCTCGACGGCCAGTACAACCGCTTCATCTACCAGTCGCTGGGGGGCGGGCACAGCATCACCAGCGTGCTGCAATTCATGAGCGGTGAAAAAGTGCTGCGCGTGCTCGAGTCGGAGCGCTTCCTGAAGGCCTACGCCGAGCATTGTCCGGAAATGCCGGTCGAGGGCATCCCCTTCCTGCTCTCGCTGAATCTGGGCGTGGCGAAGGACATTTCCGGCATCGACGCGCTGGGCCCGGTGGCCGACTGGATCGCGCGGCAAAAGGCGGCGCTCGAAGGCTGATGGCTACTTGGGCACCCTGTGGGTGCCCGGCGGCGGCGCGCCCGGAAAGCGGGCGCGGCCGGCGATGCGCCTATAATCATGCTTTCCCACCAATCGACACATGCCATGGCAGCGAAGCCCTACCACCATCCCCTGGATCGTTTGATTATCGGCGTCGACAAGGCGCTGCGCGTGATCGCCGGCGTGGCGTCGGCGTCGCGGCCGACGCCGGCCCAGCATGCGCCGGACGCCGCGCTGGACCAGGCCGAACAGCGCCACAGCGCCGGCCTGATGCGCGTCAACCACGTCGGCGAAGTGTGCGCCCAGGCGCTGTACAACTCGCAAGCCCGCTACGCCGGCAGCGACGCCATGCGCGCCCAGTTCGCCCAGGCCGGCATCGAAGAGGAGGACCACCTGGCGTGGACGGCGCAGCGCCTGGCCGAGCTGGGTTCGCGGCCCAGCCTGCTCAATCCGCTCTGGTACGCCGGCGCCTACGCGCTCGGCAGCGTCGCCGCCCGGCTGGGCGACGCGCGCAGCCTCGGCTTCGTCGTCGAAACCGAGCGCCAGGTCGAACTGCACCTGGCCAGCCATCTGGACAAGCTGCCGGCGCAGGACGCCAAGTCGCGCGCCATCGTCGAACAGATGCGCCTGGATGAAATCGAGCACGGCGCCGCCGCGCTCGCCCTGGGGGCCAGGGCCGCGCCGGCGCCGGTGCAGGCGCTGATGGCGGCGATGGGCAAAGTGATGACCCGCACCGCCTACTACATCTGAGGCGCCGCGCCGTCCGGCAAGCGGTGGCGTGGCGTGTTTCCTAGACCTCGACGATCTCGAAGGAATGCGTGATCGTCGCCGTCTTCGCCAGCATGATGGACGCCGAGCAATATTTGTCGTGCGACAGGGCGACGGCGCGTTCGACGCTGCCCGGCTTCAGGTTCTTGCCGCTGACGGTGAAGTGGAAATGGATGGTCGTAAACACCTTCGGTTCCGTCTCGGCCCGTTCCGCCTTCAGCGTCACCTCGCAGCCGCGCACATCCTCGCGCCCGCGCTTGAGGATCAGCACCACGTCATAGGCGGTGCAGCCGCCGGTGCCGAGCAAGACCATCTCCATCGGCCGCGGCGCCAGATTGTGGCCGCCGCCGTCGGGCGCGCCGTCCATCGTCACCAGGTGGCCGGAACCGGTCTCCGCCAAAAAACTCATGCCCGAGGGGCCGTTCCAGCTAACTTTGCATTCCATAGTCTTCTCCGATAAATTAAGCGCCCCATATTGTAAGGGAGGACGGCGCGGGCCGTTCGCCGGCCCCGTGGCCGGAGCCCGCTTTGCCGCTTGACGCGGAATGCCGGATCCGTTTATACTTGTCGGCTTTCCGTTCGCTCAGGAAAAGTAGATAAGGCAGAGTCCGCAAGAAGTCGAAGTTGGCGGAACCACCATTTGAGCGTGTAATCTTTTAGGAAGTCAACATGAAAACATTTTCCGCTAAAGGACATGAAGTCCAGCGCGATTGGTTCGTGATTGACGCGACGGACAAAGTCCTCGGACGTGTTGCCAGCGAAGTGGCACTCCGACTGCGCGGCAAACACAAACCGGAATTTACTCCTCACGTCGATACCGGCGACTTCATCGTCGTCGTCAACGCAGGCAAACTGCGCGTGACCGGTACCAAAGCTACCGAAAAAACGTACTACCGTCACTCGGGTTACCCAGGCGGCATCTACGAAACCAACTTCCAGAAAATGCAACAGCGTTTTCCAGGCCGCGCACTCGAGAAAGCTGTCAAGGGCATGCTGCCTAAAGGCCCACTCGGCTACGCCATGATCAAGAAGCTGAAAGTGTACGCGGAAGAAACCCATCCGCACGCAGCTCAGCAACCTAAAGCACTCGTTCTCTAAGGAACTGACATGATCGGTAACTACAATTACGGCACCGGCCGTCGCAAGAGTGCGGTAGCTCGCGTGTTCATCAAAGTTGGCACTGGCCAAATCATCGTTAACGGCAAGCCAGCGGCTGAGTACTTCTCCCGCGAAACCGGCCTGATGGTGATTCGTCAACCACTAGAACTGACCGGCAATGTCGAGCGTTTCGACATCAAGGTCAACGTCCACGGCGGCGGCGAGTCCGGCCAAGCTGGCGCAGTTCGCCACGGCATCACCCGCGCCCTGATCGACTACGACGCAGCGCTGAAACCGGATCTGGCCAAGGCCGGCTTCGTTACCCGCGATGCACGTGAAGTCGAGCGTAAAAAAGTCGGTCTGCGCAAAGCACGTCGCGCAAAGCAATTCTCGAAGCGTTAATTTTTACGCTGCAGCGTGCGCTCAGTCGCATGCTGGACAAAGCCGCCGGCCCTGTGCCTGGCGGCTTTTTGCATTTCAGTCGCGCGCGGCAATGCGGCGGCGCTGTTAAAATATGCTCCGTTTCTCTACATTTACTGGCTAAGGAAAGAACATGATTAAAGTTGGCATCGTCGGCGGCACCGGTTACACCGGCGTGGAGTTGCTGCGTTTATTGGCAGTCCATCCCGATGTGCAACTGACGGCGATCACCTCGCGCAAGGAAGATGGCTTGCCCGTCGCCGACATGTTCCCTTCGCTGCGCGGTCGCGTCGACATCGCCTTCTCGGCGCCGGAAAAGGCCGACCTGAGCCAGTGCGACGTGGTCTTCTTCGCCACCCCGCACGGCGTCGCGATGGCGCAGGCGCCGGCGTTGCTGGCGGCCGGCGTCAAGGTGATCGACCTGGCGGCCGACTTCCGCCTGAAGGACCGCGCCACCTTTGAAAAATGGTACAAGATCGAGCACACCGCGCCGCAGCTGCTGGAGCAGGCCGTCTACGGCTTGGCCGAGCTGAACCGCGACGCCATCAAGGGCGCCTCGCTGGTCGCCAATCCGGGCTGCTATCCGACCACCATGCAGCTGGGCTACTATCCGCTGCTGAAAGCCGGTCTGATCGACGCCGGCGCGCTGATCGCCGACTGCAAGTCCGGCGTCTCCGGCGCCGGCCGCAAGGCTGAAATCGGCACCCTGTTCTCGGAAGCGAGCGACAACTTCAAGGCTTACGGCGTGTCCGGCCACCGCCACACGCCGGAAACGGCGGCCCAGCTGCAAACCTTCACCGATCAAAAAGTCGGCCTGGTCTTCACGCCCCACCTGGTGCCGATGATACGTGGCATGCACGCGACGCTGTACGGCCGCCTGACCCGCGACGTGACGAACGAAGAGCTGCAAGCCCTGTTCGAGGCGCAATATAAGGACGCGACCTTCGTCGACGTCATGCCCTTCGGCTCGCACCCGGAAACCCGCTCCACGCGCGGCTCCAATATGTTGCGCCTGGCGCTGCACCGTCCCGACGACGGCGACACCGTCATCGTGCTGGTGGTGCAGGACAACTTGGTCAAGGGCGCGTCCGGCCAGGCCGTCCAGTGCATGAATTTGATGTTCGGCCTGGAAGAAACCACCGGCCTGATGCAAATCGCGCTGCTGCCCTGATGTTACGTGGCTGAGCGCAAACAGCCCGCCGGCCAAGTCCGGCAGCAGCGGCCGCTCGCCTTGCGGCTGCTGGGCGTGCTCGTCACGCTCGCGCTGCTCGGTTTGCTGCTGGTGTGGGGCATCGATCTGGGCCGGCGCCTGCTGGGCGCCAGCCATGGCGAATTGAGCGTCGAGCAGCAATTGGCGGCGGCGCAAGCCGAACTGACCAGGCTGACGCTGGAGCGCGATCAACTGCTGGCCGCCGCCGATGGCAAATCGGGCGCCGACCAGCATGTGGAGAGCCGGATCAAGTCCCAGCAGCTTGAAAATAGCCAGTTGATGGCTGACCTGGCCCTGCTCGACACCCTGATCCCGGCCGAAAAGCCGAACACGCCGCTGGCGATCCGGGGCGCGCAGGCGGATCTGCTGACGCCGACGCAGCTGCACTACGCGATCGTGTTGGCGCGCGGCGCCAACAAGGCCAAGCCGCAATTTTCCGGCCGGCTGCAACTGGAGCTGATGGTGGAAAAGGATGGCAAGAATAGCTTGCTGGAATTACCCCGGCAGGCGGACGATGCGGCCTTCCAGCTCATCGTGCAGCAGACGCTACGCCGCGGCGGCGAAATTGAATTGCCGCCGGGTGCGACGGCAAAGGTGTTGCAGGTGCGCGTGCTGGAGCAGGGCAAGGTGGTGGCGCAAACGTCCGTCAACGTCACAGCCAAGGCCACGGATGCCACCCCGCGCTCGCCGCCCGCCCGCATTTAGCGGTATGCGGAGCATGACTTGCGACTAAGGTCTATAATGAGCCAACCGTTTTCTCGTAGGAGTCTGAAATGAATGCTGTAATCGAATCGCTCGATGTCATCCCGTCGCCCATCATCTTCACCGACAGTGCCGCCGACAAGGTCGCCCAGTTGATCGAAGAAGAGGGTAATCCTGACCTGAAGCTGCGCGTGTTCGTGCAGGGTGGTGGCTGTTCCGGCTTCCAGTACGGCTTCACGTTCGACGAAATCGTCAATGAAGACGACACCACCATGGTCAAGAACGGCGTCCAGCTGTTGATCGATTCGATGAGCTACCAGTATCTGGTCGGCGCGGAAATCGACTACAAGGACGACCTCGAAGGCGCCCAGTTCGTCATCAAGAACCCGACCGCCACGTCGACTTGCGGCTGCGGTTCTTCGTTCTCGGCGTAAATTCAGTGTGACGCCGCGCTCCCGGGCGCGGACCACGCACAAAGGGCGGCGGACAACCACGGTTGGCCGCCGCCCTTGTTTATAGCGCGGCGGCGCCGACAAGAATTCAACGCGAATACAGCGCGCCCAGCACGCGCGGTCCGGTCGCGCCCGTCACTGCCGGCAAATTCCCCGCCAGCCTTTCCATGTAGCGGTAGCCCAGCCACGCGAACGCCAGCGCCTCGACCCGGTTCGGCGCCACGCCCAGGGCGCTGGTCGATTCCACCTTGACCTTGCCGCCCAGCGCGACCGTCAACTCGCGCAGCAGCGTGCCGTTGTAGGCGCCGCCGCCACAGATGTAGACGGCGCCCGCGCGCGGCGCGCAGCCGTGGATGGCGTCGGCCAGCGTCAGCGCCGTCAATTTCGTCAGCGTGAACTGGATGTCGGCCGGATCGTCGTGGACGTGGGGCGCCAGCTTGCTGTCCAGCCACTGTTCATGGAACAAGTCGCGGCCCGTGCTCTTGGGCGCCGGCAAGGCGAAATACGGCTCCGTCAGCAGCGCGTTGAGCAGCGCCGGGATTTCCCTGCCGCCGGCGGCCCAGGCGCCGTCCTCGTCGTATTCCTTGCCCTGGTGGCGGCCTATCCACGCATCCATCAGCACGTTGCCGGGGCCGGTGTCGAAACCGATGACGCCGCCTTCTCCGTCGAGCACGCTGATATTGGCGATACCGCCGATATTGGCCACCACCCGCGGCTGTCCCGCCTGGCCGAACAGGGCCTGGTGGAAGGCCGGCACCAGCGGCGCGCCCTGGCCGCCGGCGGCGATGTCGCGGCTGCGGAAGTCGGCGATCACGTCGATACCGCACAGCTCGGCGAGCAGCGCCGGGTTGTTGGTCTGGCGCGTGAAGCCCAGTTCGGGACGGTGGCGTATGGTCTGGCCGTGCACGGCGACGGCGCGGATCTGGTCGGCGCTGTGGCCGGACTCGGCCAGCAGCGCGGCCACGCACTGCGCGTACACCGCGGCCAGCCCGTTGGCGGCCAGCGCCTCGCGCTCGATCTCGTTGGGGCCGGCGGCCTGCAAGGCCATCAGCTCGGCGCGCAGCGCGGCCGGGAAGGGGATATAGGCCGCCGCCGCCGTCGTGATCGCGCCGCCGTCAAAGTCGGCCAGCGCGCCGTCGACGCCGTCCAGGCTGGTGCCCGACATCAAACCGATATAGAAAGCCATGCGCCCACCCCGTTCGTGAAAATGGTATTTTGCCTGAGCGGCGGCGGCGGCGCGAGGACAATTGAGCGCCAGCGGGTGTTCCATCACATAACATTGCCGCTATGAGTGTTATCGCACGGAAGTTGGCGATCGTAAAATGCATCATGGAATTACTTGCTGCGGACATAAAAAAACAGACCTGCGAGGAGGTCTGTTTTGCACTGCCGCTGCGCCACCGGGGCCGCGATTATTTTGAGGAAAGCGATGCGACGCGTATCGGTGCCGAGCCAACAGGGCGCAGCAGCGCGAAGCGGTGCGTCATATCGTCGGCGTAGCTGCGGAAGCGCGTCAGTTCGGCGGCCGTCAGCGGCGCCTGGGCCGTCACGTTCAAGGTCTTGGGGTCCTTGGCCTGGCCGGCGACGCGGAATTCGTAGTGCAGGTGGGCGCCGGTCGACCAGCCCGTCATGCCGACATAGCCGATGACGTCGCCCTGGCTCACTTTCGTGCCTTTTTTGATGCCGGTGCCGAAGCGGCTCATGTGCGCGTAGGCGGTCGAATAATTGGACCAGTGATTGAGCACGACCAGGTTGCCGTAGCCGTTTTGCGTGCCGACGAAATCGACGACGCCATCGCCGGCGGCGCGGATCGGCGTGCCGACCGGGGCCGGGAAGTCGGTGCCTTTGTGCTGCTGCCATTTGCCGGAAACCGGATCGACGCGCATCGAAAACACCGATGAAATCCGCGAAAATTCGATAGGGGATTTGAGGAAGGCTTTTTTGAGCGACTTGCCGTCGAAGCTGTAATAGCCGCCGCCCTGCTTGCTGCTCGGGTCTTCAAACCAGACCGACTGATACGTCGTGCCGCGGTTGGTGAATTCGCCGGCCAGGATGCGTCCGGCACGGACGAATTCGCCGTCCTGGTAAAAGGTTTCATAGACCACGTTGAAATGGTCGCCATGCTTGAGGTCGGAGCGGAAATCGATATTGGTCGAAAACATTTCAACCAGTTGCTTGACGATGGAGTCGGGCAGCTTGGCGCCGTCCTCGCTCGAGTCGGTCGCCGCGAACAGCGTGGAATTGATGTCGCGCGCATGCATTTCGACCCGGCGTTCGAGCTGGGCCGCGCCGTCGGTGGCGACGAAACCGTCCCCCTTGCGCGTGATCGAAATATTTCGTACCGGGATGTCCTTGCCGTCCACCACGGTGGCGTGCAGCCACTCGAGGTTGCCGTCGTCGTCGGTCTGCGCCTGCACGCGGTTACCGTTCTTCAACTGCATCACGCCCTTGGCCAGCTTATCCTTCTTGATGAAGTGCTCGGCCGCCGCGTCGTCGATGCCCAGGCGCGTCAACAGCGCGGCGAGCGTATCACCGCCACGGATCTTTTCTTCGCGTACATAGTGGGCGCCGGTCTGCTGCTGTTCCAGCGCGGCGATCTGGGTCGACAAGTTCGGCAGCGCGATCTCTTCCGATACGGATTTCACCGGCAAATCGGCAGCGTCGGGCGCGAGCGGCGCCACGCCGGCGGCGCCAAAAGCGCAAACGGCGAGTAACAGTGCGGACGCGCTGACGATGCGCGCCTTGCGGGTGGAACCTAGCAGACTGAACAAGCGGGAGCTCGTGAATTTATTTGTAGGGTTCATGCAATCAGTTAAAATTTGCCGCTTGAACTATTCAGGAACGTTATATTTTTTTAGTTGTTATCTTGGTTCGTTTTCATACAGCAAGATTGATAGAATCGGGCATTATAACAAACTCCTGGAGCCTCCACCTTTTTTGAGAACTGCTGCTATCACACATGGAAACTTCATCCGCAACGCCTACCAAGAAGGCGACCGCCACCATTTTGCCGCTGACCGACCGCGTCCAGGAAGCGCTCGCCGTCGCCAAGCGCGGCGCTGACGAATTGCTGATCGAAAGCGAGTTCGCGCAAAAACTGGCGCGCTCCGAACAAAGCGGCGTACCGTTGCGCATCAAGCTGGGCCTGGACCCGACGGCGCCCGACCTGCACCTGGGCCACACCGTCGTGCTCAACAAAATGCGCCAGCTGCAAGACCTCGGCCACCAGGTGATCTTCCTGATCGGCGACTTCACGTCGATGATAGGCGACCCGTCCGGCCGCAACGTCACGCGTCCGCCGCTGACCAAGGAACAAATCGAAGTCAACGCCATGAGCTACTTCGCGCAAGCGTCGCTGGTGCTCGACCCGTCGAAGACGGAAATCCGCTACAACTCCGAATGGTGCGACCCGCTGGGCGCGCGCGGCATGATCCAGCTCGCTTCGCGCTACACGGTGGCGCGCATGATGGAGCGCGACGATTTCAGCAAGCGCTTCAAGAGTGGGACACCGATCTCGGTCCATGAGTTCCTTTATCCCTTGATGCAGGGTTACGACTCGGTCGCGCTGAAGGCCGACCTGGAGCTGGGCGGCACCGACCAGAAATTCAATCTGCTGGTCGGCCGCGAGCTGCAAAAGGATTACGGACAGGAGCCGCAATGCATCTTGACGATGCCGCTGCTCGAAGGCCTCGACGGCGTCGACAAGATGTCCAAGTCGAAGAACAACTACATCGGCATCACCGAGCCGGGCAACGTCATGTTCGCCAAAATCATGAGCATCTCCGACCTGATGATGTGGAAATATTTCGAGCTGCTGTCGTTCCGCTCGATCGCCGATCTGGCGCAGCTGAAGGCGGATATCGCCGGCGGCGGCAACCCGCGCGACGCCAAAGTGGCGCTGGCCCAGGAAATCGTCGCGCGCTTCCACTCGAAGCAGGCGGCCGACGACGCGCTGGCCGACTTCGTCAACCGTTCCAAGGGCGGCATACCGGACGACGTGCCGGACGTGGCGCTGGCCGGCGCGCCGCTGGCCATCGCCCAGTTGCTCAAGCAATCGGGACTGTGCCCGTCGGTGTCGGAAGCGACCCGCATGATAGACCAGGGCGGCGTGCGCCTGGACGGCGCCGTCATCAGCGACAAGGCCGTCAAGATCGAGGCCGGCACCTTCGTGCTGCAAGTGGGCAAGCGCAAGTTCGCGCGTGTCACGCTGAGCGCATGATAGGCTTGCTGCAACGCGTCAGCGGCGCCAGCGTGGCGGTCGACGGCGCCGTCATCGGCGCCATCGACGCCGGCCTGATGGTGCTGGTGTGCGCCGAACGGGGCGACACGGAAAAAGAAGCCGACGCGCTGCTGAGCAAGCTGCTCGGCTACCGCGTTTTTTCCGACGAGGCCGGCAAGATGAACCGCAGCGTCACCGACGTCGGCGGCGGCCTGTTGCTGGTGCCGCAGTTCACGCTGGCGGCCGACACCAAGTCCGGCACCCGGCCCTCCTTCACGCCGGCCGCCGCTCCGCAAGACGGTTTGCGCCTGTTCGACCATTTCGTCCGCCAGGCGCGGCTGCAACATCCCATCGTCGCGACCGGCCGCTTCGGCGCCGACATGAAGGTGACGCTGACCAATGACGGTCCGGTGACGTTTTGGCTGCAAACCACGGCAAAAGTGGCAATGTCAGTTTAGTTTGATCCAACTCAAGGAATCCGCGCGCGCAAACGAGAAAATAACAAGACGGAGCAAGACAAGATGAGAATTTGGAGCGATTCTTTTGGCGATGGCGACCGTATTCCTGCCGCCCACGCCTTTGCGGCCGTCGATACCGCCGAGCACATGCGCTGGTCGGACAACCGCAATCCGCATCTGGCCTGGGACGAGGTGCCCAACGGCACCGAATCGCTGTTGCTGCTTTGCATAGACGGCGATGCGCCGCTCTCGGGGGCCGACGTCAACCGCGCCGACCGCATGCTGGCGCCGGCCATCGCGCGCCGTGACTTCTTCCATTGGGTCTTGATCGATATCCCGCCGTCGCTGCGTTCGATCGCCGAAGGCGCGGCCTCGGCCGGCGTGACGCCGCACGGCAAACCGGACGCGCCGCTGACGGTCGCCGCCGTGGATGGCGCCCGCCATGCGCTGCGCCAGGGCCTCAACGACTACACCGGCTGGTTCGCGGCCGACCCGGCCATGGCCGGCGACTATTACGGGTATGATGGCCCCTGTCCGCCGTGGAACGACTTGCACGTCCACCACTATATATTCCGCCTGTACGCGCTCGACGAGCCGCACCTGGCGCTGGAGGGCCGCTTCACCGGCGCGGACGCGCTGGCCGCCTTGCACGGCCACATACTCGACGAAGCACAACTGATCGGCAGCTACACGCTCTATCGAGCATAGTCGCCGGCAAACAACTGGGATGGCATGAGCACCACCATATTACTGATCCGCCACGGCGAGACGGCCTGGAACGCCGTGCGCCGCCTGCAAGGCCACATCGATATCGGATTGAACGCGGCGGGGCAGCGCCAGGCCGCCGCCCTGGGCGCGGCGCTGGCCGGCGCCACGCTGGACGCCGTCATCGCCAGCGACTTGCAGCGCGCCCGGCAAACGGCGGACGCCGTCGCCGGTCCTCACGGCATCGCGGTGCAGAGCGACGCCCAGTTGCGCGAGCGCTGCTACGGCGTGTTCGAAGGCATGTTGTACGCCGATATAGAGCAACAATATCCGCAAGAATTTGCTTTGTGGCAAGCACGCGATATCGATGCGCTGATGCCGGCCGGCTTGCGCACGGCGGAAAGTTTCCGCCAGTTTTACCAGCGTTCGGTCGAGGCAATCGCGCGCTGGGCCGGACGCTACGACGGCCAGACCATAGCCATCGTGGCGCACGGCGGCGTGCTCGAATGCGCGTATCGGCAGGCTGTCGGCATGTCGCTCGACAGCCCGCGCGATTTTCAGGTCAAGAACGCCAGCATCAACCGTTTCACCTGCGCCGCCGGCCAGCTGGCATTGAGCAACTGGGGCGACGTCGCCCATCTCAGCGAGCAAGCCCACGACGAAATGGCCTGAGGCCCGAGGGGGCAAAGATTAATGCTTAAAGCTTAATACTCAATGCTTAATGCTCAGCTTAATGCATGGCGACGTACAAGACCTTTTCTCCCAGTATCGTATGGTCGGCCAGCGTTTGCGCGGGAACGACCATCAACAGGTCGCCCGAGGCACCGTCGTTGTCCAGCAGATTAATATGCATCTTCAGCTGTTTGTCCAGGGCGACGAAAGTGTTGGGCGACACGGCGACGATTTTATGCCAGGTATGGTCGGTCGACGCATACATCGTGTCGCCGCGGCTGAAAATCGATAGCGTCATGCCATTCGACAGGCTATAGAGCTTTATATAGTTCGAATAATCGCTGGGCCACATTTTATGGTAATCGGCCGGTAGTTCGATCCGGCTTTCCCTGGCGTTGACGGGCACATATTGCTGCTGTTGATCGGATTGGTCTTGCGCGGTCTGCGCTACTGCTGACAGTGACAATGCGCCCAGCAAAGGGATGAGCATCAAGGTTTTCATGATCTGTTCCTTTTTTGACTTGTGACTTATATGATTGTATGCATGAGTGGCTTGCGGTTTGTGCGGCAGATATGATCAGTCATCATATTTAATTATTCGATTAAATCGGATCATTCATGTTCAATATATTGAGAATTTCTATTGTTAATTTTTGCGGCGTGGGTGGTATTTAATTTACATATGGACCATCATTGCACTGGAATAGTGCGGAAAAATTGCAATCGGTGAGATTGTCTCATCGGTACTTTATTTCTCTGGCGCTGATGTATTTAAGCAGTTGCGCGGAGGTTTTCAAATATAATATCTTTATCAGTCGGCGTGGTTTAATAATATTCAAAAAATAATCAGCATCCAGGCCTCCAATATTATTCTTATATGATACGGGAATAAAAAACGATGCAAAATTGCCGCATCGGGTCGCCGCTTGCCCCGCGCGGGCCGCCATCGTACGAACGTCCGTGCTTATTTTTTCAGCAAAGCAACAGTCATTTCATGCTGTCAAGCTGCACAGGCGACACGCCGGATAAAATAGTGCTTATTATTTGAGCAGCCCTTCGGGTAAAATAGAAGGTTCCTTGTCCTCACTCAGGTTTAGCCAGTGCAAATCGGCCCTCATTTACTGCGCAACAACGTTTTTGTCGCCCCCATGGCGGGAGTGACGGATCGGCCTTTCCGCCAGTTGTGCAAGCAGCTCGGCGCCGGTTATGCGGTGTCCGAAATGGCGGCGTCGAATCCGCGCCTGTGGGCCACGGAAAAGAGTTCGCGCCGCACCGACCACACCGGCGAGATGGAGCCGAAGGCGGTGCAGATCGCCGGCGCCGACCCGCAGGACCTGGCCGCTTGCGCCAGGTTCAACGTCGAACGCGGCGCCCAGATCATCGACATCAATATGGGTTGCCCGGTGAAAAAAGTCTGCAACAGCTGGTGCGGATCGGCCCTGCTGCAAGACGAGCCGCTGGTGCGGGAAATCCTGCACGCCGTCGTCAACGCCGTCGACGTGCCCGTGACGCTGAAATTCCGCACCGGCTGGGATCGCCTCAACAAGAATGCCCTGACCATCGCCCGCATGGCCGAGGATGCCGGCATCGCCATGCTGACCCTGCACGGCCGCACCCGCGCCGACGGCTACCGCGGCGACGCCGAATACGAGACCATCGCCGCCGTCAAGCGCGCCGTCTCGATCCCCGTGGTCGCCAACGGCGACATCACGACGCCGGAAAAAGCCCGCTACGTGCTCGAGCAAACCGGGGCCGACGCCATCATGATCGGCCGCGCGGCCCAGGGCCGGCCGTGGATCTTCCGCGAAATCGACCATTTCCTGCGCACCGGCAGCCATTTGCCGGCGCCCTACGTCGACGAAGTGCGCGCGCTGATGGACGAGCACCTGCGCGCCCACTACGGCTTTTACGGCGAATTCCTCGGCGTGCGCACGGCCCGCAAGCACATAGGCTGGTATGTGCGCGACCTGCAAGGCGGGGAAGAGTTCCGTCAAAAAATGAATTTATTGGAATCGACCGACGCGCAGCTTCTTGCCGTCGATCAATTTTTTGAATCGCAATGGACTTTTGGCGAACGGTTACAATACCGCCTCGCCGAAGAGTTGCAAGCCGCGTAAGGCGGCCGCAAGAGCAGCAAAACAAGGGCAAGCGCTTCACCGTCGCGCCCGCCGCGACACAGCGTCACGACAGATTAATTAGCCGAATGACATCAAAATGAGCAAAGAAAGTATCCAGGAAGTGGTCCAGAAGAGCCTTGAAGACTACTTCAACGACCTGGGCGAGCAGCAAGCATCGAATATCTACGACATGGTCGTGCTGACCGTGGAACGTCCCATACTCGAAGTGGTGATGACGCGCGCCGACGGCAACCAGTCGCACGCGGCGCAGATGCTGGGCATCAACCGCAACACCCTGCGCAAGAAATTGCAAGAGCACGGCCTGCTGTAGTCAGCGACTGATCGTCCGGCACGCGAGCGGCTGTGATGGCCGCTGGCGCCATCCACCCGCATCCCCAACCATCCAGCCACCGCCATGATTAAACAAGCCCTCATTTCCGTCTCCGACAAAACCGGCGTCCTCGACTTCGCGCGCGCGCTGTCGGCGATGGGCGTCAACATCCTGTCCACCGGCGGCACCGCCAAGTTGCTGGCCGACAATGGTGTCGCCGTGACGGAAGTGGCCGACTACACCGGTTTCCCGGAAATGCTGGACGGCCGCGTCAAGACGCTGCACCCGAAAGTGCACGGCGGCATCCTGGCGCGTCGCGACTTGCCCGAGCACATGGCCAAGCTGGAAGAACACGATATGCCGACCATCGACATGGTGGTCGTCAACCTCTACCCCTTCCAGGCCACGGTGGCCAAGGACACCTGCACGCTCGACGAAGCCATCGAAAACATCGACATCGGCGGCCCGACCATGCTGCGTTCGGCGGCCAAGAACCATAAAGACGTCATCGTCATCTGCGATCCGGCCGACTACGGCGTCGTGCTGGCCGAAATGAAGACCACCGACAACGCGCCCGGCTACGTCAGCTACGACACCCGCTTCATGCTGGCCACCAAGGTCTACGCCCACACGGCCCAGTACGACGGCGCCATCACCAACTACCTGAGCAGCCTGGGCCCGACCAAGGCCCACGCCAGCCGCAACACCTATCCGCAGACCCTGAACGTGGCCTTTGAAAAAGTGCAGGACATGCGCTACGGCGAAAACCCGCACCAGAGCGCCGCCTTCTACCGCGACCTGCACGCCACCGAAGGCGCGCTGGGCAACTACCGCCAGTTGCAGGGCAAGGAACTGTCGTACAACAACATCGCCGACGCCGATGCCGCCTGGGAATGCGTGAAGAGCTTCGGCGGCTTCGACCAGGCCGCCGCCTGCGTCATCGTCAAGCACGCCAACCCGTGCGGTGTGGCGCTGGGCACGGACGCGGTCGACGCCTACAAGCGCGCGCTGCAGACGGACCCGACCTCGGCCTTCGGCGGCATCATCGCCTTCAACGTCGAAATCGACGCGGCCGCCGCCACCGAGCTGGCCAAGCTGTTCGTCGAAGTGCTGATCGCGCCGTCGTTCTCGGCCGAAGCCAGGCAAATCATGTCGGCCAAACAAAACGTGCGCCTGCTGGAAATCGCGCTCGGCAACGGCGTCAACGCGATGGACTTCAAGCGCGTCGGCGGCGGCTTGCTGGTGCAGTCGGCCGACTCGAAAAACGTCTTGATCGGCGACCTGAAAGTCGTCACCAAGTTGCAGCCGACCCAGCAGCAATTGCAGGACCTGATGTTCGCCTGGCGCGTCGCCAAATACGTCAAGTCGAACGCCATCGTCTTCTGCGGCAACAACATGACGCTGGGCGTGGGCGCCGGCCAGATGAGCCGCATCGACTCGGCCCGCATCGCCTCAATCAAGGCCCAGAACGCCGGCCTGTCGCTGGCCGGTTCGGTGGTGGCGTCGGACGCCTTCTTCCCCTTCCGCGACGGTCTCGACGTGGTCGTCGACGCCGGCGCCACCTGTGTGATCCAGCCGGGCGGCTCCATGCGCGACCAGGAAGTGATAGACGCGGCCGACGAGCGCGGCGTCGTCATGCTGTACACCGGCATCCGTCATTTCCGCCACTAATCGGCCATTCATCGTGATCCGGCGCCGCGCGGCGGCGCCGCCGCCTTGCCGCCGCTTGCCTTAGTGCATACAATCTGACGATGATTATTCTCGGCATCGACCCAGGCTTGCGCACGACCGGCTTCGGCGTCATCGACAAGCAGGGCAACAAGCTGCGCTACATCGCCTCCGGCACCATCAAAAGCGGCGAGGGCGAACTGCCCGTGCGGCTTAAAGTGATATTGCGCAGCATCGCCGAAGTGGCGGCCACCTACCGGCCCGACTGCGCGGCCATCGAAAAAGTCTTCGTCAACGTCAATCCGCAATCGACCCTGCTGCTGGGCCAGGCGCGCGGCGCGGCCATCTGCGCGCTGGTGGACGCCGAACTGAGCGTGGCCGAATACACGGCGCTGCAAGTCAAGCAAGCCGTCACCGGCCACGGCAAGGCCGCCAAGGACCAGGTGCAGGCGATGGTGGCGCGGCTGCTGGCGCTGCCCGGCCTGCCCGGCACCGACGCCGCCGACGCGCTCGGCGTCGCCATCTGCCACGCCAACAGCCACGACACGCTGGCCCTCATCAGCGCCATCGGCCCCGGCCTGTCCGGCCTGCGCATGAAACGCGGCCGCCTGGTCGGATAGCCGGCGCCATCGTCACCATTGTCACAACAATCCCACCGAATCCCATAGACGGTTTATACTGTATGAACTACTGTATATCTGTGAAGGGAATTCGATGATCGGTCGTCTGTCCGGCGTATTGCTGGAAAAAAATCCACCGCAGCTGCTGGTCGACGTCCAGGGCGTCGGCTACGAAGTCGACGTGCCGATGAGTACCTTCTACAACTTGCCGCACGTCGGCGAAAAAGTCGTGCTGTTCACACACCAGGCCATCCGCGAGGACGCGCATCTGCTGTTCGGCTTCGGCAACGCCGAGGAGCGCGCCGTGTTCCGCCAGCTCATTAAAATCAGCGGCGTCGGCGCGCGCATGGCGCTGTCCATCCTGTCCGGCATGACGATAGCCGACCTGGCGCAGGCCGTGACCCTGCAGGAAGCCGGGCGCCTGGTCAAAGTGCCCGGCATCGGCAAGAAGACCGCCGAACGCCTGCTGCTGGAACTGAAGGGCAAGCTGGGCGCCGACATCGGTGCCGGCGGCGTCCGCGCCGTGCCCGATTCGCAATCTGATATCCTGAACGCCCTGCTGGCGCTGGGTTACTCCGACAAGGAAGCGCTGCTGGCACTGAAAGCCATACCCGCCGGCAGCGGCGTCTCCGACGGCATCAAGCTGGCGTTGAAGGCGCTGTCGAAAGGCTGATCCAGCGCAAATGAACCGCAGGTGCTTCTGCCTATGCTTGAACCTCAAGCAAAGCGGAGGTGCCGGACATGGACCAGCCAACACGTTTTCCGTGGGATGATTTCGGCCAAGAGTATTCGGCAAGGTTGGCCCAGACTGGCGCGCAGCTGTCAGAGTTAAGGAGGAAACATGGACATATTGAACACTGGTGGCGACAGCGATTCGGTTTTGGATTTGAATGTCTTAGCGCCTCAGAAACCAGATATCTCAGCCGGACTCCTACAAGTGCAAGAATCATTGCGGGGCTGGAAGAAGTTGATGGCTAACGGCCAAGTGGAGGCGTTGGTGGTGAAAATCGACGCTCCGCCGGAGACGGCGGGCGTTGCTGCGCGCATGCTCTCCGAGCAGGAGCAGCAGCAACTGCGCATGAGCAAAGAAGAGCAAAGTAATTACCTGCAAGCCATATTGCAAACTCCGATATTTTAATAGGCGAACAGCACTGCATGAGCATCCAGACCGACAATTTCACCGAACAGCGCATTATCGACGCGGCGCCGTCGTCGCCGAATGAAGAGGCGATCGAGCGCGCGCTGCGGCCCAAGCACCTCGATGAATATGTCGGGCAGGAAAAGATCCGCAACCAGCTGGAAATTTTCATCAAGGCCGCGCGCAACCGCGGCGAGGCGCTCGACCACACGCTGCTGTTCGGCCCGCCGGGCCTGGGCAAGACCACGCTGGCCAACATCATCGCGCGCGAAATGGGCGTCAACCTGCGGCAGACCTCCGGGCCGGTGCTGGAGCGTCCCGGCGACCTGGCCGCCATCCTGACCAACCTGGAAGCGAACGACGTGCTGTTCATCGATGAAATCCACCGCCTCTCGCCGGTGGTCGAGGAAATCCTGTATCCGGCGCTGGAAGACTACCAGATCGACATCATGATAGGCGAAGGTCCGGCCGCCCGTTCCGTCAAGCTCGACTTGCAGCCCTTCACGCTGGTCGGCGCCACCACGCGCGCCGGCATGCTGACCAATCCGCTGCGCGACCGGTTCGGCATCGTCGCCCGGCTGGAGTTTTACAACACGGAAGAATTGACCAAGATCGTCACGCGCAGCGCGGCCTTGCTGAAGGCGAACATCGCGCCGGACGGCGCCGTCGAAGTGGCGCGCCGCGCGCGCGGCACGCCGCGTATCGCCAACCGCCTGCTGCGCCGCGTGCGCGATTACGCGGAAGTGAAAGCGGACGGCGACATCACCAAGGAAGTGGCCGACGCGGCGCTGGTGATGCTCGACGTCGACACCGTCGGCTTCGACGTCATGGACCGCAAGCTGCTCGAAGCGGTGCTGTATAAATTCGGCGGCGGCCCGGTCGGCATCGGCAACCTGGCGGCGGCCATCGGCGAGGCGGCCGACACCATCGAAGACGTGCTGGAACCCTATCTGATACAACAAGGTTTCTTGCAGCGCACGCCGCGCGGACGGATCGCCACGCCGGCCGCCTACCGCCACTTCGGCGTGACGCCGCCGCGCATCAACCCGAACGGCGAGCTGTGGGACAGCTGATGCCGGCGGGGGCCTGACTTAAGCGCCGGCCTGGCGTCAGGGCGGCGAGTTAATCAGCTCGCTGAGCGACCAGTTCAGCGACTGACCGCGGCCATCCTTGATGCCGGCGAAGTCGCTGAAGATGCGCGCCTGCACCCGGTCCGGCAGGCGCACGAAGTTGACGCCGCCGATGATGGTGTCGCCGTACAGGAAGCCCCACGTGAAAAATTTCAGCGTGGCGATCATCGCGTCCGGATGGGCCGCCACTTTCGGCACGATGACGAAGGTGCCCATCGTGATCGGCCACGTCGCCGCGCCCGGCTTGTCGGTCAGCATTTCCTCGAAGGTGCCGTGGGTTTGCCACGCGCTGTTCTCCAGCGCCGCCGCGAAGGCCGGGCCGGACGGCGCGACGAATTTGCCGTCCGCGTTGCGCACCTTGGCGTAGGCCAGCTTGTCCTGCACCACGTAGCTGAAGTCGACGTAGCCGATGGCGCCCGGCGTCGTCTTGAGCGCGGCGACCAGGCCGCCGCTGCCCTTCAGCGTCACCGTCGTTTCGGCCCACGGGATCGTGAAGTTGCGGCCGAAATCCTTCTTCCACGCCGGGCTGACACGGCTCAGGTAATCGCTGAAGTTGTAGGTGGTGCCGGAACCGTCGCTGCGCGCCAGCACGATGATGGGGCTGGCCGGCAACTTGGCCGTCGGGTTGATGGTTTGCAGGCGCGGATCGTTCCACGTCTTGATCTTGCGGGCGTAGATATCGGCCAGCAATTCGCCGGTCAGCAGCAGGTCGCCGCTTTTCACGCCCGGCAGGTTGAACACCGGCACCACGCCGGAAATCGCGGTCGGGAAACAGACCAGCTGGCCCTGCGCCAGATCCTGGGTGCTCATGGCAACGTCGCTGGCGCCGAAGTCGACGCTGCGGGCCTTGATCTGTTTGATGCCGGCCGCCGAACCGACGGCCTGGTAATTGAGCTTGCTCGCGCCGTGCTTGCCGGAGGCGTCGCTCAGCTTGGCGTACAGCGGCTGGGCGGCGGAGGAGCCGGCGCCGCTGATGTCAAGGGCGTGGGCGGCGGTGCTGATGAGTAAGAGGGTGGTGGCCGTGAGTCTGACAAGCATGGGATGGTCGAATAGTGGACGGGGAAGCTGCCGGCCGGCACCACCGCGCAAAGCGGCGCCGCCGGGTCGAAAAAACTTGCCCATTGTAAACTAGTTTTGCCTTAGTTTTCATCAAGCAACAACATCGCCTTGGCCTTGGCTGCGCCTTGCCCCGTGCGCCATGGCGGCGCGGGGCGGCCGGCCGCAGGCGGCGCGCTATAATGCGGCCTCCTCAGCCTTCGGACGATCAACCATGGAACACACGCCGCACATCTGGGTGGACGCCGACGCCTGTCCCGCCGTGGTCAAGGAGATTTTGTACCGCGTGGCCGAGCGCGTGCAAATGCCGGTGACGCTGGTGGCCAACCAGCTGATGCGGGTGCCGCCGTCGCGGTTTGTGCGCTCGGTGCAAGTGCCGTCCGGCGCCGACGTGGCCGACCAGGAAATCGTGCGCCTGCTCCAGCCCGGCGACCTGGTCATCACCGGCGACATCCCGCTGGCGTCCGACGTGCTGAAAAAAGGTGGATACGCGCTCAATCCGCGCGGCGATTTCTACACCGCCGACAACATCGCCCAGATGCTGACGATGCGGGCTTTCATGGACGAGTTGCGCAGCGGCGGCGTCGACACCGGCGGTCCGGCCGCCTACGGCCACGGCGACCGGCAGAATTTCGCCAACAGCCTGGACCGTCATCTGAATAAAATCATCGCCAAGCAGAAACAGCAGGCCGCGCCGCGGCAGCAAGCCGGCGCCGCGACGCCCGAGGCGGACGACGCCGCCGTCGATTAATTCAGCGCCAGCGTCGGCGTCATCCCCAGCGCCGGCGAGCGGCCGCGCCCAGGCTGGCCCAGCTCGAACACGCTGACCAGCCGCACCAGGTCGTGCGACTGTTCCTGCAAGGCCTCGGCCGTGGCGGCCGCTTCCTCGACCATGGCCGCGTTGTGCTGGGTGTCCTCATCCATCTGGCTGATGGCCTGGTTGACTTGCTCGATGCCGGCGCTCTGGGCCGCGCTGGCCAGCGTGATGTCGCCCATGATGTCGGTCACGCGCTGGACGCTGCGGACGATGTCTTCCATGGTCTGGCCGGCGTGGCCGACCAGTTCCGTGCCGGCGCTGACGCGGCGCACGGAATCGTCGATCAAGCCACGGATTTCCTTGGCGGCGTTGCCGGCGCGCTGGGCCAGGGTGCGCACTTCGGTGGCGACGACGGCGAAGCCGCGTCCGTGCTCGCCCGCGCGGGCCGCTTCCACGGCCGCGTTCAAGGCCAGGATATTGGTTTGGAAGGCGATGCCGTCGATGACGCCGACGATGTCGGCGATCTGGCGCGCCGAGCGGTCGATCGCGCTCATCGTCAGTACCACCTCGGCCACCGCCGCGCCGCCTTTTTGCGCCACGCCCGAGGCCGACAGCGCCAGCTCGTTGGCGCGCTGGGCGTGGTCGGCGTTGCGCCGCACCGCGTGCAGCAGTTCCGTCATCGACGCCGCCGTCTCGCTCAGCGCGCCGGCCTGCTGCTCGGTGCGTGCCGACAGCGCCAGGTTGCCGTCGCTGATCTGGCCCGACGCCGTGTTCAGATTGTCGGTGCCGCTGCGCACTTCGCCGACGATGCGCACCAGGCTGCTGTTCATGCCGCGCAGCGCCGCCATCAGTTCGCCCACCTCATCGCGGCCGCGCACCTGGATATCCTGCGTCAGGTTGCCGGCCGCCACTTGTTGCGCGATGCGCACGGCGGCGCCGATGGGTTGCGTGATGCTGCGGGCGATGCGGATGCAAAACGCCAGCAGCGCGCCGGCCAGCAACGTCGCGCCGATGGTGAAATCGGTCAGACGTTCGATGAACAGTTGCTGCACCGTGTCCAGATAAATGCCGGAACCGAGCACCCAGCCCCAAGGCGCGAAGCCGCGCACGAAGGACACCTTGGCGGACGACTTGCCCGGTTCTTTTTCCCATTTATAGGAAACGAAGCCGCCGGCGCTGCTGTTTTTGGCCGTGGCGACAATCTCGGCGAAATACATCTTGCCGTCGGCGTCGGGACTGTTCAGCATGACCTTGCCGACCAGTTCGGGTTTGGCCGGATGCATGAGCATGCGCGCATCCATATCGTTGATCCAGAAATATTCCTTGCCGCTGTAGCGCAGCGCGCCGATCATCGCCATGGCGTTGTGCTGGGCCTGTTCCTGCGTCAATTCGCCGGCGAGCACGCGTTGCTGGTACTGCTCCAGCACGCCATAAGCGCTGTCGACGGCCTGCTGCACGCCGTTCTGACGCTCGGTCATCAACAGCTTGCGCTCGGACATCAGAAAGAGCACCGTCAACACGGCGATGCCCAAGGCGGCGCTGGCGGCCAGCAACCATAGTTTTTTTTGTATCGTCATCATCTTCTCAAATCGGCCGCCCGAAAACGCGGGGGACGCGGATTATATACCGCATAGCGAGGAGAGTTTGTTGATACTTGGTTACGTGAAATTTCTTTCAGGCAAGCATATCAAAGAAGAAATGGAAAGTTGGACAGCTCGATAATATCGGCGTATCAATATTGTAGAGCATGGAAAGCGGTGCGCGCCAGTGTCAACAAAACCGGGCGGCGAAGGAGGGCGGGGCGGATGCCGAAAGGGTCCGCCCCGTTTTTTTGCCGCGGTCGATTGCGGCGTGGTGCCAAATATATTTATTCCTGACGAATCCAAACCTGCGAACGGCCCAGCATCGGTATGCCGATGTAACCGCGCACGCTGAGTTTTTTACCGCCATCGGTCAAATGCATTTTGCTGCGGTAGACCTTGCCGTTATCCGGGTCGAGGATTTCCCCGCCCGCATACTCGTCGCCATCCTTCTTCAAGCCCGACATGAAGACCATGCCGATGATGGGCTGGTCCTTGCGCGCGTCGGAGCACTTGTCGCACTTCGGATTTTGCTCCTCGTCGGGCGTGCGGAACAGTTTTTCTATCTTGCCCTGCAACTCGCCGTTGGCCTCGCTGATGCGTATCAGCGCCTTCGGTTTGCCGCTGACATCGTCGATGTTTTTCCACAGCCCCACGGGCGATGCGTCATCGGCCCAGGCCGGTGCTCCCGGCACCAGCACCGCCAGGGTGCCGGCCATGCTCAGTAATAAGCCAGCTCGTTTCAATGCGCGCATCGTGGTCTCCAGTTATAGGTTTTATGTCACTGGAAGTTTAGCAAATTGTTCACGCATTTTCGCTATCGTCGCGGAAAAATTGACCAATCGTTCTTTTTCCTGCACCACCACGGCTTCCGGCGCGCGGGCGACGAAACTCTCGTTGCCCAGTTTGCCGTTAACCTTGGCGATCTCGGCCTCGATGCGGGCGATTTCCTTGGCCAGGCGCTCGCGCTCGGCCGCCACGTCGATTTCCACTTTCAGCATCAGCTTGGTGGTGCCGACGATGGAGACGGCGGCCGGCGAATCGGGCAGGGCATCGACGATGTTCACTTCGGCCAGCTTGCCCAGCGACTGCACATACGGCGCGAAGGCGTGCAGCGCGGCCTTGTCGGCGGGGTTGGCGGGCTCGACGATCAGCGGCACCCGCACCGACGGCGAGATCTGCATTTCGCCGCGCAGGTTGCGGGTGGCGTCGGTCAGCGCCTTCAGCTGCGACATCCACGCTTCGGCCGACTCGTCGATCAGGGCCGGATTGGCGATAGGGTAGGGCTGGACCATGATGGACCCGCCCTTGGGCGCGCCGTCGGCATCCACAGGGGTGCCGGCCAGCGGCGCGATGGTTTGCCACAGCGCCTCGGTGACGAAGGGAATCACCGGGTGGGCCAGGCGCAGCACCACTTCCAGCACGCGCAGCAGCGTGTGGCGGGTGGCGCGCTGTTGTCCCTCGGTGCCGTGCTGGACCTGGACCTTGGCCACTTCCAGATACCAGTCGCAATACTCGTCCCAGAAGAACTTGTAGATGGTGTTGGCGATGTTGTCGAAGCGGAAGTCCTCGAAGCCCTTTGCCACGTCCAGCTCGGCGCGTTGCAGCAGCGAGATGATCCATTTGTCGGCCATCGACAAGTCGGCGTCGTTGGCCGAGCAATCCTTGTCTTCCGTGTTCATCATCACGAAGCGGGTGGCGTTCCACATCTTGTTGCAGAAGTTGCGGTAGCCTTCGGCGCGGCCCAGGTCGAAGTTGATGTTGCGGCCTAGCGAGGCGTAGGACGCCATCGTGAAGCGCACGGCGTCGGTGCCGTAGGCGGCTATGCCTTCCGGGAATTCCTTGCGCGTGGCCTTGGCGATCTTTTCGGCCGCCTTGGGATTCATCAGGCCGGTGGTCCGCTTGGCGACCAGCTCCTCGAGGCCGATGCCGTCGATCAGGTCGATCGGGTCCAGGGTGTTGCCCTTGGACTTGGACATTTTCTGCCCCGTCGAATCGCGCACCAGGCCGTGCACGTAGACGGTCTCGAACGGCACCTTGCCGGTGAAGTGGGCCGTCATCATCACCATGCGGGCGACCCAGAAGAAGATGATGTCGAAGCCGGTCACCAGCACCGACGACGGCAAGAAGGCCTTGATGTCCGGCGTTTCTTCCGGCCAGCCCATGGTCGAGAACGGGATCAGCGCGGACGAGAACCACGTGTCGAGCACGTCGGCGTCGCGCCGCAGCGGGCCGGTCGAGCCGGCGGCGGCGGCCTTGGCCTGCGCCTCGGCTTCGGTCTTGGCGACGAAGATATTGCCTTGCTCGTCGTACCAGGCCGGGATCTGGTGGCCCCACCACAGCTGGCGCGAGATGCACCAGTCTTGTATGTTGTTGAGCCACTGGTTGTAGGTGGTGCTCCAGTTTTCCGGCACGAACTTGATCTCGCCGTTGGCCACTTTTTCCAGCGCCGTTTCGGCGATCGATTTGCCGGGGAAGAAAGTGCCTTCCGGCGCCGGCTTGCTCATGGCGACGAACCACTGGTCGGTCAGCATGGGCTCGATGACCACGCCGGTGCGGTCGCCGCGCGGCACCATCAGCTTGTGCGGCTTGACTTGTTCCAGCAGGCCCAGCGCGTCGAGGTCGGCGACGATCTGCTTGCGCGCGGCGAAGCGGTCCAGGCCGCGATAGGCGGCCGGCGCGTCGTCGACGATCTTCGCGTCCAGCGTCAGGATAGACAGCATCGGCAACTGGTGGCGCTGGCCGACGGCGTAATCGTTGAGGTCGTGCGCCGGCGTGATCTTGACGCAGCCGGTGCCGAATTCCTTGTCCACATATTCGTCGGCGATGATGGGAATTTCGCGGTCGCACAGCGGCAGTTTCAGCATCTTGCCGACCAGCTGCAGGTAGCGCTCGTCGGTCGGATCGACGGCCACGGCGACGTCGCCCAGCATCGTTTCCGGCCGCGTGGTGGCCACCGTCAGGGAGCCGCTGCCATCGGCCAGCGGATACTTGATGTACCACATCGAGCCGTCTTCTTCCTCCGACACCACTTCCAGGTCCGACACGGCCGTGCCCAGCACCGGGTCCCAGTTGACCAGGCGCTTGCCGCGATAGATCAGGCCCTGCTCGTGCAGGCGCACGAAGACGTCGGTGACGACCTTCGAGCGCGGCTCGTCCATCGTGAAGTATTCGCGCTTCCAGTCCGGCGACGTGCCCATGCGGCGCATCTGGCCGGTGATGGTGGAACCGGATTTTTCCTTCCACTCCCACACTTTCTTGACGAACTCGTCGCGGCCCAGGTCGTGGCGCGAGATTTTCTGCGCGTCGAGCTGGCGTTCGACGACGATCTGCGTGGCGATGCCGGCGTGGTCGGTGCCCGGTATCCAGGCCGTGTTGTGGCCCAGCATGCGATGATAGCGGGTCAGCCCGTCCATGATGGTCTGGTTGAACGCATGGCCCATGTGTAGCGTGCCGGTCACATTTGGCGGCGGCAGCTGGATGCTGAACGACGTTTTATCGGCATCGAGCGTGGCGGTGTAGTAACCGCGCGACTCCCACTCGTTGCGCCAGAATTGTTCTATGTCGGCGGGCTCGAAAGACTTGGCTAATTCCATGATTTGGCTTATGTTTTTTGCGAAAAGAATCATTATAAGGGACTGCGCCACCGCTGCCACCGGTGCCTAACCAATGTGCACATAAAATCGCGCCGACCCCATACCTGCGGGCAATTGATGTACAGTACAGAAAGTTACCGCTCAAACATAAGGGGTGGAACCGAAATCCTGGCCCCGGCCATTTTTAAAAGTCAGAAAGAGACAATTTTATGAAAAACCTCACTACGCGCATGCGTCTGAGCATCGGATTTGGCGTCGTGCTGGCGCTGATGCTGGTGGTCACGGCCATCGGTATCTGGCGTCTCGCCACCGTGGCCCAGGCCACCCGCGACATGACGCAAACCCCGCTGGCCAAGGAACGCATGATTAGCGACTGGTATCAGGCCATCAGCACGGCCGTCACCCGCACCACCGCCATTTCCAAGAGTTCCGACATCAGCTTGCAAGCCTACTTCGAGCCGGCGTCCGCCGAAACCAGCAGCACCTCGACCAAGCTGCAGGAGCAGATCGGCAAGCTGCTGGTGTCCGAGGCCGAAAGGAAACTGTTCGCCGAAATCGCCCTCGACCGCGCCGCCTACAAGGATGCCGGGGCCCAGATCGTGCAGCTGCGCACGGACGGCAAGCTGTTCCAGGCGCGCAATATGTTCGAGCAAACCTTCTTGCCGGCGTCGGCCAAATACATGAGCCAGGTGCACAAATTGCTGGAGCTGCAACGCGCCAACATCAACAGCACGGCCGACGATATCGATGGCATCTACCGCTCCAGCCGCCTGTGGCTGCTGTTGCTGACGGCCGTCGCCGTCGCCGTCGGCATGGCCGGCGCCGGCGTGCTGGCGCGCGACCTGCTGCGTCAGCTGGGCGGCGAGCCGGACTTCGCCACCCGCGTCGCCGAACGCATCGCCGCCGGCGACCTGTCCGGTGAAATCCGCGTCCGCCCCGGCGACACCAGCAGCCTGCTGTACGCCATGAGCGGCATGCGCGACAGCCTGACCCGCATCGTCGCCCAGGTGCGCAGCGGCACGGACAGCATCGCCGCCGAATCGGAAAGCAACGCGGCCGGCAACCAGAACCTGTCGAACCGCACCGAGCAGCAAGCGGCCAGCCTGGAGGAGACGGCCGCGTCGATGGAAGAGCTGACCGCCACCGTGCGCCAGAACGCCGACCACGCGCACCAGGCCAACGAGCTGGCGCGCTCGGCCTCGGCCGTCGCCGTCAAGGGCGGCGGCGTGGTCGGACAGGTGATGGAGACGATGGACGACATCAGCGCCGCCTCGCGCAAGATCGTCGACATCATCGGCGTCATCGACGGCATCGCCTTCCAGACCAATATCCTGGCGCTGAACGCGGCCGTCGAAGCGGCCCGCGCCGGCGAGCAGGGCCGCGGCTTCGCCGTCGTCGCCTCCGAAGTGCGCAACCTGGCGCAGCGCTCGGCCACCGCCGCCAAGGAAATCAAGTCGCTGATCGATGCCTCGGTCGAGCGCGTCGACGCGGGCGGCCGGCTGGTCAAGGAAGCCGGCGCGACGATGGAGGATGTGGTCGGCAGCATCCAGAAGGTGACGGTCATCATGGCCGACATCCTCGGCGCCAGCCGCGAGCAAAGCATAGGCATCGACAGCGTGACGCGCTCGATCAGCGAGATCGATCACGTCACCCAGCAGAACGCGGTGCTGGTGGTGGAAGCGGCCGCCGTGGCCGACGCGCTGCAAGTGCAGGCCAACGCGCTGGCGCAGACCGTCAGCCAGTTCAAGCTCGATGTGTCGGCGACTTCGGCCGGAGCCAGAGCGCCGCGCGCCAATGTGGCGGCCGCCCGCCGCACCACCAGCGCCGCCACGCCGCGCCTGGCGCTGGCCAGCGGCGCCGGCAGACAGGCCGGCAAGCGCGCGGTCTGAGAGCGCGGTTTCAGGCGTTCACGGCTGAGTAGGCTGAGTATTCAGGCGCGATATTCGGCGCGATGTGCGTGTGATATGGGTGTGAAATACGTGTGAAATTCGGCACGAAAAAAAACGGCGGGCCAAGCGTGAAGCTGGCCTGCCGTTTTGCATTGCGTTGCCGGCGCCGTCAAGCCGCCTTGATATTTTCCTGCGACAGTGGAATCTTGCGCAGCCGCTTGCCGGTGGCGGCGAACAGCGCGTTCGCCACCGCCGGGCCGATCAGCGCCGTCGCCGGTTCGCCGATGCCGCCCGGTTTTTCCGTGCTCGGCACCAGCGTGACGTCGATGCGCGGCATGTCGGACATGCGCACCACCGGATAGTTGTGGAAGTTGGTCTGCTGCACGCGGCCCTGTTCCAGCGTGATCTCCGAACCCAGCACGGCCGACAGCCCGAAGGCGATGCTCGATTCGAGCTGCGCCTCCACCGTGTCGGGATTAATCATCTGCCCCAGGTCGGCCGCCACCCACACTTTATGGACCCGTATCGTATCGTCCTTGACCGAGATTTCCGCCACCTGCGCCATATAGGTGTCGTAGCCCTCCATCAGCGCGATGCCGCGGCTGTGGCCGGCCGGCAGTGGCTTGCCCCAGCCGGACTTCTCGGCCGCCAGCTTCAGCACGTTGGCGAAGCGCGGCTGCTTGTCCAGCATCGATAGCCGATATTGATACGGGTCCTTGCCGGCCGCCGCCGCCATCTCGTCGATGAAACTCTCGTTGGCGAAGGCGTTGAGCGCATGGCTGACCGAACGCCAGTAGCCGACCCGCAGACCGCTGTCGTGCTCGATCAATTCCTGCGTCATGTTCGGGATGTCGTAGCTGACCACGGACGCCTCGGCCATGAAGGGATCGAGCGTGCCCTTCGGCAGGCCGAACAGGCGCTGCGTGATCGACTGCGACGTCAGCTGGAACGTCAGCGCCACCGGCCGGCCCGACGCGTCCAGTCCGGCGCGCATGCGGTGCAGGGCCATCGGCCGGTAAAAGTCGTGGGTGGTGTCGTCCTCGCGCGTCCACAGCAGCTTGACCGGCTTGCCGACGGCCTTGGAAATCTGCGCCGCCTGCACCGCGAAATCGTATTCCAGCCGGCGCCCGAAGCCGCCGCCGAGGAAGGTGGTCTTGACGGTCACGTCCTCCGGCTTGAGGCCGAGCGCGCCGGCCACATTGCCCTGCGTGCCCTGCTGGAACTGGGCCGGGCCGATCACCAGGCATTTGCCGTCCTTGTAGTCGGCGGTGAAATTCTGCGGCTCCATGGTCGCGTGGGCCAGCAGCGGCGACCAGTATTCGGCGCTCAGGGTTTTCGCGGCCGACTTCAGGGCCGCGTCGGCGTCGCCGGTCTTCTTGATCGGGATCGGCTGGTCCGCCGCCTTGCGCATGCCGTCCTGCATCGAGGCGTTGCTGATGTGCGCGACCGGGCCTTCATCCCACACCACGGTCAGCGCCTCGCGCGCCTTTTTCGCGCGCCACCAGGAGTTGGCGACGACGGCCACGCCGTCCGGAATCTGCACCACGTCGATCACGCCGGGCATCGCCTTGGCCTTGGCGGCGTCGAAGCTGAGCACCTTGCCGCCGATGACGGGACATTGTTCCACCGACGCGTACACCATGCCCGGCAGCTTGACGTCGATGCCGTATTGGGCCGTGCCGTTGACCTTGTGCGGCGTCTCCAGGCGCTTGGTGGCCTTGCCGATGATCTTGAAGTCCTTGGCGTCCTTCAGCACGACGTCCTTGGGCACGGGCAGCCTGGACGCCGCCTCGGCCAGCTGGCCGTAGGTGGCGCTGCGGCCTTTCGGCCCCGTCACCTTGCCGTCGGCCGCGCGCAGCTGGTCGGGGCTGAGGTCCCATTTGGCGGCGGCGGCGCTGACCAGCATCATGCGCACCTGGGCGCCGGCCACGCGCAGTTTTTCCCAGCCTTCGCGCACGGAAGTGGAGCCGCCCGTGATCTGCGCGCCCAGCAGCGCGTTGGTGTAGGCCGCGCCGACGGGCGCCGTTTCCACCTTCACCTTGCGCAGGTCGACCGCCAGTTCCTCGGCCAGCAGCATCGGCAGCGAGGTGTAGACGCCCTGGCCCATTTCCGAGCGCGCCAGGATCAGCGTGATGGTATTGTCGTCGGCGATGTGGACCCAGGCGTTGGGCGTGTGGATGGTGCCGGCCGCCTGCGCCAGTTCGGCCGTGCCGGGCAGCAGCACGCCCAGCGTCAGGCCGGCGCCGGCCAGCGCCGTGGTCTTGATGAAGTCGCGTCGTGTCGTCGTCATGGCGTTCTCCTCAAGCCTTGCGCATTTCGGCGGCGGCGGTGTGGATCGCGGCGCGGATGCGGTTGTAGGTGCCACAGCGGCAGATGTTGCCGCTCATGGCGTTCTCGATGTCGGCGTCGCTGGGATTTTTATTCTCGCGCAGCAGCGCGGCGGCGCTCATCAGCTGACCCGACTGGCAGTAGCCGCACTGCGGCACGTCGTGCGCGATCCAGGCTTTTTGCAGCGGATGGCTATTGTCCTTGGACAGCGATTCGATGGTGGCGACCTTCTTGCCGGCGACCACGGAGACGGGCGTCTGGCAGGAGCGGATCGGCGTGCCGTCCAGGTGCACGGTGCAGGCGCCGCACAGGGCCAGGCCGCAGCCGAACTTGGTGCCGGTCAGGCCGATCTCATCGCGGATCACCCACAGCAGGGGCGTGTCCGGCTCGGCGGTGGCCGAGACTGTTTTACCGTTTAACGTGAATGAAGTAGCCATGTCGGTCATTCCTTCGGCGAGCGTAGGTTAGGGGATGGGACCATCCCGGCAAGAGAACATCACAGAAATGCACAGGGCGCGAGCGCGCCGCTGGTCTGAAGATGATAGCGCATTTAGCATCGTTTGCAGTCATCTATCCCCTTAGCGGGAGTTGTCAAAATTGCCGCGAACCAAATCGCCACGATAGCGGCACGCCGGTGTCTTTTCATCCATGTTGCGCGCGCCGGCGAACGGCGTATAATTCGATCCGCTGCCGCAAGGCGGCACACGCTAGGGGTCCTGCAAGTCGCAATGCGATGCGCGGGTGAGAAATACCCTCCGAACCTGATCTGGATAATGCCAGCGAAGGGAAGCATTAGGAATCGCCGCCGGACCGCGCGCCGCCCTGTCATCACGCCGCCGTCCATCCCCGCGCGCTCCGACCCCTCCTTTGCTGGCTCCTGTAGCCTACCAAAGGAGCCACATGAACGACCATCCGAAATTCCTCTCCGCCACCGCCACGGTGGACCAGGCCGCGATCGCGCCGCTGCCCAATTCCCGCAAGGTCTACATCGTCGGCAGCCGGCCCGACATCCGCGTGCCGATGCGCGAAATCGCCCAGGCCGACACGCCGGCCTCCTTCGGCTTCGAACGCAATCCGCCGGTCTATGTCTACGACACGTCCGGCCCCTACACCGATCCCGACGCCGTCATCGACATCCGCGCCGGCCTGGCCGCCACGCCGCGCCTGCCGTGGATACTCGAGCGCGGCGACACCGAGGAACTGGCCGGCCCTTCGTCCGAATACGGCCAGGCGCGGCTGGCCGATCCGGCGCTGGCCGCGCTGCGCTTCCAGTTGCACCGCAAGCCGCGCCGCGCGCGCGCCGGCGCCGACGGGCAAGCCAACGTCACCCAGATGCATTACGCGCGGCGCGGCATCGTCACGCCCGAGATGGAGTTCGTCGCCATCCGCGAAAACATGCGCCGCAAGGAGTACCTGGCGCAGCTGACCAGCTCCGGCCCCATGGGCCAGCGCCTGGCCGAGCTGATGGGCCGCCAGCATCCGGGCCAGCATTTCGGCGCCAG
>NZ_JANXMI010000326.1 GCF_025354735.1 Rugamonas sp.
GTCGATGGCCAGCCATGCCGCCGTGCTGCCGCCAGCCGCCGTCGTGGCGGGCGCCGCTGCGGCGCTGGCGCGCGGCGATGCGGCGCGCGGTGACGCTGCGCCGGCGTCGGCGGTGGCATCGATGTCGGTGCCGGCTGCTGCAAACGCTTCCGCCTCGGCTGCCTCGGTTGCCGCCTTTGCTCCGGCCGCCACCGCTGTTCCGGCGCGGCCGATGATGGCCATGCCTGCACCGGCGCCGGCACCCGCACCGGCGCCCGTTCGCGAATATGCGGCGGCGCCAGCTGTCGCCGCCACGCCGCAGGTGCCGGTCAGCAGCGCCCGCGCCGCGATCGACGCCGCCTTGCAAGCGGCCCGTGCGGCCTCGAAACAGGGCGGTCGTCCGCCAGCGTCGGGTGCGGCGCCGGACTCGGCGGCACCGGCGCCAGCGCCAGTATCAGCATCAACGCCAGCATCGACGCCAGCCGCCGCTGTATCGCAGACCTCGGCTGCGGCACGCGCCATGCCACCGGCGCCGTCCGCAGCGCCGGCCGCTTCGGCGGCGCCGGTCGCGTCCGCGCCGAGTGCGCCGCGCAATCCGGCGCCGTGGGAAGATAGTGCGCCGTCGCTGTCGGCTGGCGACGGCTCCGCTGCCGCTGCCGTGCTGGAAGCGCCCGCGCGTCCGGCCGTGGCGCCGCAGCTTCAGCAGGCGTCGCAGATGGCGTCGCCGGCCCAGCAGACGCCGCCGGTGCGCGCCATGCCCGCGCAGGCGATGCCGCCGCCGTTGGCACCACAACAAGCACAGCAACAAGCCGACGACGACGACTTGCCGCCCTGGGTCACCGAATTTTCCGATGACACCGCCGTCGCGCAGTCGGCGCCGGCATCGATGATGGAGGCGATGCCGGCCGCCGCGCCGCAATCGGCGCGCCCGGCCCCGGCCCCGGCGCGCGCGCCGCACGCCTATGTCATCACGCCGGTGCCGGGCCTGGACTGGGACGGCAACTGGCCGGCCGTGGCCGCCGCCTTGCCGCTGCGCGGCGTGGCGCAGCAACTGGCCATGCAGGCCGAGCTGATCGATTGCACGCTCGACGGCAACGCCCACGTGTTCCGGGTGCGCGTGCCGATCGAAACCTGGCGCACGCCCGGCAACGTCGAGAAGCTGACGGCCGCGCTGGGCGAGCGCTTCGGCCGCGCCGTGCGCGTGGACACCGAACTCGGCGCCGTATGGTACACGGCCAGCGCCGAGGCGCAAGCCCACCGCGCAGCCTGTCAGCAGGCGGCCGAGGACACCATCGCCGGCGATCCTTTCGTCAACGAGATGATGCGCGACTTCGGCGCCTTCGTGGTGCCCGGTTCCATCGTGCCGCCGGCCGCCGCCGCCTGATTTTCTTTCAACTTATTTCAATTACGGAGTATTCCATCATGATGAAAAACCAATTGGCCGGCTTGATGAAGCAGGCGCAAGCGATGCAAGACAATATGAAGAAGGCCCAGGACCAGCTGGCGCTGATCGATGTCGAAGGCCAGTCCGGCGCCGGCCTGGTCAAGATCGTCATGACCTGCAAGAACGAAGTCAAGCGCGTCTCCATCGACCCGACCCTGCTGGCCGAGGACAAGGACATGCTGGAAGACCTGGTCGCCGCCGCCTTCAACGACGCCGTGCGCAAGGCCGAGGCGACGTCGGCCGAAAAGCTGGGCGGCCTCACTTCCGGCATGAATCTGCCGGCCGGCTTCAAGATGCCGTTCTGATCGCCATGTCGCGGATCGGGCGGTACGCCTGATGTCCAAGTCGCTTGACTTCCTGACCGAGGCCTTGCGCCGGCTGCCGGGCATCGGCCCCAAGTCGGCGCAGCGCATGGCCTTCCACCTGTTGCAGCACGACCGCGAGGGCGCGGCCATGCTGTCGCGCGCGCTGCATCAGGCGGTCGAGGCGGTGCAGCACTGCGCGCAGTGCAACACCTTCACCGAAGATGAGGTGTGCGGCACCTGCGCCGACGAGCAGCGCGACCGCCGCCTGCTGTGCGTGGTCGAGACGCCGGCCGATCAGCTGATGATAGAGCAGACGCTCACTTACAAGGGCCTGTACTTCGTGCTGATGGGACGGCTCTCGCCGCTGGACGGCATCGGCCCCAAGGATATCCATCTGGAAAAGCTGATCGAGCGCGCCACCGACGGCGTGGTCGGCGAAGTCGTGCTGGCGACCAACTTCACCAACGAGGGCGAAGCGACCGCGCACTACATCAGCGAAATGCTGAAGGCGCGCGGCCTGGGCGTGAGCCGGCTGGCGCGCGGCGTGCCGGTGGGCGGCGAGCTCGAATATGTGGACGCCGGCACCATCGCCCGCGCCATGCTGGACCGCCGGGCCACCTGAGGCCATGAGCGCACCGTCCTCCTCAGGCAAGCCGGCGGCCGCCCTGCCGCTGGCCGGCATCAAGGTGCTGGAGCTGGGCACCTTGATCGCCGGGCCGTTCTGCGCCCGCATGCTGGCCGAGTTCGGCGCCGAGGTGGTCAAGATCGAATCGCCCGACGGCGGCGATCCGATCCGGCAATGGCGCGTGCTCAAGGATGGCACGTCGCTGTGGTGGTCGGTGCAGGCGCGCAACAAGAAAAGCCTGACGCTCAACCTGAAGCACGCGCGCGGCCGCGCCATCGCCCGCCAACTGGCGCTGGAGGCCGACATCATCGTCGAAAACTACCGGCCCGGCGTGCTCGAAAAATGGGAGCTTGGCTACGAGCAATTGCGGGCCCTCAATCCGGCCACCATCATGGTGCGCCTGTCGGGTTTCGGCCAGACCGGGCCGATGAAGGACATGCCCGGCTTCGGCGCCATCGGCGAGGCCATGGGCGGCTTGCGCTACGTGTCCGGCCACGCCGACCGGCCGCCGGTGCGGGTGGGCGTGTCGATCGGCGACTCGGTGGCGGCCCTGCACGGCGTGATCGGCGCCATGATGGCGCTGCGCCACCGCGACGCCACCGGCGGACGGCAAACGGGGCAGGGCCAGATGGTCGACGTGGCGCTGTACGAATCCGTGTTCAACCTGATGGAGTCGCTGGTGCCGGAATTCGACCACGCCGGCGTCGTGCGCGAGCGCACCGGCGGCGCGCTGCCCGGCATCGTGCCGTCGAACACCTACACCACCGGCGACGGCGACAACATCGTCATCGCCGGCAATGGCGACGCCATCTTCAAGCGGCTGATGCTGGCCATCGGCCGCATCGACCTGGCCGGCGACCCGCAACTGGCGCGCAACGATGGCCGCGTGCCGCGCACGGCCGAGATCGACGCCGCCATCCAGGCCTGGTGCGACACGCAAGACATCGCCGGCGCGCTGACGGTGTTGCAGGCGGCGGACGTCCCGGCCGGCAAGATCTATTCGGTGCGCGACATGATGAGCGATCCGCAATTTCTCGCCCGCGACATGTTCGAGCAGCACCACTTCGCCGACGGCACGCCGCTCAAGCTGCCGGCCATCTCGCCCAAGCTGTCGGCCACGCCCGGCCGCACGCAGTGGATGGGGCCGGCGCTCGGCCAGCATAACGAGGAAGTGTTGGGCGCGCTCGGCTATGGCGCGGCGGAGATCGCCGCGCTCAAGGGCGATGGCGTGCTGTAGGCGCCGCCGTCCTGAGCAGCCGCGCCAGCAGATCCGCCGCGCGCGTCTGGTTCAGGGCGTGGGTCAATAGCGGGTTGGCCAGCTCGAAGATGAGGTCCTTGAGCAGGCGTGCATCGGCCATCTCGAAGTCGATATCGTCGCGGCCCTCGACCGCATCGGCCCAGGCTTCGATATCGGCTGCGCCGAGTTGTCCCGCGCGATACCGCGCCAGCACGGCGGCGATATGTTCCTTGCGCAGCGTGGCGGCGGCGCCTTCATAGTCCCAGTCCAGCGACGCCAGCTGCCGCAGGCTATCTTGCAGCGGCAAGGAAAAATCGAGCAGCGAGCGCACCGCTGCGAGGCGGTCGATCTCGCGGACGTTCATTAAAATACGCCTCCGTTCATCTGGTCTTTCACGTTGATGATACGCCCGCTTTGATCGTAAGTGGTTTTGGTATATTGAACGGTTGTGCCGCCGCCATCGATTTGCTTTTCGTAGACGGCGTATGAACCGCCTGATCGGCCCGGCGACCATGCCTGGATGGCGAGCGATCCGTTCGGCAGCGTTCTGATGGTCGTTGCGGATTTTGAGTTGGCGGGTATCTTGCGTTAGAGTCGTGCAATATTGTCGCGTTGCCTGGCGTTCACCATGGCGCCGCAGCTAGCAGGCCGCCCCGTTCGGCGCGTATTGCTTGCCCAGCATCAGCGTGATCGACTCGGGCGACGATGGGTGGCCCAGGTGGTAGCCCTGCGCCATGTCGCAGCCGTATTGTTCCAGCAGCAGCAACTGCTCGCCGGTCTCGACGCCTTCGGCCACCACCACCATCCTCAGGCCGTGCGCCATGGCGATGATGGCGCGCGTGATGGCGGCGTTTTCCGTGTCCTGCGGCAAGCCGCTGATGAAACTCTTGTCGATCTTCAGGGTGCGCACGTCGAAGCGCTTCAGGTAGTTCATCGACGAGTAGCCGGTGCCGAAATCGTCGATCGACAGGTGGACGCCGATGCCGCGCAACTGTTCCAGCGTGACCAGGGTGGCGCGGGCGTCATCCATCAGCGTGCCTTCGGTCAGTTCCAGTTCCAGCAGTTGCGCGTCGAGGCCGGTGTCGTGCAGGGCCGACAGCACGATCTGGGTCAGGTTCTCATCCTTGAATTGCTTGGCCGACAGGTTGACGGCGATCCGCAGCGGCGCCTTGCCGGGCAGCTGCCAGGCCCGGCCTGGGCGCAGGCCGTGCGCAACACCCATTCGCCGATGGGCACGATCAAGCCCGTCTCCTCGGCCAGCGGGATGAATTCGGTCGGAGAAATCACGCCGCGCTCGGGATGGCGCCAGCGCACCAGCGCCTCGACGCCGACGATCTGCCCGCTCGGCACGTCGATCTGCGGCTGGTACAACAGATACAGTTCCTTGTGTTGCAGCGCCTTGCGCAAGCCTACTTCGAGCTTGACGTGGCTCATGATCTGCATCGTCAGCGACGAGCTGTACAGCTTGGCGTTGTTCTTGCCGCAGTTCTTGGCGTGGTACATGGCCGTGTCGGCGTATTTGAGCAGCGAGTCGCAGTCCTCGCCGTCTTGCGGATACAGCGAAATGCCGATGCTGGCCGTGACGAAGATTTCGTGGGTGTCGAGCAGGAAGGGGCGGCGCATCACTTCCTTGACGCGGTGCGCGACGTTGAGCGCGTTGTCGACCCGCTCCAGGTCGGGGATGAGGATGGTGAATTCGTCGCCGCCCAGGCGCGCCAGATTATGGTCGCCCTGGACTCCCTGCTCGGCGGCGCGCGACACCAGGTCGCTGGGCCGTATCGTGTCGCGCAACCGTTCCGACACGGCTTGCAGCAAATGGTCGCCGACGTTGTGGCCCAGGGTGTCGTTGATGCGCTTGAAGGCGTCGAGGTCCATGAACAGCACGGCGAACTTCCTGCCGTCCCGCTTGGAGCGCGCCAGTTCGCTCTCCAGCGTTTCCAGGAACGCCTGGCGGTTGGGGATGCCGGTCAGGCTGTCGCAATAGGCGAGGCGGCGGATTTGTTCTTCGGTGCGCTTGCGTTCGCTGATGTCGCGCACCAGGCCCAGCACCTCGCCGGCGCCGCTGGTGACCAGGCGCGCCTCGAAATGCTGGACCGTGTCGCCGCGTTGCAGCGCGTAGTCGACGGAACGGATGTGCTGGGTTTCCAGCACGGTCTGCATCTGCTGCTGCAAGCGTTCGGCGATGGCCGGCGGCAGCACTTCGCTGATGTGCTTGCCGACGCAGTGGGCGGCCGAAAACACGGCGCTCGAATCATGGCCCTGCTCGTAGTCCAGATAATAGCCGTCCTGGTTGAGGCGAAAAAAGGTGTCGGGGATGGCGGCGAGCACGGCGCGGTTGTGGGCGTCGGCGATGCGCAGGCGGGCGATGGCGTCGCTGGCGCGCAGCACGTAGAGCACGCGGTGGCCGAGCACCGGCCAGTTGATCGGCTTGGAGACGAAATCGGTCGCGCCTTCTTCGTAGGCGTGGGTGACGGCTTCGAGGTCGTCGCTGCCGGTGACCATGATGATGGGCACGGCGGCGCCGGACGGGCGGCGGCGGATTTCGCGGCACACGGCATAGCCGTCCATGGCCGGCATGTCGACGTCGAGCAACACCAGGTCCGGCGCCATGCTTTGCTGGAAGGCCAGCGCCTTGAGGCCGTCTTCCGCTTCGATCACGTCGAGGCCGACCTGGGCCAGCATTTCCATCATCAGCAGGCGCATGACGGGATCGTCGTCGGCCACCAGGACCAGGCCGCGTTTGGAGGGGAGGGGCGGTGCCATCACGTTTCCTTTTCTAAAATGGCGCTCAGCGCGCTGCGCACGGCCTGGAATTCATATTCCATGTCGCTCAGGATGGCGGCGGCGCCGTCGGTGCGGTCGTCGCGGCCCAGTTGTTCGAGGTCCTTGGCCAGCCGCGCCAGTGTCTCGGCGCCGACGTTGGCGCTGCTCGACTTGAGGCTGTGGGCGGCGCGCCGCAAGTGCTCGGGCTGCCGCGTGGCGATGGCCAGGCGCAGCGTGCGGAACTGGTTGGGCGTGTCGTCGACGTAGGCGTGCAGCACGCGTTCGAGCAGGGCCTCGCCGTGGTCGGCGCTGAGCGCGCGGATATGGTCGAGCGCGCGGCGGTTCAGGTGGTGGCGGTTGGGCGCCGGCGCGGTGCCGGCCGGCGCGGATGGTGGCGTGTCAATTGGTGGCGCCGTCACGGCGTCTGTTCGCGGGCCGGGCGCGGGGCCCGGTTCTGAGGCTGGCGGGACGGCGGGTGCGATGCGGTCTGCGTTCGGATCCGAGGCCGAATCCAACTCCAGGCCCAGGTCCGGATGCGGGTCCGGGCCGTCGTCATGGTGCACGGTGGCCGCGCGCGGCAGCGTAATCCAGCGCGCGATGGCCTGGCCCAACGCCTGCTGCGTGAACGGCTTGCTCAGGTAATCGTCCATGCCGGCGGCCAGGCAGGCTTCGCGGTCGCCCTGCAAGGCGTTGGCGGTGATGGCGATGATGGGCACCGCGCCGGCGCGGCCCTGCTGCGATTCGTGGCGCCGGATTTCGGCGGTGGCGGCGAAACCGTCCATCACCGGCATCTGGCAATCCATCAGCACCAGGTCGTAATCGTCGTCGCGCACCGATTGCAGCGCTTGTTCGCCGTCGGCGGCCAGGTTGACGTCCAGACCCAGGCTTTCGAGCATGGCGCAGGCCACCTCGACGTTGACGACATTGTCCTCGGCCAGCAGCACCTTGCGCCGGCGCCGCGCGCAGGCCGGCGCGGCGGGGCGGGGCGGCC
>NZ_JANXMI010000002.1 GCF_025354735.1 Rugamonas sp.
GACCACGGTTTCGAATGAATCTCTCGAAACCGTGGTCTGACCCCGTATTAGTTTGCCGATGCACGCAGCGGTCAGAACTCAGCAGCGTATGCTGTGCCGCCCGGTCCATTCGGCGCCGGCGTCGAGCAACTGCTGGTCGACCCGCGCCGGTTCGATGCAGACGAAGCGCAGATACTCATCGTCTTCCAGGTCGGCCAGCGCGGCCGCATCTTCCGCGCCGGGATTCCACACCACCCACTCGTTGTAGCCCTGCTGTTGCAGCCGCAGCGCGGCGTCGGCCGTGTGCAGCGTCAGTTCGGCCGGCGCCTGGTAGATGCGGTCGAGCTTTTCCGTGAACGTCAGCGCCGCCGCGTCCTGCACGGCGCTGGCTGGCGCCGGGTCGGTGTAGCGCATGCGCTGCAAGCCGTCGACGCGGGCGGCGTCCAACTGGCCGACGTCGTAATAGGTGTGCAGCGCGACGCCGAAGGGGAAGGGCGCGGTGCCGCTGTTGCGCACATTGAATTCGATGTCGAGCTGTCCGCCTTGCAGCGTGAAGCGCAGCCGCAGCTGGAAGATGTGCGGCCAGGCCTGCGCCAGCGCGGCCGGCACGTCGCCCGGCGCCAGGCCGAATTCGGCGTAGGCGCCGTCGCTGCCGATGCCGTCGCCGATCAAACGCCAGGTGCTCAGGCGCGCGAAGCCGTGGCGCGGGCCGTCGCCGCGCTGGTTAAACTGGGGGAAGATGACGGGCATGCCGCCGCGTATGGCCTTGCTGCCGTCGAGCGCCGAGCGGGCGCTGCAAAAAATGCGCTCCCGGCCGTCGGCCGTTTTCCACGACAGCAGGTGGGCGCCGAACAGCGCCACGGTGGCTTGGGCGCCGTCGGCGGCGCTGATGCGCACCGCCGCCAGCTGGCCGACCTGGATCATCGAGATGGGGCTTTCCGTTGCAGCCATGTTGGTCCTCTTGTGTTGTGTGCCGGTGGCGATGGGGGCATGGTAATCGATCCCCGCGCGCCATGGCGCGCACCGTAGGCGCCGGCCGCGCGCGCGAAGCCCGATCAGGTCAGCCGGCTCTTGGCCAGTGGCGGATTTTTCGCGAAGTAGTGCCGGATGCCCTTGACGATGGCGTCGGCGATCTGGTCCTGGTAGGCGTTGTCGAGCAGGCGCGCTTCTTCTTCCGGATTGGAGATGAAGGCCGTTTCGATCAGGATGGACGGGATGTCGGGCGCCTTGAGCACGGCGAAGCCGGCCTGTTCGACCGCGCCCTTGTGCAGCCGGTTGATGCCGCCGATTTCGCCCAGCACGGCCTTGGCCAGCTTCATGCTGTCGTTGATCTGGGCCGTCGTCGACAGGTCGAACAGCACGCTGGCCAGTTGCAGGTCGTTGTTCTTGACGTTGACGCCGCCTATCGTGTCGGCCTGGTTTTCCTTGTTGGCCAGCCAGCGCGCGGCGCTCGAGCTGGCGCCCTTTTCCGACAGCGCGAACACGGACGAGCCGCGCGCGCTGGCGTCGACGAAGGCGTCGGCGTGGATGGACACGAACAAGTCGGCCTGCACCTTGCGGGCCTTGTCGACGCGGGTGCCGAGGGGGACGAAGTAGTCGGCGTCGCGCGTGAGCATGACGCGCATATTGGGCTGTTCTTCGAGCTTGCCCTTGAGGCGCTTGGCGATGGCGAGCACGATGTCTTTTTCGTGGGTGCCGCGATTGCCGGAGGCGCCGGGGTCTTCGCCGCCGTGGCCGGGGTCGAGCGCGATGGTAATCATGCGCAGCACCTTGGGCGGCGCGCCGGCCTTGCCGCCGTCGGCGCGCTGCTGCTGCTGCGCCAGTTCCGGCGTCGACAGCGGCGACTTCAGCGGCGGCGTGTCGGTTTTGAGCGGCGGCGTATCGGTCTTGACCGGGTCGGCCGGCGGCGGCGCCGGCAGGCCGGCCAGCGGCGCCCCCGGCATGGCCGGCGCGGTCGGCACGCCGGCCGGCGACCACTCGCCTTTTTCTATCATGGCGGCGATCGGGTCGACCGCCCGCACCGGATACAGGTCGAAGATCAGGCGGTGCTTGTAGGCGCCGACCGGTTCGAGCGTGAACACCTGCGGCTTGATTTCTTCCTTCAGGTCGAACACCAGCCGCACCACGTTGGGCCGGTTCTGGCCGACCCGCACCTGCTTGATGTAGGGGTCGTTCGACTGGATCTTGGCGACCAGGCTTTTCAGCGTCGGGTTCAGCTCCAGGCCTTCGATGTCGACCACCAGCCGTTCGGGGTCCTTGACGATGAAGTGGGTGGCCTTGAGGGCGGCGTCGTTTTCCAGTGTGACGCGGGTGTAGTCGTCGGCCGGCCAGACCCGCACGGCGAGGATTTGCGCGGCGGCGGCGGGCAGGGGACCGAGCACCGACAGCAGCAGCGTGCCGCCGAGCTTGAGCACGGTGCGTCGGCTGATGGTCTTGGGCTGGCGGTTCACAGATTGGGGGCGAAACGGAGGCGTTCGAGGCATGACAGACCCAGGGCAGACGACGCCTGCAATTCTACATCACGGCCCGCGCCGGACACCGTCAGATGGATGTGCAGATCGGGCGGCGGCAGCACCGGCTCGGCCTTCTCCGGCCATTCGACGATGCAGATGTTGGCGCCGTTGAAGTCTTCGCGGAAGCCGGCGTCGAGAAACTCCTCCGGGCTGCCCATGCGGTACAGGTCGAAATGGATGACGTTGACGGCCTGGCCGTGCAGCTGCACGGTGTACGGTTCGGACAGGGTGTAGGTCGGGCTCTTGACGTGGCCGACGTGGCCGGCCGCGTGCAGCAGCGCGCGCGTGAGCGCCGTTTTGCCGGCGCCGAGGTCGCCGTGCAGATAGATGGCCAGGCCGGGCGCGAGCGCGCGCGCCAGCGCCGCGCCGAGGGCGGCGGTGCCCGCTTCGTCGTGCAAATGGGTGTGGAGATGGGCTGTCACGTTCGGCATCGCATAGAATGTGGTCTGTTGTTGTCCCGGGCACCTGCGCCCGCCTGCCTGCATTGTAACCGCCTGTCTGAACCGATGTCCCTGTCCGATACCACTTTATTAGCCGAGCTGGCCGTCCGCATCAAGGGCTGGGGCCGCGAACTCGGCTTCGCCGACGTGCGCATCACCGACACCGACCTGACCCACGCCGAGCCGGGCTTGCAGGCCTGGCTGGACGCCGGCATGCACGGTGAGATGGATTATATGGCCAGCCACGGCATGAAGCGCGCCCGCCCGGCCGAGCTGGTGCCGGGCACGGTGCGCGTCATCAGCGTGCGCATGGATTATTTGCCGAGGGCGCAGGAAAGCGTCGACCAAGGCGGCGACGCTGCCGCCAACGCCGACGCCGCCCCCGCCGAGGACTGGCGCCAGCGCGAGGCGCGCCGGCTGGCCGACCCCGGCGCCGCCGTGATCTCGGTGTATGCGCGCGGCCGCGACTATCACAAGGTGTTGCGGGCGCGTCTGCAACAGCTGGCCGACCGCGTGCAGGCCGAGATCGGCGCCTTCGGCTACCGCGTCTTCACCGATTCGGCGCCGGTGATGGAGTTGCCGCTGGCCGAGAAGGCGGGGCTGGGCTGGCGCGGCAAGCACACCCTGCTGCTCAGCCGCAGCGCCGGCTCCATGTTCTTCATCGGCGAGATGCTGGTCGACCTGCCGCTGCCGGTCGACGCGCCGACCGGCGCCCACTGCGGCCAGTGCAGCGCCTGCATCACGGCCTGCCCGACCCAGGCCATCCTCGGGCCGGGCCGGCTCGACGCGCGGCGCTGCGTGTCCTACCTGACGATAGAGTTGAAGGGCGCGATACCGGAAGCGATGCGGCCGCTGATCGGCAACCGCGTCTACGGCTGCGACGACTGCCAGACCGCCTGCCCGTGGAATAAGTTCGCGCAGCGCTCGGTGCTGCCGGACTTCGACGAGCGCCACGGCCTCGGCGACGCCTCGATGGTGGACTTGTTCGGCTGGACCGAGGACGAGTTCAACCGGCGCATGGAAGGCAGCCCGATCCGCCGCATCGGCCACGAGCGCTGGCTGCGCAATCTGGCCGTCGGCCTGGGCAATGCGGCGGCGGCCGGCGCGCGCGGCGATGCGCGCATTGTGGCCGCGCTGACGGCGCGCCGCGCCGCCGCCTCGGCGCTGGTGCGCGAGCATGTGGAGTGGGCGCTGGCCTGCCACGGCGCGGGCGCGCGGCAACAGGATCGGCAATAAAATCGGCCGCGAGCCCGGCGGCAGGCTGGGCTCGGACCCGGATCGGCGCCGGAATCAGCCCAGGCTTTTGAAGCGCAGCGCCGACCAGTCGGCATCCATGGAGATGATGGCGACGCTGTCTAGCCCCAGCGTGGCGGCGTGGGCGGCGATGGTGTCGCGGTGGATGCCGCCTGGACTTTTCGCGCCGCCCTTGCGATACGCCACCCACAGCGCGCCCTTGGCCGTCAGGCGCGTTTGCGCCCGCGGCAGCAGCGTTTCCAGTTCTTGCTGATCGTGGGCGAACAGCAGCACCAGGTCGGCCTTGCCGTCGGCGCCGGCCATCAGCGGCGCCGGCAGCGATGCCAGCAGCGCCGCGTGGCGCGCGTCGGCATTGAGCACCGCGATGGCGCTGGCGTTCTTGACGAACATTTTCTCGGCGATGGTTTTTTCGGGCATCTCGTTCACTGTCCTGGAATTGTTGGAGGGGCTTACTTGAGCAGTCCGGCCAGTTCGACCGCCGTCTTCACCTGCATCTTGTCGAAGATGTGGGCGCGGTGCACTTCGACCGTGCGCATGCTGATGCCGAGCTTGTCGGCCACGACCTTGTTCATCTTGCCGGCCAAAATCAGGTCCAGCACTTCGCGTTCGCGCGCCGACAGCGCCGCCAGCCGCGCCTGCACGGCGGCGGCGGCGCCGGCCGCGCGCGAGCCGGCCAGGCCCTGCTGCACGCGGTCCATCAGGGCGTTGTCGTTGAAGGGCTTCTCGAAGAAATCGAAGGCGCCGCGCTTGAGCGTGTCGACCGCC